>JAJZNB010000206.1 GCA_021848085.1 Actinomycetes bacterium
CATCTCCACCAGCGTCGGCGCGCTGCGCGCCCCGGGCGGGGTGGCGACGGCCCTGGGCCAGCTGTTCGGCCTGGTGGGGACCTACCTGCTGCTGGTGGCGCTGGTCCTCACGGCCCGGATCCCGGTGCTGGAGCGGGCGGTGGGACAGGACACCTTGGTCCGCTGGCACCGCAGCGTAGGGGGCTGGCCGCTGGTGCTGCTGGTGCTGCACGCCGTGCTGGTGACGGTGGGCTACGCCCAGCTGGCCAAGGTGGGCTTCTGGCACCAGGTCGGGGTGCTGCTCCGCCACTATCCCGACGTGCTGGGTGCCGTGGTGGCGCTGGGCCTGCTGCTGATGGCCGGCA
Source organism: Actinomycetes bacterium (assembly GCA_021848085.1). Lineage (GTDB taxonomy): Bacteria > Actinomycetota > Acidimicrobiia > Acidimicrobiales > UBA8190 > JAJZNB01. The sequence continues at coordinate 345 of JAJZNB010000206.1, forward strand.
TCACCTCCTACCGCAAGGTCCGCCGCGCCATGCGCTACGAGACCTGGTGGGTGGTGCACCTCTACACCTACCTGGCGTTGGCGCTGGGCTTCTCGCATCAGCTGGCCGACGGGCAGTCGTTCATCCTGCATCCTCTGGCCCGGGAGCTGTGGGTGGCCCTGTGGCTGGCGGCGGTGGTGCCGGTGGTGGTGTTCCGCCTGGTGCTGCCCGTGGTCCGCAGCCTGCGCTACGGGCTGCGGGTGGTCGAGGTGCGCGACGAGGCGCCCGGGGTGGCCTCCATCGTGGTGCGCGGCCGCCACCTGGAGCGCCTGGCGGTGTCGGGAGGTCAGTTCCTGCAGTGGCGCTTCCTCACCCGGGAGCTGTGGTGGCAGGCCCACCCGTACTCGCTGTCGGCCCTCCCCGAGCCGCCCTACCTGCGGGTGACGGTCAAGGCCGTCGGCGACCACGGCGACGCCGTCCACCGGATCAGGGTTGGCACCCGGGTGGCCATCGAAGGCCCCTACGGCGCCTTCACCAAGCACGCCCGCTGGTCGGACCGGCTGCTGCTGGTGGCCGCCGGGGTGGGCATCACCCCCCTGCGGGCCCTGCTCGAGGACCTGCCCCGGGGGGTCGACGTCGACGTGGTGCTGCGGGCCTCCAACCCCGAGGACGTGCTGTTCCGCCCGGAGCTCGAGGCCCTGGTGGCCCGGTTGAAGGGCCGGCTGCACGAGCTGGTCGGTTCGCGCCACGACGTGCGCACCGACGCCCGGGCCCTGCACCAGCTGGTGCCCGACACCGGGGAGCGCGACGTCTACATCTGCGGGCCCAGCGGGTTCACCGACGAGATCGTCGAGGCCGTCCGGATCCTCGGGGTGCCCGACGAGCAGATCCACCATGAAGCGTTCGTCTTCTGAGCCCGCCGTCGGCGCCGTGCCCCGAGCAACCGATCGATGCGAAGCAACCGACGCGCCCCAAGCGCGCAGAGAGGGAGACCATCCGTGGTGAGGCGTTCATACCTGGTGCTGGGAGCGACGGCGGCCGGCCTGGGGGCGGTGCTCAGCTTCCACACCGCGGCCGGCACCGGACCCATCGTCGGCGCCGGCGTGGCGGCGCAGCCGGCGGCGACCCCGGCCAAGAGCTCGGGGGGTTCCGGCTCCGGCGGCTCCACCAGCGGTGTCGGCTCCGGTTCGGGCAGCGCCGGTGCGGGCAGTGCTGGTGCTGGCGGCGCCGGGGCTGGGAGCACGGCGAGCCCGGCGCCGGCGGCGGGAGCCAGCACCACCCGCACCGTCACCGGACCCAGCGAGAACTTCGGCTACGGCATCTTGCGGGTGCGGGTCACCGGCACCGCCTCCCACCTGGCCAGCATCGCCGTCGTCGACCAGCAGTACGCCGACTTCCGCTCCCAGCAGATCTCCCAGTACGCCATCACCATCTTGCACCAGCAGGCCATGTCGGCCCAGAGCGCCAACATCAACGGGGTGTCCGGCGCCACCTACACCAGCGAGGCCTACGCCCAGTCGCTGCAGGGGGCCATCGATGCCCTGCGCAAGTGAGGGTGCGTCCGGGCTGGGGGCGCAGGTGCGGCGGCTCCGCCGGCCCAGCCCGGTCCGGACCCGACCCGCTCGGCTAGGGTCGGCCCACGCCGCGGGCGTGGCGGAACCGGTAGACGCGCCGGGTTTAGGTCCCGGTCCCCTCGGGGGTGGGAGTTCGAGTCTCCCCGCCCGCACCCTCGTACCCTGAAGCCTCCGATCCCGGGTAGCCTCCAGGCATGTCCACTGATCAGCCCAACGGCGTGATCGTGCCGTCAGCCGCCGGTCCCGTCGGGATGCCGACCATGCGGAGCGCCAACCGCTCCGACGGGGCCTCGTTCGACGTCTTCCAGCGCCTGCTCAAGGAGCGGATCATCTTCCTGGGCAGCGCCATCGACGAGACGGTCGCCAACCTGGTGTGCGCCCAACTGCTGCTTCTCGCCGCCGAGGACGCCGAGCGCGACATCGCCCTCTACATCAACTCGCCTGGTGGGTCGGTGACCGACGGGCTGGCCATCTACGACACCATGCAGTACGTCAGCTGCGACGTCTCCACCATCTGCGTCGGCCTGGCAGCCTCGATGGGCCAGTTCCTGCTGTGCGCCGGCACCCCCGGCAAGCGCTACGCCCTGCCCCACAGTCGGATCCTGATGCACCAGCCCTCGGGGCAGATGCAGGGGCAGGCCGCCGACATCGCCATCCAGGCCGAGCAGATCGTGTACCTGAAGCGGATGATGGCGGAGCGCATCGCCTTCCACACCGGGCAGCCGGTCGAGCGGATCGAGACCGACTCCGACCGCGACCGCTGGTTCACCGCCGACGAAGCCAAGGAGTACGGCTTCATCGACGCGGTCATCGAACATTCGAGCTCGCGTACCCCGGGCTGAGGCCGGGACGCAGGCAGCCGAACGTGGACAGGGAGCGAGCCGGTTGACGGATCTACACACCGATGCACACCTCTTGGCGCCGGAGCGTCCCGAGGTCAGTGACGGGGACGGGCGCACCCCCGGGGGACGGTTGCTGCTCGAGGAGCGGGCCAAGGTCGCCGCCGCCCGCGGACCGAAGGTCACCCGCGTGGTGGCGGCCCGGGTCAGCCTCCGCCAGCGCCTGCTCGAGCTGTGGCGCCAGCGCGAGCTCTTCGCCTTCCTCGTCCGCAAGGAGATCAAGGTCAAGTACAAGAACTCGGTCCTCGGGTTCCTGTGGTCGATGCTCAACCCGGCCATGACCCTGGTCGTGTTCTGGGTGCTGTTCACCAAGTTCCTGCCCAACGGCATCCCGAACTTCGTCATCTACATGTTCGGCGCCATGCTGGTCTGGAACTTCTTCCAGACCGGGGTGATGGGAGCCACCGGCGTGGTGGTCGGCAACAGCGGCATCGTCAAGAAGGTGTCGTTCCCGCGCGAGATCCTGTCCCTGTCCGCCGTGGGTTCCGCCTTCATGTTCATGCTGTTCCAGGCCATCGTGCTGGTGCTGTTCATGCTGGGCTTCTGGCACCGTCCGGCCTGGACCGACATGTGGCTGCTGGTGCCGGCGCTGGCCGCCATCATCGTGTTCACCTCGGCCCTGGCGGTGTTCCTCTCCGCCGTGAACGTCTACCTGCGCGACACCCAGCACCTGGTCGAGGTGATCCTGATGGCCTGGTTCTGGGCCGTGCCGGGCATCTACGCCTTCTCCGGCCGGGTCCACAACGGGCTGGTCAAGTGGCACATCCTGTGGCTCTACTTCCTCAATCCGGTGACGCCGGTGGTCATGACCTTCCAGCGGGTGCTGTACAACCAGATGACCCCGATCAACACGGTCACCCACACGGCGCAGCCCGTGCTGGCCACCTACCCGACGACGTGGTACCTCTACAGCGACCTCGGCGTGCTCGGCGTGTCACTTGTGCTGCTCCTCGGTGCGATGAAGGTCTTCGGCCGCCTCGAGGGGAACTTCGCCGAGGAGCTCTGATCTGTGTCGAACGTCGCCGTCGAGGTGCACGACGTCTCCAAACGCTTCCGCCTGTTCAACGAGAAGTACAGCTCCTTGAAGGAGCGGCTGCTGCACATCGGGCAGACCACCTACGAGGACTTCTGGGCGCTGCGCGACATCGGCTTCGAGGTCGCCGAAGGGGAGACGGTGGGCATCCTGGGCCGCAACGGCTCGGGGAAGTCGACGCTGCTCAAGTGCATCTCGGGCATCTTGCAGCCGACCAAGGGCGAGGTTCGGGTCCGAGGCCAGCTCGCCGCCCTGCTGGAGCTGGGGGCGGGTTTCCAACCCGAGCTGTCCGGGCGCGAGAACATCTACCTGAACGCCTCACTGCTGGGCCTCTCCACCCGCGAGGTCGACCGGCGCTTCGACGACATCGTCGCCTTCGCCGAGCTCGAGCACTTCATCGACAACCAGGTCAAGTACTACTCGTCGGGGATGTACGTCCGGCTCGGCTTCGCCGTGGCCGTCAACGTGGAGCCTGACGTGCTGGTGGTCGACGAGGTCTTGGCCGTCGGTGACGAGAAGTTCCAGCGCAAGTGCCTGGAGCGGATCAAGCAGTTCCAGGAGGAGGGGCGAACCATCCTGTTCGTGACCCACGCCGCCGACCTGGTGCGGGCCATCTGCGACCGGGGCGTGGTGCTGGCCGACGGGAAGATGCTGGGCATCGGCACGGCCGGTGAGGCCATCCGCCTGTTCCGCGAGCACCTGCTCGAGTCCGGCGCCGCCCGCAGCGGCGAGCCGGTGGCGGTGGCCGAGCGCATCGAGCTGGCACCGCCCCCGACCCAGCAGCCCATCCACGTCACCGCCATCGAGCTCGACCATCCCGGCACCGGCCAGCGTCGCTACATCATCACCGGCGAGCCGTTGCGGGTCCGGGTGCTGTACCACGCCTCGGAGGTGGTGGAAGGCGTGGTGTTCGCCATCGAGATGCACGACCTCGAAGGCAACCTCATCTACGCCTCCGACACCGACATCATGGGCAAGCCCTTCGACGCCATGCCCGGCGAGGGGGTGGCCGACTTCCTCTACGAGGGGATGCCCCTGCTCGACGGAGCCTTCACCTTGAACGTCGGCATCCGGAACCGCACCGGAGGGACCGTCTATGATTGGCGCGAGCAGGAGGCTCGGTTCGAGGTGATGAACCCGGGTCAGGCCACCGGCCTGGTGGCCATGGCCCTGCACGCCGACATCCGGTCGGCCAGCCCCGCCTGAGGGAGATCCGAGCCGTCGGTGCCCGGGCCACGCCACAAGGCTGCGCTGCCGTTTCCGCCCCTCCCGGCGCGCCCGGGACAGCGCCGACAGGAGATCCGTTGACGAGCGACGACAACCCGACGGCCCCCACCGGCGGCCCGGCGGCCCCCAGCGGCGACCCGGGGCCCGGCCTGGTGGCCCTCGGTGCCCGGCGCACCGAGGGCGCTGGCGGAGCAGAGGACGCCCCGGCCCGAGACACCGGCGTCGAGGAGACCGAGGAGGACGCCGCCGCCCTGCTGGCTGCGGTGCAGCGGGACATCGAGGTCGAGGTCCGCCGCCGCCGGGCCGCCGGCGACTTCCCGCCCAGCTTCGAGCGCAAGCTCGACGAGCTCTTCGCCCGCTTCACCCCGACGGGCACCGGCGACGACCACTTCACCGAAGCCCTGAAGCTCGCCGACCGCTCCGCCTACTTCGACGTCAAGGTCCCGATCGGGTCGCGCCGCACGGCCAAGGGCGCCGTCCGCTTCGCCTTGTGGCAGGCCGAGGCCTGGTTCGTCAGCTACGTCGTCACCCAGCTCAACCACTTCTCCTCGTCGACCATGCGGGTCCTGCACCTGCTCGACGAGCGGGTCGAGGATCTCGAGCGTGAGGTGGGCGCGTTGACCCCACCGCCACTGCCGGGCGACGAGCTGACCGTCCCCGGCGTCGACCCCACCCCCTTCCTGGCCGGCCTCGGCCGCGCCTTCGCCGACGACGGTGAGGCGCTGCGTCACCGCCGGGTCCTGCACGCCGAGTGCGGCGACGGCACGGTGCTGAGCCACCTGGCCGCCCTGGGCGTCGACGCCTACGGCATCGACCCCGGCGGCGCGGCGGCCGACGACGCCGCCGCCGCCGGCCTCGACGTCCGCCGTGACGACGTCCTCGACCATCTGCGCTCGGTCGCCACCGAGTCGCTGCGCGGCGTGGTGCTGTCGGGCTGCGTGGACCGTCTGACTCTGGCCGACCGGCGCGAGCTGGCCCGCCGGGCGGAGACCGCCGTGGCCGACGGCGGCGTCGTGGCGGTCATCGGCACCAGCCCGGCGGCCTGGGCCACGGCGGCCGGACCGGTGGGAAGCGACCTGGCCCCGGGTCGCCCCCTGCACCACGCCACCTGGTCCCACCTGCTTCACCAGGTCGGGCTGCACACCACCGAGGTGCTCGAGGGGCCGGTCGGCTGGGCGGCGCCTGCCGTCCCCGACGACCAGCCCGGGGCTGGCGCCCTCAACGCCGCTCTGGCCCGGATCGAACAGCTCTTCGGCGGCCCGGGCAGCTACGCCGTCATCGCTCGCAAGCCGACGGCGGGCGCCGCCGGGCCGCATCCGGCCGCCTGAGGTGCGCCCCTCCCGCATCGACCAGATCGTCCCGTCGTTCGCCGGACGTGACGCCATCGGCACCCACGTCCTGCACACCAGGGACGTGCTGCGCCAGGCCGGCTACCGCTCGGAGGTCTGGGCCATCGATGTGCTGCCCGAGGTGCGCGACCAGGCCCGCCCGCTGCGCGAGCTCGACCCCGCCCCCCAACCGGGCACCTGGTGGCTGTTCCACCACTCCATCGGCACCCCGGCCGCCGAGCTGTTCGCGGCGCGCCGCGAACCCAAGCTGCTCGACTACCACAACATCACCCCGGCGGCGCTGATCGAGCAGTGGGCGCCGTGGGTGCGCGACGAGGTGGAGCTCGGCCGTCGCCAGCTGGCCGAGCTGGCCCCCGTCTGCTTCTTCGCCCTGGCCGACTCGGCCTACAACGCCGCCGAGCTGGCCGAGGTCGGCTACCGCCACACCACCGTCGTGCCCCCCTTGTTCGACCTGGCCTCCTTCGAGCGGGCCGTGGACCTCGCCGCCGAGCAGCGGCTGCGGGCCGCCCGCCGCGCCGGCGGCAGCGACTGGCTGTTCGTCGGGCGCCTGTCGCCCCACAAGGCCCAGCACGAGCTGGTCAAGGCCCTCGCCGTCCACCGCCGGCTGTTCGACGCTGACGCCCGCCTCCACCTGGTGGGCACCGCCCTGGGCGAGGACTACCCGCGGGCCCTGCGCCGCTACGCCCAGCGCCTCGGGGTGGGGGACGCCGTCGACATCCCGGGCCTGGTCAGTGCCGGCGAGCTGGCCGCCTACTACAAGGTGGCCGACGTCTTCGTCTGCGCCTCGCAGCACGAAGGGTTCTGCGTGCCGATCGTCGAAGCCATGCACCTGGGCGTGCCGGTGGTGGCCCGCGACACCGCGGCCGTGCCCGAGACCCTCGCCGGCGCCGGGCTCGTGCTCCACGACCACAGCGCCCTGGCCCTGGCCGTGGCCGTCCACCACGTTCTGGCCCGGCCGGCGGTGCGCCAGGCCCTGGCCGACGCCGGGCAGGCCCGGGCCCAGGACTTCAGCCTCGACGCCGGGCGCCGGCGGCTGCTGCAGGCTGTCGAGGAGGCGGTGGCGGTCGCCGCCGACGAGGCGCTGCCCGTCCCGACGACGGGCGTCACCCGCTGACATGGCCCCGGCGCTGGTCGTGCACCAGCTGCTGCCCACCCTGCGTCACGGTGACGCCGCCGGCGCTCACACGCTGCAGGTTCGCCAGGCCCTGCGCCAGGCCGGCTTCGAGTCGGAGCTGTTCGTGGAGCACCACGACGACGACTTCGCCGGCGACGTCCACCTCTACGACGAGCTCGGCGCCTTCTGCCGCCCGGGACGCACCGCCTTGCTGTACCAGATGGCGATCGGGTCCAAGATCGCCGACATGCTGCTGGAGCGACCCGAGCCGCTGCTGGTGAATTACCACAACCTCACCCCGGCCGCCTTCTTCTGGCGCTGGGACCCCGGCCTGGTCGACGGCATCGTCTGGGGGCACGTGCAGCTGCACCGCCTGGTCCACCGCACCTTCCACGCCATCGCCGTGTCGTCGTTCAACCGGCGCGACCTGGATCGGGCCGGCTACGCCTCCACCGCCGTCAGCCCCCCGCTGGTCGACGTGGCCACCTTCGGCGCCGCCCATCCGCCGCCTGCGCCGGCCGACGCGCCGGCGCAGGGCGGCGGCGCCCGCTGGCTGTTCGTCGGGCGCCTCGCCCCCAACAAGGCCGCCCACGACCTGGTCAAGGCCCTGGCCGCCTACCGGCGGGTCTACGACCCCGCCGCCCGCCTGCAGCTGGTCGGCGGACACGGACACCCTGCCTATACCGACGCCGTGCGCCGGCTGGTAGACGCTCTCGACCTGGCCGACGCCGTGGAGCTGACCGGCACCGTCACCCACGACCAGCTGGCCGCCGCCTACCGTCGAGCCGACGTCTTCACCTGCGCCTCGGACCACGAGGGCTTCTGCTTCCCCCTGCTCGAAGCCATGCACCACGGGCTGCCCATCGTCGCCTACCGGTCGTCGGCCGTCCCCGAGACGGTGGGCCGCGGCGGTGTGGTGGTCGACGACAAGTCACCGGCCGGCTTCGCCGCCGCCGTCCACCAGGTGCTGGTTGACCCCGGCCGGCGGCGGCGACTGGCCGCGGCGGGCCGGCGCCGCCTGGGCGCCTTCGACCTGGCCGCCTGCTCCGCCGCCCTGGTGGACCAGGTGCGCCAGGGCCTGGTCAACGCCGAGCTGCTGCCCGGCCAGCCCAGCTGGAAGACCAGCCCGTGAGCCTGCCCGCCGTCCACCAGCTGGTGCCGTCGGTCGTCCCCGGCGACGCCACCACCAACCACACCCTGCAGCTGCAGCGGCTGCTGCGCGACCGGGGCCACCCCTCCGAGGTCTTCGCCACCGCCGTGCACCCCGACCTCGAGCACCGGGTCCGGCTCCTGCACGAGCTGCGCGGCCCGTCGCGTCCCGACCGCTTCCTCATCTACCAGCTGTCGTCACCGTCGCCCATCGCCGACTGGCTCATCGGACGGCGCGAGCCCATCGCCGTCGACTACCACAACCTCACCCCCGCCGGGTTCTTCCGGCGCTGGGACCGCAGCACCATGCTGGCGCTGCGCTCGGCCCAGGTGCAGGTCTCCCAGCTGGCCCGCCTGGCCCAGCTCGGCATCGGCGACTCGCGCTTCAACGTCGCCGACCTGCGCCGGCACGGCTTCGACCACACGGCGGTGGCGCCGGTGCTCATCGACTTCGCCGACCTCGACGTGGAGCCCGACGCGGACACCGCCGCCGAGCTGGCCCGGCGCCCGACCCCGCGCTGGGCCGGGACCGGCACCCGCTGGCTGTTCGTCGGCGCGCTCGCCCCCCACAAGGCCCAGCACCGCCTGGTGGCGGCGCTGGCCGTCCACCGCCAGCTCTACGACCCGCAGGCCACCTTGACCCTGGTGGGGCGCCCGGTCGTCGCCTCCTACGCCCACGCCGTCGCCCGCTACGTCGACGCCCTGGGCCTGGGCTCGGCCGTCACCATCACCGGCGGGATCACCCACCAGCAGCTGGTGGCCCACTACCAGGGCGCCGACGTGCTGGTGAGTGCCTCGGAGCACGAAGGGTTCTGCGTCCCGCTGCTCGAGGCGCTGCACCACGGCCTGCCGGTGGTGGCCCATGCCGCCGCGGCCGTCCCCGAGACGCTCGGCCCTGCCGGCCTGTTGGTCCACGACCGGACCCCGGCGGCCCTGGCCGCCGCCGTGCACCGTCTGGCCGGTGACGCCGCGCTGCGCCGGGTGCTGGCCGCCGCCGCCGCCCGCCGGCTGGCCCACTTCGCCCTGCCCCGGACCCGAGCCGCCATGGCCGCCGTCCTCGACAGCTGGATGGCGCGCGCCGCCGCCGCGACCAGGACGCGCTGGGCGTGAACCACGCCTTCGTCGTCCCCCGCTACGGGCTCGACATCGTCGGCGGCGCCGAGATGGCCGCCCGGATGCTGGCCGAACGCCTGGTGGCCCAGCTGGGTTGGTCGGTGGAGATCTTCACCACCTGCGCCCGCGACCACATGACCTGGGCCGACGAATACCCGGAGGGGGACGAGACCATCAACGGGGTGGTCGTCCACCGCTTCGCCTCGTCGTCGGGGCGCCCCGTCGAGTTCTTCCCCTACTCCGAACGGGTGCTGTCGGCCCCCGGCGCCGCCACCCTCCACGAAGCCGACCGGTTCGTGGAGCTGCAGGGCCCGGGCTGCCCCCACCTGGTCGACGCCCTGGCGGACACCGCGGCGGCAGGCCGGCGCGACCTGTTCGCCTTCTACCCCTACCTCTACACCACCACCGTGCGCGGCCTGCCGGCCGTGGGCCGGCGGGCCCTGCTGCACCCTGCCGCCCACGACGAGCCAGCCCTGCACCTGCCGGTCTACCGCCGCCCGATGACCGGCGCCGCCGGGCTGGTCTTCCACACCTGGGGCGAACGAGACCTGGTGCAGCGCCTGTTCCCGGTGGCGCAGACGCCCCAGGTGGTCCTCGGGCTCGGCTTCGACGAGCCGGGCCCCGACCTGGGCCCCGGCCGGCACCCCGCCGAGGTGGCCGGCGTCGGCGATCGGCCCTACCTGCTGTGCCTGGGCCGGGTCGACGGGTTCAAGGGGACCACCATGCTGGCCGGCTACTTCGCCGCCTACAAGGAGCGCCGGCCCGGGCCGCTGGCCCTGGTGCTGGCCGGACCGGTGACCGCCCAACCTCCAGCTCATCCCGACGTGGTGGTGACCGGACCGGTCGACGAAGCCGACAAGTGGTCCCTGCTGCGCCAGGCCACCGCCCTGGTCAACCCCTCGCCGCACGAGTCGTTCTCCCTGGTGCTGCTGGAGGCCTTCAGCACCGGACGGCCGGTGCTGGTCAACGGCCGCTGCGCGGCGACCGCCGAGCACTGCCAGCGCTCAGGTGGCGGGCTGGTCTTCGAGTCCTACGCCCAGTTCGAGGTGGTCCTCGACCGGCTGCTGGCCGACGCCGACCTGCGGCGCCGGCTCGGCGACCGTGGCCGGCGCTACGTGGACCGCCACTTCCGCTGGCCGACCATCATCGAGCGCTACGGCCGCTTCGTCGAGCACGTCGCCTCCCGGGTGGCCGCCGGGGCGGTGCTCTGACCCGACCGCCGGCGCGGTGCTCTGGCGCGCCGCCGGCGCGGTGCTCTGGCGCGCCGCCGGCGCGGTGCTCTGGCGCGCCGCCGGCGCGGTGCCTGCCGTTGTCCCGTCATTGACTGTGTGGGCGTTCGCGCTTGGCTAGCGTCTGCCTACCGTGATCCACCGTCACCTCCACGGACGCCCCGCGCCGGGGCGACGGCCCCGCCGTGGCCTGACGCGCCTGCTGGGCGCGGTCGTCATGGCGGTCGGAGCAGGCAGCGTCCTGGCCGTGGCACCCGCCGCGCCAGCCGCCGCCTACCCGTCGGGCACCGTCACCCTCACCGCCAACGGGTTTGGCCACGGCCGCGGCATGGGGCAGTACGGCGCCCTCGGCTACGCCTTCGACGGCTGGACGTACCAGCACATCCTGCACCACTACTACGGAACGCTGGCCGACGGCGGCACGACCACCTTGGGCCAGATCCCCACCTCCAATCCGGAGTCGTCCCAGGTACGGGTGTCGCTCACCTGGCTGGCCGGCAGCCCCGGCAACGAGCTGTGGCCCATCGTCACCGCAGCGGTGCCCTACACGATCGGCGGCCACCAGATCCCCGCCGGCACCGCCGCTGAGCTGGTGCCGGTGTCGGGGACCCAAGGCGACGTCTTCGACGGCGACGTCTACCTGAGCGGCAGCTGCGGCGGCGGCACGACGGGCTGGCCCGCCACCCCCACCTACCAGAACGTGGCGCTCAGCGCCGCCCCCGTCACCCCGGCGCCGTTCCCTCAGGTTGCCACCCCCCAGCAGGTCCTGGAACTGTGTCCCACCGCCAACCACGGCGCGTCCTACCTGCGAGGCAGCGTCTATGTGACCCAGAGCTCCAACGGCGACAACCGCACCGTGAACACCGTCCCGCTCGAGCAGTACGTGGCCGACTCGGCCGCGGCGGAGTCCCCCGGGGACTGGGGCACCCTCAACGGCCCCGACAGCCCGCCCAACCCGCCTCAGGGGCTCCCCTGGGGGTTCCAGTCGACCGAGGCGCAGGTGGTGGCCACCCGCTCCTACGCGGCCAGCTCGCCCGGTGGCTACGGCGGCTACGCCGACATCTGCGACAGCACCGCCTGCCAGAGCTATCCGGGGATCGCCTTCGAGAACGCCACCGACAACCTGGCCGCCGAGGACACCGCCGGACAGGTGGTGCTGCTCCCCGACGGGAGCGTCGCCCGCACCGAATACTCGGCGTCCACCGGCGGCTACACCGCCCCGGGCACCTTCGCCGCCGTGCCCGATGCCGGCGACGCCGTGTGCACCCCCCAGGTCTGCAACCCCTACCACCAGTACCAGGTCGCGATCCCGGTGGCCGCCATCGAGGCAACCTTCCCCTCCACCGGCACGCTGCAGAGCGTCACGGTGAAGGCCCGCAACGGCTATGGCGAATACGGGGGCCGGGTCGACAGCGTCGCCATCATCGGCTCGTCGGCCACCATCACCGTCAGCGGCTCCCAGTTCGCCGCTGACTTCGCCGCCTACGGGCCCTCGGGCTACGTCATGTCCGACTGGTTCGTCGTGCAGGGCCAGTCCAGTGGCGGCGTCGGCGGCTACTGGCTGCTCGGCTCCCACGGGAACGTCTACCCCTATGGCAACGCCTTGAGCTACGGGTCGATGGGGGGCAAGCCGTTGAACCAGCCGGT
>JAJZNB010000254.1 GCA_021848085.1 Actinomycetes bacterium
CCAGCGAAAGGCAGTCTCGGGATGGATGCGTCGGGTCTCAGCCCACCCAGCCAAGCTCATTGCCGAACAGCATTGATCAGGGGTGTGACAACGGCTCCACACCCCCCGGGACCACCCGAGCGCATGCCTCGCGGCGGGCGATCGAGCACCCTGCTCGGGCCGCTCTGGACCTCGCGGGGACAGGGCCTGGCTGGGCTGGAGCCAGGTCGATCAGCAGATCTCGATCGGACCACACCGCCGCATGTCGAGCCGTTCACGGGCCTGATCGGCGGCCGCCGCGCCGCATGGCAGGACGACGATTCGAGCTGACGCGGGATGCCCGGCGAGCAGCGGTCTGGGGCGCGAGGCGATCAGCCATCCTCGTGCATGCGGACACCGCGGCCCACCGACTGACCCCCGCGGCGAGACCGGATCCACCACGAGCCGCACCTGCGGGCGGGGCGTCGACGACGACCGGCGCTCCACCTGGCCCCACCAGAAGGCCCGGGAGTCCCGGTGGCGATAGGCCCGCCATCCGCCGTGACGCCGCGATCCCCCGCCTCAGGGCGGCAGCCACTCCTGGTGCGCTCCGGTGGGCGCTCGTGGCGCCGGGCTGAGCCGAAGCGCCGCCCAACGGGCGTCGGGTGGTTGACCGGTGGGGTGGTGGGGCGTACTGTGGTGCGAAGTGGGGCGAAAGGGAGTAACCCTGCTGGTGGGGCGAATGGTCGGAGCTCGGGTGGATGGCGAGGTTCTTCGGGAGGTACGAGCACTCGCTCGACGACAAGGGGCGACTCATCCTCCCGTCGAAGTTCCGGGCCCCGTTTCGCGCCGAGGAGCCCAACCACGGGTTCCTGACCCCAAACACCGACGGCTGCCTGGCCCTGTGGACCCCCGAGGAGTTCGAGGTGCAGATGACCGAGATGCAGCAGCGGGTGGCGGACAACCCGGCCGATCGCAACATGGTGAGGATGTGGGCCTCCACCGCCCACGAGGTGGAGGTCGACCGCCAGGGGAGGATCGCCGTGCCGTCGCGGCTGCGGGACTTCGCCGCCCTGAGCAGCGACGTCCTGGTGCTCGGAGCCATCGACCGGATCGAGCTGTGGGACCCGACGCGCTGGGAGGAGAAGGTGGCTCCCGAGGAGCAGCGGCTGGTCTCCGGCACGCTCGACTGAGCGACCACAGGAGCGACCACAGGAGCGACGACCCCAGCGACGCCGCCGGACGCAACCGCAAGCTCAGATCCAGGCCCATGCGCAGCCTCTCGACTGGCTCGGTGGAAGACACCTCCTCCGCCCTCTTCCAGCCGGTGCAGCCGGGACCCCGTCCCGTTGGCGTAGCGCCAGTCGAGGGGCTGCGGATGGACTCGGACTTCTCCCACCAGCCGGTGCTCGTCGACGAGGTGGTGGAGCTGCTGGCCCCGGTGCCCGAAGGCCTGCTGGTCGACGGCACGGTGGGCGGTGGTGGCCACGCCGCCGCCGTGCTGGCCTCGCACCCGCACCTGTCGGTGCTCGGGCTCGACCGCGACCCCGTCGCCGTCGCCGCCGCCTCCGCCCGCCTGGCGCCCTTCGGGCCGCGGGCCACCGTGATCCGGGCCCGCTTCGACCACCTGGCCGACGCCGTGGCCGACGCCGGGGTCACCGCCCTCAGCGGGGTGCTGCTCGACCTGGGGGTGAGCTCCCCCCAGCTCGACCGGGCCGAGCGGGGCTTCTCCTACCGCCACGACGCCCCGCTCGACATGCGCATGGATCCCGACGATCCCCGCACCGCCGCCGACCTGGCCAACCAGCTGCCCGAGGCCGAGCTGGCCCGGCTGTTCGCCGCCAACGGCGAGGGACGCTTCGCCCGGCGCCTGGCCCGAGCGGTGGTGGCCGCCCGGCCCCTGCGCACCACCGGCCAGCTGGCCGACGTCGTGCGCGACGCCCTGCCCGCCGCCGTCCGCCGCCACGGCGGCCACCCGGCCCGCAGGGTCTTCCAGGCGCTGCGCATCGCCGTCAACGACGAGCTGCAGGTGCTGGCCGACACCTTGCCCCGCGCCGTCGACCTGCTGCGCCCCGGTGGCCGGCTGGTGGTCATCGCCTACCATTCGGGGGAAGACCGCCTGGTGAAGGCGGCGTTGGCCGAGGCAGTGACCGGTGGGTGCCAGTGCCCGCCAGGCCTTCCCTGCGTCTGCGGCGCGGTTCCCGCCGGCCGGCTCGTCTTTCGCGGGGCCCGCCGGCCCTCGCCGGCGGAGGTCGCCGCCAACCGCCGGTCTGAGAGCGCCCGGCTGCGGGCCCTGGAGTGGGTGGCGCCCGGCACCGGGGAGCGCTGATGGCCGTCACCGCCGCCACTGCGCGTGGCGCCGTCGCCCCCCGGAGAGCTCCGGCTCGCCCGCCGCGGCGCGCCCCGCTGCGCCTGGTCCAGACCGGCGCTCGGCGGCGCCGGGGCCGTGGCCGCCCTGCCCTGGTCGTCGCCGTGGTGTTGGTCGTGGGCAGCCTGCTGGCCGTGGTCGGCGCCCACGCCTACCTCACCCAGGGCCAGGTCCGCCTCACCCGGCTGCAGCAGATCCTGCAGAGCGAGCGCAGCACCCAGCGCGCTCTGGAGCTGCGCGTCGCCGAGCTCGAGAACCCGGCCAGCATCGTGGCACGAGCCCAGCAGCAGGGCATGGTGCCACCCACCAAGGTCAGCGACCTGCCCCAGGTGGACCTGTCGGCGCCGTCCGCCGGCTCGGGCGCCTCGAGTGCCGGCTCCGCGCCGGCTGCCCCCTCGGCGACGACCGGCTCGGGCACCGCAGCCTCCAAAGCCGCCGGCTCCGGCTCGGCCCGTCACACCACCACCACCCATCGGAGGTCCGCGCCCCGCCCGAGCAGCCGCTCGGGCCCCAGCCGGTGACGGGGCCGGGGGAGCGAGGCGGCGGGTCGCCCCGCCGCCGTGGGGTTGGCACACCCCACACCGGCCGCCCGCGCTTCGCCGCACGGCGGCCGACGCCGGTTGGCCGCGGCTTCGAACGGCCCGGGGGAGACCGCCGGGCGCGACGGAGCCGCCCGGGCGGATCCGGCACCGGCCGGCCAGCGGTGTCGAGCCGGGTGGCGGCGATGCGGCTCGTCATCGCCGCCGTCTTCGCCGTGCTGGCCGGACGGCTGATCCTGGTCCAGGGCTTCGAGGCCCACCGCTACGCCGCCATCGGGGCCGCCGAGGTGACCGCCACCGAGGCGCAGCCCGCCCTGCGCGGCGGCATCTACGACCGCAACGGGGCCGTGCTGGCCATGACCGTGCCCACCGACAACGTCATCGGCGACCCCCTGCTCGTCCATCACCCCCGCGCCGTCGCCGCCGCCTTGGCCCCGCTGCTGGGCACCAGCCTGGCCAGCCTGGAGCCGCAGCTGGCCTCCCACCGCGGCTACGTGGTGCTGGCCCGCCAGCTGTCGCAGGCCACCGGCAGGAAGGTGCTGGCCCTGCACCTGCCGGGCATCACCTTGCAGCCCGGCGACAAGCGCATCTACCCCGGCGGCCAGCTGGCCTCGTCGGTGCTGGGATCGGTGGGCGCCGCCGGCCAGGGACAAGGCGGGCTCGAGTACGAGTACAACAACCTGCTCACCGGCACGTCCGGCTCCACCACCCTCACCGTGTCGCCTTCGGGGGTGCCGATCCCGGGAGCGCCGACCAGCGGGGGAGGGGCCCACCCCGGCCGCGGCATCGAGCTCACCATCGACCAGCCGCTGCAGTACGTCGCCGAGCAGGCCCTCGGCGCCGAGATCGCCAAGACGAAGGCCAAGAGCGGCATCGCCATCGTCATGGACGTCCATACCGGCGACATCCTGGCCATGGCCAACCTGGTCAACGATCCCGCCACCGGCACGGTCACCCAGGCCCCGTCGAACCTGGCCCTGACCCAGGTCTACGAGCCAGGGTCGGTGTTCAAGCTGGTCACCTTCTCCGCCGCCCTCCAGGACGGGATCATCAGCCCCACCACCCCCATCACCATCCCGCCCTCCGAGGTGATCGACGGCTGGACCTTCCACGACGCCGAGAGCCATCCGACCGAGACGCTGTCGGCCACCGAGGTGCTGGCCCAGTCGTCCAACCTCGGCACCATCCACATCGCCCAGCAGCTGGGCGCCAACCGGCTGGCGGCGCAGGTGGCCAAGCTCGGCTTCGGCAAGCCGACCGGGCTGCACTTCCCCGGCTCCTCGCCGGGTCTGGTGCTGCCGCTGTCGCAGTGGAACCCCACCACCATCGCCTCCACCCCCATCGGCGAGGTCGACGCCGTGAACGCCCAGCAGCTGCTCGACATGTTCAACGCGGTGGCCGACGGCGGGGTGTTCGTGCCGCCCCGGCTGGTGCGGGCCGTGGTGGAGCCCGACGGCACCGTGCAGCGGCTGCCGAAGACCCCCACCCACCGGGTCATCGCTGCCTCCGCCGACGCCGAGCTGACCTCGATGATGGAGCAGGTGGTGTCGCCCACCGGCACCGCGCCGCTGGCCGGCATCCCCGGCTACACCGTGGCCGGCAAGACCGGCACCTCCAACGTCCCCCGCAAGAACCATCCCGGGTACGTCCCCGGCGCCTTCTACGCCTCCTTCGCCGGGTTCGCCCCGGCCGAGAGCCCCCAGCTGTCGGCGGTGGTGATGCTCAAGCAGCCCACCACCATCTACGGCGGCAGCACCGCCGCCCCGGTGTTCGCCCAGATCATGCGCTACGCCCTGCACCGCTACGGGGTGCCCCCGTCGCCGGACGGCGGCAACAGCACGGTGCCGGCCCAGCCGGTCCCGTACCCGGCGCCGGGCAGCGCCCCCCAGCTGCCGATCACGCCCGCCACCAACCAGTCGGGCTCCGGGGGTTCCGCCGGCACCACCCAGAGCACCCCGCGGCCAGCGGGGGCGACGACGGCGGCCTGGGTGACCACCGACCCGGGGGCGAACCGTCGGAGGGGCCGCGGCGCGACAGGTACCATCGCCGCCACGGCCACCGCCGCCACGGGCCCTCCGTGAGCCGGTCCGGCCACCGCTCACCGTGCGCATGGACCGCTTGCTCAACGACGTCGACCTCACCGGCACCAGAGGTGACCTGGCCGCCACGGAGGTGACCGCCGTCGCCTTCGACAGCCGGGCCGTGCCCCCCGGAGCCCTGTTCTGCTGCCTGCCCGGCACCCGACGCGACGGTCACGACTACGCCCCGGCCGCGGTGGCCGCCGGCGCCGCCGCCCTGCTGGTGGAACGACCGCTGCCGCTGCCGGTCCCCCAGGCGGTGGTGGCCCCGGGCCAGGCCCGCCACGCCATGGCGTTGGCCGCCTGCACCCTGCACGGGCATCCGGCCGAGGGGCTGAGCCTGGTGGGGGTCACCGGCACCAACGGCAAGACCACCGTCACCCGGCTGCTGGCCGACCTGCTGGCCGGCGCTGGCCGGCGGGCGGTGGGCCTCGGTACCCTCGACGGGGCGCGCACCACCCCGGAGGCGCCCGACCTGCAGCGGCGCCTCGGTGAGGCCCGCAGCGCAGGGATCGACACCGTCGTGATGGAGGTGTCCTCCCACGCCCTGGTGCAGGCCCGGGTGGACGGCTTCCGCTTCGACGTGGCCGTCTTCACCAACCTCAGCCACGACCATCTCGACTACCACGGCACGATGCAGTCCTACTTCGCCGCCAAGGCCACCCTCTTCACCGACGAGCACGCCCGGGCCGCCGTCGTCAACGTCGGCGACCCCTGGGGTCGGCGCCTGGCCGAGCTGACCACCCTGCCGGTGACGGCCTACTCGCCGGTCGACGCCACCGACGTCCAAGTCAGCGCCGGCGGCACCGACCTCACCTGGCGCGGCCGTCGCCTGCACCTGCCGCTGATCGGCGCCTACCACGTGGCCAACGCCGTCGCCGCCGCCACCACCGCCGTCGTGCTCGGCCTCTCCGAGGAGCAGGCCGCCGCCGGCCTGGGCACGGCCCGACCGGTGCCGGGGCGCTTCGAGCCGGTCCCGGGGCCGGCCCCCTACTCGGTGGTGGTCGACTACGCCCACACCCCCGACGGGCTGGCCGTCGCTCTGGCCAGCGCCCGCATCCTGGCCGCCGGCCACCGGGTGGTGGTGGTGTTCGGCTGCGGCGGCGACCGCGACCGGGACAAGCGTCCGGCCATGGGCGCCGCCGCCGCCGCCGGCGCCGACCTGGTGGTGGTCACCGCCGACAACTCCCGCAGCGAAGCCACCGGCGCCATCATCGACGACATCCTGGCCGGCGTCGGCGAGGCCTCGGCGGTGGTGGTGGAGCCCGACCGGCGGGCCGCCATCGCCCGGGCGCTGGCCGCCGCCCGCCCCGGCGACGTCGTGCTGCTGGCCGGCAAGGGACACGAGACCACCTTGGAGGTCGGCGGCCAGGTGACCGCCTTCGACGACCGCCAGGTGGCCGCCGAGCTGCTGGGCGGCCGCCCGAGCGATGGCGGCGTCGCATGATCAGCCTGATGCTGGCGGGGGGCATGGCGCTGTGGGTCGCCGTGCTCACCACCCCGCTGCTGATCCGCTGGCTGGCCCGCAACCGCATCGGCCAGCACGTGCGCGAGGACGGCCCCGAGATGCACCTGGCCAAGGCCGGCACCCCCACCATGGGTGGCCTGGCCATGCTGGGAGCGGTGGTGGTGGGCTACCTGGTGGCCCACCTGGCCGACGTCCCGTTCCGACCGGCCGGGGTGCTGGTGGTGGCCACCGCCGTGGCCTACGGCGCCATCGGCTTCGTCGACGACTGGATCAAGGTCCGCCACCGGCGCAGCCTGGGGCTCAACAAACGGGGCAAGCTGGCCGCCCAGCTGGTGGTGGCCATCGGGTTCGCCGTGGCCGCCGAGCGCTGGGCCCACATCAACACCCATCTGTCGTTCACCCGGTGGAGCTCCACCGGTGTCGACCTCGGCTCCGTCGGATGGGCGGTGCTGGCCGTGCTCATCTTGGTGGGAAGCTCCAACGCCGTCAACCTCACCGACGGGCTCGACGGGCTGGCCTCGGGCTCGGCCACCTTCGGCTTCGCCGTCCTGGCCGTCATCGGCTACTGGCAGTTCCGGCACTTCTCGATCTACCACGTGGCCCCCGCCCTCGACCTGGCGCTGGTGGCCGTCGCCTTGGCCGGCGCCTGCCTCGGCTTCCTGTGGTGGAACGCGGCCCCGGCCCGCATCTTCATGGGGGACACCGGCTCGCTGGCGCTGGGCAGCGCCATGGGCGCCTTGTGCCTGGCCATGAACGTGCAGCTGCTGCTGGTCGTCATCGGCGGGCTGTTCGTGGTGGTCACCTTGTCGGTGGTGATCCAGGTCGTCAGCTTCCGGGTCTTCGGCCGCCGGGTGTTCCGCATGGCGCCGCTCCACCACCACTTCGAGCTGGCCGGCTGGCCCGAGACCACCGTCATCGTCCGCTTCTGGATCCTCGCCGGGTTGTTCGCCGCACTCGGTCTGGGCATCTTCTACGCCGACTTCCTGAGCGTCCCGGCCAAGGGCGTGCACTGACCCCATGACGGCCAGCCACCTTTCGGCGGGCACCGCACCAGCGTCCCCGGCGCCCAGCGCCGGAGGGCCGCCGGCCCCCGCTGCCGGTGAGCGGCGGCGGGTGGTGGTCGTCGGGCTGGGGGTCAGCGGCCGGGCCGCGGCTGCCCACCTGCGCCGCGACGGGGCGGAGGTGGTGGCCGTCGACGACGCCCCCACCCCGGCCGTGCGCCAGGCGGCCGCCGCCTTGGGCCTGGAGCTGGTGGAGGCTCCCGACCCGACACGGTTGGGCCGCCTGGTCGCCGGGGCCGACGAGGTCGTCGTCAGCCCGGGCGTGCCGGCCAGCCACCCGCTGTTCGCCGTGGCCGGCGGGGTGCCGCTCATCGGCGAGGTCGAGCTCGGCTGGCGCCGCAGCCGGGTCCCGACGGTGGCCATCACCGGCACCAACGGCAAGACGACGGTGGTCACCCTGGTCACCGCCATGCTGCAGGCGTCGGGCATCGCCGCCGTCGCCGCCGGCAACATCGGCCTGCCGCTGGTCGAGGCCGCCGGCGGCGACGCCGAGGTGCTGGTGGCCGAGGTGTCGAGCTTCCAGCTGGCGCTGACCCGGTGCTTCCGCCCCGCCGTCGGCGCCTGGCTGAACTTCAGCCCCGACCACCTCGACTGGCATCCGACGGTGGAGCACTACCGCCAGGCCAAGGCGCGCCTGTGGGCGCAGAGCGGCCCCGGCGACGTGGCCGTGGCCAACGGCGAGGACCCGGTGGTGGCGGCGGCGGCCGCCACCGCCGCCGGGCGGGGCGCGACCGTGGTCCACTTCGGGCTGAGCCACGGCCAGTGGCGGGTGCACCAGGGGCGGCTGGTCGGCCCCGGTGAGGAGACCGTGGCCGGCGTCGACGAGCTGCCCCGGCGGCTTCCGCACGACCTGGCCGACGCCCTGTGCGCCCTGGCCACCGCCCGGGCCGCCGGAGCCAGCGTCGAGGGGTGCCGGCGGGCGCTGCTCGACTTCGAGGGGCTCCCCCACCGCGTGCAGCTGGTCGGCGAGGCTAGAGGGGTGCGGTACTACGACGACTCGAAGGCCACCACCCCCGGAGCGGTGCTGGCCGCCCTCGAAGGGTTCGACTCGGCGGTCCTCATCGCCGGCGGTCGCAACAAGGGGCTCGACCTCGCCGTGCTGGGCCAGGCCGGCCGTCGCCTGCGGGCGGTGGTGGCCATCGGTGAGGCCGCCGCCGAGGTCCGCGCCGCCTTCGCCGGGGTCTGCCCCGTCACCGAGGCCGGCTCCATGCCCGAGGCGGTGCAGCTGGCGGCCGACGCGGCAAAGCCCGGCGACGCCGTCCTGCTGTCACCGGCGTGCGCCTCGTTCGACTGGTACCGCTCCTACGGCGAGCGCGGCGACGACTTCGCCCGCTGTGTCGCCGCCGTCGTCGGAGCCGGGTCGTGAGCCGCCCGGCGCCGGCGCCCCCCGGGGGGTCGGCCCGCCCCGCCACCCACCTGCGGCTGCTCAACGGTGGGGCAGCGGCCCCCGGCCCCGCCGCCGTCGAGCGGCGGCGCGACCGGATCTCCACCCGCGCCGCGTTGCTGGTCCTGGTGGGCATCCTCTGCGCCGTCGGCCTGGTGATGGTGCTGTCCGCCTCGGCCTACACCTCGCTGGTGGACTACGGGTCGGTGTGGACCATCTTCGAGCGCCAGGTGCTGTGGATGGTGCTGGGCGCCATCGCCCTGGCCGTCACCTCCCGCTTCCCCTACGAGCGCTGGCGCCGACTGCGGCTGCCGCTGCTGGCCGGCACCACCGTGCTGCTGCTGGCCGTGCTGGTCCCCGGTGTCGGCGTGTCGTCGGGAGGCTCCAGCCGCTGGATCGGCTTGGGCCTGATCCGGATCCAGCCGTCGGAGCTGATGAAGCTGGCCCTGGCCGTGTTCGCCGCCGACCTGCTGAGCCGGCGGGCCAAGCTGGTCGACCGGTTCGGCGCCGTCACCCTGCCGCTGATGCTGGTGCTGGGCGTGGCGGGCCTGCTGGTGCTGGTGCAGCCCGACATGGGCACCGCCATCGTCCTCACCTGCATCGCCTTCGGCCTGCTCTTCGCCGGCGGCGTCCCGCGGGCCACGGTGCTCAAGACCATGGCGGTGGCCGCCGTGGTGGGCGCCGGCGCCGCCTTGTCGCAGTCGTACCGGCGGGCCCGGCTGCTGTCGTTCATCAACCCGCTGGCCCACCGCAACGGCTCGGGCTACCAGGTGGTGCAGTCGCTGGTCGGGCTGGGCAACGGCCACCTGCTCGGCCTGGGGCTGGGCAACGGCCACCAGAAGTGGGGTCTGCTGCCCAACCCTCACACCGACTTCATCTTCTCGGTCATCGGCGAGGAGACCGGCCTGGTCGGCACCCTGGTGGTGGTGGCCCTGTTCTTCGCCTTCGCCTGGTACGGGCTGCGGGCCGCCAGCCGAGCCCCGGACCGCTTCGGATCGCTGCTCGGGGTGGCCTGCGTGTGCTGGATCACCAGCCAGGCCGTCATCAACATGGGGGCGGTGATCAGCGTGCTGCCGGTGACCGGCATCCCCCTGCCGTTCATCTCCTTCGGCGGGTCGTCGCTGGTCATCATCATGGCGGCCACCGGCATCCTCATCAACATCGCCAGCCGCGATCCGGCCGCGCCCCGCGTCCGGCCCCGTCGCCGCCTGGCCGCCCGCCGGGCGGCGACGTGAGCCCCCGCCGCTACGCCCTGGTGGCCGGTGGCGGCACCGCCGGGCACCTGCTGCCGGCCATGGCCGTCGCCCGCGCTCTCGAAGCCGACCGGGGGCCCGGCACCGTGGAGCTGGTCGGCTCACGCCGCGGGCTCGAAGCGACCCTGCTGGCCGGCGGTGACCTGCCCTTCACGCTGCTGCCGGGGCGGGGCATCACCCGCCGGCTCGATCCCAAGGTGCTGGTCGCCGACAGCGCCGCCGCCGGTGCGCTGGCCTGGGCCGGGATGCGGGCCCTGGCCCTGGTGGCCCGGCGTCGCCCGGCGGTGGTGGTCAGCGTCGGCGGCTACGCCAGCCTGCCGGCCGCCGCCGCCGCCGTGGTGCTGGGCGTGCCCCTGGTGCTGGTCAACGTCGACGCCGTCCCCGGCGCCGCCAACCAGCTGCTGGGCCGCTTCGCCCGGGCCAGCGCCGTCGCCTACCCGGGGACGCCGCTGCCCCGGGCGGTGGTGACCGGCGCCCCGGTGCGCGACGAGGTGGTGGCCGCCGCCACCCACCCCGATCGGGCCGCCGCCCGACGCCAGCTCGGGCTGCCCGAGGACGGGCTGGTGGTGGCCGCCTTCGGCGGGTCGCTCGGCGCCCGGCGCATCAACGAGGCCGTGCTCGACCTGGCCCGGCGCTGGGCCACACGCAGCGGCCTCGCCCTCTACCACGTGGTGGGCCGTCGCGACGCCGCCTGGGCGGCCGAGCAGGCCGCCGGGCTCGACACCGGTGCGCTGCGCTACCTGCAGGCGCCCTACGAAGACCGCATGGCTCTGCTGTACCAGGCAGCCGACGTGGCCGTGTGCCGGGCCGGAGCCATGACCGTGGCCGAGCTCGGCGTGGCCGGGCTGCCGGCGGTGCTGGTGCCGCTGCCCGGCGCCCCCGGGGACCACCAGAGCGCCAACGCCGCCGTGCTGGCCCAGGCCGGGGCGGCCGTCGTGCTCCCCGACGCCCGCTGCGACGGTGGCGCCCTGGCCGCTGCCCTCGACCCGCTGCTGGGCGAGCCCGGCAGCCGCCGGGACATGGCCGCCGCGGCCCGCCGCCTGGCCCGTCCCGACGCCGCTCACGCCGTCGCCGTGGTGGCTCAGGCCCACGCCCGACCCCGCCCGGCTGGCGTCGGCCTGGCCCGGAGCGCGCCGTGAGCCTGCCCGGCGCCACGGCCGACGGCCCCGACCTGTCGCGACCCCGGCGCATCCACCTGGTCGGCGTCGGCGGTGCCGGCATGAGCGCCTACGGGCTGGTGCTGGCGGCCATGGGCCACCACGTCAGCGGCAGCGACCTGAAGGGCTCGCCGGCGCTCGACCGGCTGCAGGCCGCCGGCGTGGAGGTGTTCGTCGGCCACCGGCCCGCCCAGGTGGCGGGAGCCGACCTGGTGGCCGCTTCGAGCGCCGTTCCGGCCGACAACCCCGAGCTGGTGGCGGCCCGTCAGGCCGGGGCTGCCGTGGTGTCGCGCGCCGACCTGCTGGCCGCCGTGGCCTCGTTGCGGCGGTGCCTGGCCGTGGCCGGCACCCACGGCAAGACCACCACCACCTCCATGACCGCCCTGATCCTGGTGGAGGCCGGGCTGCACCCGTCGTTCGTGATCGGCGGGGACGTCAACGAGATCGGCACCAACGCCGTGTGGGACACCGGACGGTGGCTGGTGGTGGAGGCCGACGAGAGCGACGGCACCTTCTTGCGCCTGGCTCCCGACATCGCCGTGGTGACCAACGTCGAGGCCGACCACCTCGACCACTACGGCGACTTCGACACCTTGCGCCGGGCCTTCGCCCGCTTCTGCCGGGAGGCTGCCACGGTGGTGGTCGGCGCCGACGATGCCGAAGCGGCCGCCTTGGGTCGCACCGTCGGCGCCGAGCTGGTCGGCGCGGGGGAGGAGGCCACCACCCGCATCGTCGACCTGCAGGCCGGCCGTGACGGGGTGCGCTTCGCCCTGCGCCGCGGCGAGGGCGAGGTCGGCCGCTTCACCTTGCCGGTCCCCGGCGCCCACAACGCCCGCAACGCGGCGGTGGCGGCGGTGGCCGCGGTGGCGGCCGGGGCCAGCTGGGAGGCGGCGCAGCGGGCCCTGGCCCGCTTCGCCGGGGTGGCCCGGCGCTTCGAGTTCCGCGGCGAGGCTGGCGGGGTGCGCTTCGTCGACGACTACGCCCACCTGCCCGCCGAGGTGGCCGCCACCGTGGCCGCTGCCCGCGGCGGCGGCTGGGGTCGGATCGTGGCCGTCTTCCAGCCGCACCGCTACAGCCGCACCGCCGCCGTGGGGGCGGACTTCGGGCCGGCCCTGGCCGGCGCTGACGTGGTGGTGGTGACCGACGTCTATCCGGCGGGGGAGACGCCGGTGCCGGGCGTGACCGGCCGGCTGGTGGCCGACGCCGTGCGGGCGGCCGACCCGGCGGTCGACGTGCACTACGTGGCGAGCCGGGCGGCGGTGGCCGGCACC
>JAJZNB010000032.1 GCA_021848085.1 Actinomycetes bacterium
GCCGCGACACGCTGCTGCGGCTGATCGAGGCCACCACCGCCGTCCCCGAGGGCTTCACCATCCATCCCAAGCTGGTGCGCCAGTTCGACCAGCGGGCCACCATGGTGGCCGGGGGAGAGGTGGACTGGGCGCTGGGCGAGGCGCTGGCCCTCGGTTCGCTGGTGCTCGAGGGCACCGACGTCCGCCTGGCCGGCCAGGACACCCGCCGGGGCACCTTCAGCCAGCGCCACGCCGTGCTCGTCGACTACGACACCGGCGCCGAGTGGATCCCCCTCGCCCATCTGAACGGGGAGGGGCTGGGGACGTTCGGCGTCTACGACTCGCTGTTGTCGGAGTACGCGGCGGTGGGCTTCGAATACGGCTACTCGGTGGAGGCCCCCGACGCGCTGGTGGCGTGGGAGGCGCAGTTCGGGGACTTCTCCAACGGCGCCCAGATCATCATCGACAACTTCCTGGTGGCTGCCGAGGACAAGTGGGGCCAGCCGTCGCGCCTCACCCTGCTGCTGCCGCACGGATACGAGGGGCAGGGTCCCGAGCACTCGTCGGCCCGCATCGAGCGGTTCCTGACGTTGTGCGCCCGCAACAACATGCGCGTGGCGCAGCCGACCACCGCCGCCCAGTACTTCCACCTGCTGCGCTCCCAGGTGCGCGGCGCCACCCGCCGGCCGCTGGTGGTCTTCACCCCCAAGTCGCTGCTGCGGGGCCGGCCGTCGCGCTCGCCGATCGACGCATTGGCGTCGGGGCACTTCGACCCGATCGTGGACGACCCGGCCACCACCGGCGGCGCCGACGGCAACGCGGCCAAGCGTGGCGTGGACCCCGCCGCCGTCCGACGGGTGGTGCTGTGCTCGGGCAAGGTCGCCTTCGACGCCATGCATCGTCGCGACCAGCTGATCGAGGGGACGGTCTCCGGCGCCGGCATCGATCCGGCGACGGTGGCGGTGGTGCGGGTGGAGCAGCTCTACCCCTGGCCCGAGCGTGGCCTGGGCGAGCTGCTGCGGCGCTACCCGGCGGCCGACCAGGTGCTGTGGCTGCAGGACGAGCCCGAGAACATGGGGGCGTGGTCGTTCGCCCACGGGCGGCTGCACCAGGTGCTGCGCGACCGCTACCAGCTCACCCATGTCAGCCGGGCCGAGTCGGCCAGCCCGGCCACCGGCAGCGCGGCGCTGCACCAGCTCGAGCAGCAGGACCTGCTGCAGCGCACCTTCGCCTGAGCCAGCCGACCCCGACGGGCTCTGGGCTTGCCCCACCGGGTCCGACCATCGTGGCCCCGGGGGGTGGGCCTGCCTCGGGGACGGCCTAGCCCAGCGTGATGCCCAGCACCTCCTGCAGCTCGGCGAGGGCGCCCGGCGGATCGGTCACCTTGATGGTGGTCATGCCGAGCGCCCGGGCCGGTTTCAGGTTGACCCCGAGATCGTCGAGGAACACCGCCTGGTGGGGCTCGATGCCGAGCCGGTCGCAGGCCAACAGGTAGAAGTCGGGTTGCGGCTTGCGGATGCCGACCACGGCCGACTCCACCACCACGTCGAACAGGTGGACGACGTCGGCATGGGTGGAGCCCGACAGGGGGGTGACGAAGTTGTTGGTGAGCAGCCCGGTGCGGAAGTGGCGCCGGCAGGCTCGGACGGCGTCCACCATGCCCGGCTTGAAGGTCCCGTTCATGGCGACGAACAGCTCGCGAGCGTCGACATGGCCGCCGGCGGCTTCGGCCTCGGCGGCGAAGGCGGTGCAGAAGCCGTCGAAGTCGATCTCGTTGCGCTCCAGACGGGCCCAGGCGTTGTCGTGGGGGTTGCGGGCGTTGAGCGACCGGATGAAGCCGTCGGGGAGGCCGTGGCGCTGCTCGTAGCGGGTGAAGGCCTCGAAGGGGCTGTCGATGATGACCCCGCCGAAGTCGAACAGGACGGCGCGCACCGCCGGGTTGGGCCGGTCCTCGCCGGCGGGGCGGGCCGGGGACGTGTCGGCCAGGTCGGCGGGCTGAGCTGGCTCCATCGTCGGCATCCTACGGGCAGCGGGAGCCGTCGCCGCCAGGCCGGACGAACCGCCCCGGCGGGTGCCCGCCGGGGCTGGCCGGCGCCGGCGGCGGCGGATCATCCGCCACAGGAGCGGGGGATGGTTGACTGTTGGCAGCCATGACGATCTCCTATGCCGTGGTGGACGGCTCCAACATCGCCACCGAGGGTCGCTCGCTGCCGAGTCTGGCCCAGCTCGACGAAGCCGTCCGCCAGTTCCAGGACGAGTTCCCCGACCTGGAGGTGATCGTGGTGGTGGACGCCACCTTCGGTCACCGCATCGACCCGGCGGAGCGGGACGAGTACGACGAGGCGGTGGCCCACGGCGAGCTGGTGTCGCCGCCGGCGGGGGCCATCGGCAGGGGTGACGCCTTCCTGCTGCGGGTGGCCGAGCGGGTCGGTGCGCAGGTGCTGTCCAACGACTCCTTCCAGGAGTTCCACGGCGAGCATCCGTGGCTGTTCGACGAGGGCCGCCTGATCGGGGGGAAGCCGATCCCCGGGGTCGGCTGGATCTTCACGCCCCGGTCCCCGGTCCGCGGTCCCAAGAGCCGGGCCGCCACCGGAGCGGCCCGGCGGAGTCGGCGGGCGGCGGTTCCGGCTGAGCCCGAGGCGTGGGAGCCGTCTTCAACTCGGCCGCAGGTGGGGGATCGCCGGCGCCGACGGCCTGGCGCGCACACCGCTGAGGCGGTCCAGGCGGTGGCCTCGGCGGTGGCCGAGGCAGAGGCGGCGGCGGCCGAGTCAGTGGAATCGGTGCAGCCTCGGGAGGTGGAGCGTCGAGCGGCGGAGCCACAGGCCGCCGCCCCCTCGGCACGGCCCGTCCCACAGGAGCGAGAGGTCCCGGCGGCGCAGGAAGGTCCGGAGGGAGCGGAGGTCGAGGTGCCGGCGCCACGTCGCCGGCGGGCCGCCAAGGCTCTGGGGGCGATCAAGTCGATCACGGCGCCGCGGGCGCGCCGGAAGGCGGCCGGACCGGCGGCCGGCGAGCCGGCCGCCGAGGGTGTGGCGCCGGGGAGGCGGCGGGGCGCGAAGAGCGAGGTGTCGGCCCAAGCCGCGGCCGGCGAGCCGGCCGCCGAGGGCGGCGAGGGTGTGGCGCCGGGGAGGCGGCGGGGCGCGGGGAGGGAGGTGGCGGCCCAAGCCGCGGCCGGCGAGCCGGCCGCCGAGGGTGTGGCGCCGGGGAGGCGGCGGGGCGCGAGGAGGGAGGTGTCGGCCCAAGCCGCGGCCGGCGAACCCGAGCACGGCGCGGCTGAGGCAGCGGCCGCCACTCCGGCCAGGCCGGTCAAGCCGGCCAAGAAGACTGGGGCTCCCGCCGCCGCCGACCCGGTCGAAGCTCCCGCCGGTCGCGCTCGAGGCAGGGCTGCGCAGACGGCCAAGGTTGTGAAGGGTGTGCCGGCCCAGGCCGTGAAGGGTGCGCCGGCCCCGGAGCCGGAGCACGGCGCAGCTGAGGCTGTGGCTGAGGCTGCGGCCGCCACCCCGGCCAAGCCGGCGAAGGCGGCCAAGAGGACCAGGGCGGCCAAAGCCACCAGGATGGTCGAACCAGCCACGCCCGAGGAGGGCGAGGCCGAGGGGGCGGTCGAGGCGGCCAGCCCGGCGAAGAGGGCCAGGCGGGTTGGGGCGGCCAAGGCGCCGAAGGCGGCCGGTGGAGCGGGGGAGCCGACCGGGACGCGCCGAGTGGCCAAGGTCCCCGGGACCGTTCCCGGGACCGTTCGAGCCGAGGGTGTCGAAGCGGGCGCAACGGGTGCCACCGCCGGTGCTGCTGCGAGCCCCGAGGCGGCCAAGCCCGCCAAGGCGGCCAAGCCCACCAAGGCGGCCAAGCCCGCCAACACGGCCAGGCCGGCCAAGGCGGCAACGGGGAAGGAGAAGGCGCCGAGGGCCGGGGCCGGCCCCGGGGGGTCGGTTGGCGCCGACGGCGGTGAAGCCGCGCCTGCCCGTGCCGGTGGGCGCCGGCGCCGCCGCGGGGGCGGGTCGGCCGAGCCCGTCAACGACCCGCTCACCTTCTTGACCTTCATCACCGAGCATCCCCTTGGCAGCCTGGTCGAGGGCACGGTGGCGGCCTTCGTCTCACACGGTGCCATGGTGGATGTCAACGGCACACGCTGCTACGTGCCGTTACGAGGCCTGGGCGACCCTCCTCCCCAGAAGGCCCGCCAGGTGCTGGAGCGGGATCAGCGGAGGCGGTTCGAGGTGGTCGCCCTCGACCCGCCGCGGCGAGGGGTGGAGCTGGCGCTCCCGGCCGCCGAACGCCACCGCGCGGACGGCCCACCGGCCCACGCTCCCGGCCGCTGACCGGCGTCGGCACGGTCCCGGCCGCGCCAGCGGCGGTTCGTCGGCCCTCTCCGACGGGGCGCCGCTATCCTCGGGCAGCGTGCTGCAACCTGCCGACGTGCTGCCTCATCGCCCACCGTTCTTGTTGGTCGACGAGGTGGTGGCGCTCGAGCCTGGCAGGCGGGCCAGCGGCCGCTGGCATCTGACCGGCGACGAGTCCTTCTTTGCCGGGCACTTCCCGGGTCGGCCCACCTTGCCGGGGGTGCTGATGGTCGAGTCGCTGGCCCAGCTGGGCGGGGTGGCGGTTCTGGCCGACGAGCGCTTCGTCGGCCGGCTGCCGCTGTTCGGAGGTATCGAGCGGGCTCGGTTCCGACGGCAGGTGGTGCCGGGCGAGACCCTCGACCTGCAGGTGGAGCTCACCCGGCTGTCGGGCCGGGCGGGCACGGGGATGGGGCGGGCCACGGTGGGCGGGCAGCTGGCCTGTGAGGCGAAGCTGCTGTTCGTGCTGGTGGACGCCTGAGCCGTGCGGATCGCCACCTGGAACGTCAATTCGGTGGCGGCCCGCCTGCCCAGGCTGCAGGGCTGGCTCCAGCAGGTGGAGCCCGACGTGGTCTGTCTGCAGGAGACCAAGTGCGCGGCCGAGGCCTTTCCCGCAGCCGGGGCACGTTCGCTGGGCTACGAGGTGGTGGCGCACGGCGACGGGCGCTGGAACGGTGTCGCCATCTTGTCCAAGGTGGGCCTGGGCGAGGTGGCCCTGGGCTTCGACGGTCAGCCGGCCTACGCGCCGGCCGGGGAGGAGGCGGGGGGAGCCCTGCTGGCGGTGGCTCCGGCACCGGTGGTGGAGCCCAGGGCGGTGGGAGCGATGTGCGGGCCGCTGCGGGTGTGGTCGCTGTATGTCCCCAACGGCCGTGCTGTCGACAGCCCGCACTACCGGTACAAGCTGCAGTGGCTGGCCGCGCTGCGCGTCGCGCTGGCCGCCGAGGTGGCGGCCGGTCCGTTCGTGGCCATGGGGGACTTCAACATCGCTCCCACCGATGCCGACGTGTGGGATCCGTCGGTGTTCGCCGGCGCCACCCATGTCACCGGACCCGAGCGGCAGGCGCTGGCCGAGCTGCGGACCCTGGGGCTGCGTGACGTGGTGCCCCGGGCGCTGAAGTACGACACGCCCTATACCTACTGGGACTATCGGGCCGGCATGTTCCACAAGAACCAGGGCATGCGCATCGACCTGGTGTATGCCAACGCGACGGTCGCCGACGCGGTGCGCGACGCCTATGTGGACCGTGAGGCCCGCAAGGGCAAGGCGCCCAGCGATCATGCGCCGGTGGTGGTCGACCTCGATCTGTGAGGGACCGACGGCGGTGGCTGGAGGAGCTCAGCCGGCGGCGGCCAGCCTGCGGCGCAGCTCGGCCAGGTGATCGGCCGCCTCGGTCGGAGCGGTGGCCGGCGCCACGGCGGCGGCGGCCCGCAGCCGGGCGAGCAGCGGCGACGGCTCGACCGGCAGCACCCGGTCGCCGTGGCGGCGGCTGCGGGCCCACGAGCACCACAGCTCCTCGCCGGCGCGAGTGCAGGCCACGTAGAGCAGGCGGCGCTCCTCGGCCCGACCTTCGGCGGTGGGCCGGGGCATGGGGACCAGGTCGCCTTCGAGGCCGACCAGCGCCACCGCTTCCCACTCGAGCCCCTTGGCCCGGTGGAAGGTGGCCAGCGTCACCGCATCGGCTAGATGCTCACCTTCGGCTGCATCCGTCTCCCCGACGGTCGCGGTGAACCAGGAGAGAAAGGAGCCGATGGTCGGATCGGGTTCCTCTTCGGCCAGCTCGTCGGCCAGCCGGGCCAGCGGCGAGCGCAGGAGCTCCACCGTGGGCGCGGGAAGGTCGGCCAGCGCCGCCCGCAGCGGCCGCAGGGGGGCCGTGGCCGCCAGCTGGCGCAGCGCGGCGTCGAGCGCGGCGGCTTCGGCTCCGGGTCGGTGCCCGCCGACCCGGTAGGGGATGCCGACCTCGTCGAGAGCCTGGGCTACCGGCGTCAGCCTGGCGTTGGTGCGGGCCAGCACGGCCAGCTGGCGCCACCGCCGACCCGGCCGGTGGGCCCGCCGCAGCCAACGGGCCACCGCCTCGGCTTCGGCCCGGTCGTCGGGGAAGCCCCGGAGCTGCGGGGACGGCCCGTCGGCCCGGGTCGGTACCGGGGGCAGCAGCCGCCCGGTGGTGCCGGGAGACGGCCCGTCGTCGTCGCCCAGGGCCGCTTCGGCGGCGGCCAGCACCTGCGGCGTGGAGCGGAAGTTGTGGTGCAGCTGCAGCACCCGCAGACCGGGCACCAGCGTCGGCAGCCGGCCCAGCAGGCTCGGGTCGGCGCCGTTCCACCCGTAGATGGCCTGGCGGGGATCACCGACCACGCACAGGTCGGGCTGGGGACCCAGCCAGGCCCGCAGCAGCCGCCACTGGGCCCGGTTGACATCCTGGAACTCGTCGACGAACAGGTGACGGACCCGCCAGCGCACCGCGGCGGCCAGCGCCGGGTCCGCCTCCACGGCGGCGGCCGCCTCCTCGAGGAGGTCGTCAAGGTCGATCACCTGCCGCCGGCGCTTCACCGCCTGATAGCCCGCCGCCAACGAGGCCAGCTGCGCGGCGGGGACGGGGAGCTGGCGCCCCGCCGCCCGCCAGGCCGAGGGATCGACCGCCGGGTCGAGCTGCATGGCCCGGGCCCAGGCCAGCTCGGCGGCGACGGCGCCCAGCACCCGCGGATCGCCGGGGGCGCCGGGGACCTCGGCCAGCAGCCGCCGGCTGTCACCCACCACCGCCGGGGGGCGCTGCCCGCGGTCGGCCCAGACCCGCCGTAGCTCACCATAGGCGGCGGCGTGGATGGTGCCGACCCGGCAGCCCGACGGCACGCCGAGCTGCCACAGCCGTTGGCGCAGCTCGCCGGCCGCCTTGCGGGTGAAGGTCACCACCAGCGCGTGCTCGGCGGTGGCGTCACCCTCGAGCACGCGGCGCGCCAGCCGCCGCGTCAGCACCCGGGTCTTGCCGGAGCCGGCGCCGGCCACGATGCACAGCGCCCGCTCGGGGGCCACCACGGCCGCCGTCTGCGCCTCGGAGAGGCCTCCGAGCAGCCGACGCCTGGCCGAGTCGTCCATGTGACGCCTGGCCGAGTCGTCCATGTGACGCCTGGCCGAGTCGTCCATGCCCTGACCGTACTGCCGGGCTGCATCGGCGGGGGTGGAGTCCCGCCCCGTCTCGACCCGAGCCGACGCTAGCCTGCCGCCGATGCTGCGTGCGTTGGCCGGAGGCGCCCTGTTCGGCGAGGTGTGGGGAGACACCCCGGCCAGGGTCCTGGCCCTGCACGGCTGGCGGCGCAGCCACCGCGACTTCGACGGTGTCGTGGGCGCCTCGGCGACGTCGGGTCCGGCCCCGGCCGTGGCCGTCGACCTGCCCGGCTTCGGCGCCACCCCGGCTCCCGCCGAGGCGTGGGGGTCGGCCGACTACGCCGCCCTGGTGGCCTCGGTGGTGGAGGCCGACCCGGCGCTGGCCCCGCCGGTGGTGGTGGTCGGGCACTCGCTGGGCGGCCGGATCGGTCTGGTGCTGGCAGCCAGCCGCCCCGATCTGGTGCGGGGCCTGGTGCTCAGCGGGGCGCCGGTGGCGCCCCGGCCGGGTCCGGCCGCACGCCCCGCCCCGGCCTTCCGGCTGGTCCGGTCGCTGCACCGGATGGGGCTGGTGGGTGAGGCCACCATGGAGCGGGCTCGGCAGCGGCACGGCTCGGAGGACTACCGCATGGCCCAGGGCATGATGCGCCAGGTGCTGGTGCGCCTGGTCGGCGAGCGCTACGACCAGTGGCTGGCGGCGCTGCGCTGCCCGGTGGAGCTGGTGTGGGGCGACGACGACCGTGCCGCGCCGCTGGCCGTGGCCCAGGCGGTGGTGTCGGCGGTGCCGACGGCCCGGCTGACGGTGTGCCCTGGGGCCGGTCACCTCATCCCGCTGACCGCCGCCGACACCCTGCGCCAGGCGGTCGACCGTCTCCTCGACGCCTGACCGCCCGGCCGGCACGGCGCGCAGCGCCGGAGCGACGCGTGCCGGGCCGCGCTGGGCCGCCACCCGGCGTCAGCCCGGCCACGCGTGGGATGGCCCCGTGGGTTCCGAGCATGGCCTCCGGCGGCCGCTACCCTCGGGCAGCGTGCGGATGCGGGAGGTTCAACGGTGCTGCTGAGCGCCGCCCACGTGGCCGGCCTGGCGGCGGCGGTGGCCGGTTGCCTGGCCGGTGCCGGCGCGGCCGGGCTGCGCTGGCTCCGGGTCGCCCAGCGCGAGCACTACCTGCCCGGATCGGCGACGCGCTTCGCCTGGCGCTGGTGGCGGGCCAGCTCCCTGGCCGCCGTGGTGGTGGCGGCAGCGGTCGGCGGACTGGTGGCGTCGGTGTGGTGGCCGCCGGCGGCGCTGGTGCCGGCGGCTGCCGTGGCGCTGGGGCCACCCGGCTTGCGACTGCGGGGCCGCACCGCCCGGCTGGCCTGGACCCGCCGGCTGCGGACGCTGGCCGCCGTCTGGGCGGTGCTGGTGCTGGCGGTGATGGCCGGCGGGGTCGCCGGCGGGATCGGCGCCCCCATGGCGGCCGGGGTGGCGCTGGCCGTGCCGCTCCTGGTGGACGCGGCCTGCGGGCTCACCGCACCGCTCGAGCGGCGTCTCGGTGACGTGTTCGTGCAGCGGGCCGCCCACCGCCTGCGCCGGGTCGCTCCGACGGTGGTCGCCATCACCGGCTCCTACGGCAAGACCAGCACCAAGGGCTACGTGGCCCACCTGGCCGGTGCCAGCCGGTCGCTGGTGGCCAGCCCGGCCAGCTTCAACAACCGTGCCGGGCTGGCCCGGGCCGTCAACGAGCACCTGACCGACGGCACCGAGGTGTTCGTGGCCGAGATGGGCACCTACGGCCCCGGCGAGATCGCCGACCTGTGCCGGTGGGTCCGGCCGACGGTGTCGGTGATCACCGCCATCGGCCCGGTGCACCTGGAGCGCTTTGGCTCCGAGGACCGCATCGTGGAGGCCAAGTCGGAGATCTTCGGGACCGCCTCGGTGGCCGTGCTGGCCGTCGACGATGCCCGCCTGGCCGCCGTGGCCGACCGCCTCGAGACCGAGGGCAAGCGTGTGGTGCGCTGCTCGGCCCGCGACAGCGCGGCCGATGTCAGCGCCATCCCCGATGGTCAGGGTCTGACGGTGCGGCTGTCGGGTGCCGTGGTGGCCGAGAAGGTCGCCGGCCACGCCCAGCCGGGCAACGTGGCCTGTGCGGTGGCGGTGGCGGTGCAGCTCGGCGTCGACCCGGCCGAGATCGCCCGCCGGCTGGCTTCGCTGCCGTCGGTGGCCCACCGGCTGGAGCCGCTGACCGGCCCCGGCGGCGCCACCGTCCTCGACGACACCTACAACGCCAACCCGGCAGGCACCCGGGCCGCGCTGGCCCGCCTGGCCGGCCTGCGCTCGGCAAGCAACACGCTGGTGGTCGTCACCCCCGGCATGGTGGAGCTCGGGCCGTTGCAGGTCGAGGCGAACGCCGCCTTCGCCGAGGAGGCCGCCCGGGTCGCCGACCATCTGCTGATCGTGGGCCGGACCAACCGGCGGGCGTTGCTGGCCGGGGCGGCTGCCGCTGCCGCCGGCGGCGGCCCCAGCGCCGAGGTGCACGTCATGGCCGACCGCCAGCAGGCGGTGGCGTGGGTGCGCCGCACCCTGGGTGCCGGCGACGCCGTCCTCTACGAGAACGATCTCCCCGACCACTACCCTTGATCTCCGTCCCCGAGCCGAGGAGCCCAGGTGCCGTCGTCCTCTGAACCCATCGCCGTCGTGTTCGGCGGTCCGTCCCCCGAGCACGACGTCAGCGTCCTGACCGGGTTGCAGGCCGCCCGGCAGCTGGCGTCGTCGGGACGGTCGGTGATCGGGCTGTACTGGGCGAAGACGGGGTCGTGGCATCGGGTGGGTGCCGACGCCGAGGCAGAGTCGTTCCTCGAAGGGGTGCCGCGCGGCGCCGACGAGCTCACCTTCAGCGTCGGGCCCGACGGGGGGTTCGCCTCGGCCGCCGGCCGCCTGGGCCGTCCCCGGCCGCTGCCGGTCGACGTGGCGGTGCTGTGCTGTCACGGCGGCCCCGGGGAGGACGGCTCGCTGCAGGGCGCCTTCGACCTGGCCGGCGTCCGCTACACCGGCCCGACGGCCGCCGGCGCCGCGCTGGGCATGGACAAGCTGGCCTTCGGTGCCTTGATGGCGTCGGCTGGGCTGCCCACCTTGCCCCGCCGGCTGCTGACCGGGCCGGGCGACGACGTCGGGTTCGACGGGCCCTACATCGTGAAGCCCCGCTTCGGGGGGTCCTCGATCGGCGTCGACGTGGTCGCCGACCTGCCCACGGCGGTGGCCCGGCTGCGCACCAACCCCCACCTGCGGCGGGGAGCGGTGGTGGAGCCGTTCCGGGCCGACCTGCACGACCTCAACATCGCGGTGCGGTCGTGGCCGGAGCTGAGCCTGTCGGCCATCGAGCGGCCCCTGCGCAGCGGCGCCGGCTCCGAGATCCTCGGCTACGCCGACAAGTACGTCGGCGGGGAAGGCATGGCCTCGGCGCCGCGTGAGCTGCCGGCCGAGCTGGCCCCCCCGGCCGCCGAGCAGGTGCGGGCCGCGGCCGGGCGGGTGGCGCAGCTGTGCGGCCTGCGGGGCGTGGCCCGCGTCGACTTCCTGGCCTCCTCGGACGGCGAGCTGTTCGTCAACGAGATCAACACCATCCCCGGGTCGCTGGCCCGCTACCTGTGGGTCGACCCGCCGGTGGCGTTCGACGAGCTGCTCGGCGCGCTGGTCGACGAGGCGCGGCGGCGGCCCTCCGCCCACTACGACGCCACCGGAGCCGACGGGAGCGTGCTGCGCAGCGCCGGGTCCATCGCCGGCAAGCTGGGCTGACCCGGTGTCGGCCCGACGGCTTCCGCCGGGCCGGCGCCCCCCGCCGGTACGCTGAGCGCGCATGTCGGTCCCCAAGCGCCTGCTGACCGAGGGGGAAGAGGTGGTGGCGGAGCTGCGGCCCCACTGGCTGTTCCTGGGCCGTCCGCTGGGCTGGGCGGTGCTGGTGGTGGCGGCCACGGTGGCCTTGGTGGTCGAGGTGCCGTCGGCTCCGGTCTGGGTGCTGGTGGCGCCGCTGACGGTGCTGGGCTTGCTGGTGCTGCGGCTGGTCGGGCGTCTGGTCCGCTGGAGGACCACTGCGGTGGTGGTGACCACCAGTCGCATCGTGCACCGTTCGGGGGTGCTGTCGCGCCGGGGCCTCGACGTCCGGCTCGACCGGGTCAACGAGGTGTCGGTCCGCCAGGGCCTCCTGCAGCGGCTGGTGGGGGCCGGGACGGTGGTGGTGGAGACCAGCGGCGACGCCGGGGTGGTGGCGCTCGGGCAGCTGCGCCGTCCCCTCGAGGTGCAGCGCCTGATCGAAGCGCAGGTGGCGGCGTGGCACCAGCCGAGCTGGCCCCCTGAGCGGGCCTGGGGGGCGACGCCGACCCCACCGGGAGGTGTGGCCGGACCGGTTCGCCCGCGGTCGGTGGCGGAGCGGCTGGAGGAGCTCCACGAGCTGCACCGTCGGGGGCTGGTGACCGACGAGGAGCTCGCTGACAAGCGCAGGCACCTGCTCGACCAGCTGTGAGGCCCGGCGGCCTGCCGCCGGGATCAGGGGTCGCGGGTCACGCGGGCCGCGCCGGCCGGCCGGAGCCGCCAGGCCGGGGTGGCCAGCGCGGTAACGGTCGGGGAAGCACCCCTGACCAGGTGACCGCCCGCGGTAAGGACGCGGACCTGCAGGGGCAGTTGCGCACGACTCAGGACCAGCGGCGGTACCGCGGACACTGAAAGCCTAGCCGGCTGCTGCACAGGGATGGTCAGGTGCGCCGTCGCTCCGTCGCCCAGTACCGTAACCGTCACCGTCACGCCGCTGCCGGCGGCGGGGGTCACCATCCCCGTACCCCGAGTGATGTTTCCGGCTTGCGGCGCAACGCTGCCGCCGCTGACCGACCAGGCAAAGCGCGCCGGTACCACGTACCCGGCGGCGTCGTGCGCGTAAGCGTTGACCGTGAAGGTTTGAC
>JAJZNB010000143.1 GCA_021848085.1 Actinomycetes bacterium
CATCGCCCCGAAGTACGGGGCGCCGAAGGAGAAGATGCCGCCGTCGGCGGCCACCTCCCAGTAGCCGCCGGTGTTGGGGTCGGCGGCCATGCCCACCACCGGCTCGTTGAGGGGCTTGCCGCCCATGGAGCCGTGGAAGGCAGCGTCGCCGAAGGAGAAGATGCCGCCGTCGGCGGCCACCTCCCAGTAGCCGTGGCCGTCGGGGGTGGCGGCCATGCCGACGATGGGCTTGTTGAGGGGCTTGCCGCCCATCGACCCGTAGAACGGGACGCCGAAGGAGAAGATGCCGCCGTCGGAGGCCACCAGCCAGTAGCCCGGGGTGTTGGCCGCGGCGGTCGAAGCGGTGTCGGTGGTGCCGGTCGAAGAGGTCGTGGTCAGAGACGTGGTCGTCGTGGTCGAGGCGGTGCTCGATGTGGTGGCACCGGTCGACGACGTGGGGGTGGTCGACGCCGTCAAGGCGACACCTCCGAGGCCGCTTCGAGCGCCGAGGCCCGCCGCGGCCCCCACCACGCCCAGCACCAGCGCCCCGAGCAGCACCGGCAGCACTGGCAGCACCAGGCGTGGCGGACCGGAGCGCGAAGCCTTGGGTTTGTTCCTCATCGCCGTCGGGTACCTCTTCGCCATTGGATGTGCCCACCCCCAGCTCGTCCTCGGCTCGACTCGGGCCGCGGCCCATTCTGGGCGGTGCTGCAGCCTGTGACAACAGTCGTGTCGGCGCGAACCGGCGTCGGCTGTAGTCAAGGCTGCGAACAGAGAGGGGACGACCGCTCTCCGAGACGAACGGTGGCCTCCGGATCCCGGGCGGGCCGCCGGCTCTCCGGGCGGACAGCCCGCTTCTGGGCGGCCGGCCGGCCGGCTCAGTGGCGGAGCAGCTCGGCCACCCGGAAGGCCAGGTCGATCGACTGCCGGGCGTTGAGGCGGGGATCGCAGGTGGTGGTGTAGCGCAGGTGCAGCTGGTCCTCGAGGATGTCGCCGAAGCCGCCCAGACACTCGGTGACGTCGTCGCCGGTCAGCTCCACGTGGACGCCGCCGGGCCAGGTCCCCACCGCTCGGTGAGCGTCGAAGAAGCCCCGCAGCTCGGCCAGGATGTCGTCGAAGCGCCGGGTCTTGCGGCCTTTGCTGGTGAAGGTGTTGGCGTGCATGGGGTCACAGGCCCACAGCACCGGGTGTCCCGAACGCCGCACCGCTTCGAGCAGTGGGGGCAGAGCCTCGCCGATGCGGTCCGCGCCCATCCGGCTGATCAGCGTCAGGCGGCCCGGCACGCGCTCGGGGTCGAGCCGGTCGCACAGCTGGAGCAGCTCGTCGGGATCGATGCCCGGGCCGACCTTCATCCCCACCGGGTTGCCGATCCCCGACAGGAACTCGACGTGAGCGCCGGCGGGCTGGCGGGTGCGCTCCCCGACCCACAGCATGTGCGCGGAGCAGTCGTACCAGTCGCCGGTCAGCGAGTCCTGGCGGGTCAGGGCCTCCTCGTAGCCGAGGATCAGCGCCTCGTGGGAGGTGAAGAACGGCACCTGGTGCAAGGTCGCCTCGGCGGCGAGATCGATGCCGCAGGCGGCCATGAAGCGCAAGGCCCGGTCGATCTCCCCGGCGATCTGCTCGTAGCGCCGGCCCTCCTCCGAGGCGGCGACGAACTGCTGGTTCCAGGCGTGGACCTGGGACAGGTCGGCGAAGCCGCCCATGGTGAAGGCCCGGATGAGGTTCAAGGTGGCCGCCGCCTGCTGGTAGGCGGCGACCAGCCGCTCGGGGTCGGGGCGCCGCGCCTCGGCGTCGGGGGCGTCGTCGTTGACCATGTGGCCGCGAAACACCGGCAACTCGACGTCCCCCACCCGCTCGGTGGGCGTCGAGCGCGGCTTGGCGTACTGACCGGCGATGCGGCCCACCTTCACCACCGGCACCCCGGCCGCGTA
Organism: Actinomycetes bacterium; assembly: GCA_021848085.1. Classification (GTDB taxonomy): domain Bacteria; phylum Actinomycetota; class Acidimicrobiia; order Acidimicrobiales; family UBA8190; genus JAJZNB01. Next base: position 1,911 of record JAJZNB010000143.1, read on the forward strand.
GGTGAGGATCACCGCCATCTGCAAGATGACCTTCAGCTTGTCTCGGATGTTGTCGGCGGTGAACTCGGCGAACGACTCCGAGCAGTCGCCGGCCTGCAGCAAGAAGGCCCGCCCCGCCGCCACCTCGGCCAGCTGGGTTGTCAGGCGACGGGCCTCCCCGGCGAACACCAGGGGAGGCAGGGCGCCCAGCGTCTTCAGGACACGCTCGAGCTCGGCCTCGTCGGGCCATGGCGGCTGCTGGGCGGCGCGGCGGCGCCGCCAGCTCTGCGGGCTCCACGGCTGGCCGGTCATGGCCACAGCGTAAACCCACCGGGCCGTAGGCTCGGCCCGTGCCATCTGCGCCCTCTGCTCCTGGCGTGCCCAGCCGCATCGGCATCCTCGGTGGGACCTTCGACCCCATCCACATCGGGCACCTGGTGGCCGCCGTCGAGGCCCGCTTCCGCCTGCGCCTCGACCGGATGCTGCTGGTGGTGGCCAACCAGCCGTGGCAGAAGGTGGGGGAGCGGGCCGTCACCCCGGCCCGGGACCGCCTGGCCGTGGTGGCCGCTGCCGTCGAAGACGTCGCCGGGATCGAGGCCAGCAGCCTCGAGATCGAGCGGGGAGGACCTTCCTTCACCGCTGATACCGTCGCCGAGCTGCGCCTCCGGTACCCCGAGGCCGAGCTGTTCCTGGTGGTCGGCGAGGATGTGGCCGCCTCGCTCGACACCTGGCACCGCGCCGAGCGGCTGCCCGAGGAGGTGACGCTGGTCGTCGTCCGCCGAGGGGGGATGCCCCCGGTGCCGGCGCCAGCCGGATGGCGGGTCGAGCTGCTCGACATCCCCGCCCTCGAGATCTCGAGCAGCGAGCTGCGGCGGCGGCTGGCGGTGGGTGAACCGGTGGAGTTCCTCATCCCCGGCGCCGCCATCAGTTGCATCAGGAGCCGGGGTCTGTACGCTGAGGACAGATGACCATCGAAGCCGCCGCACCTGCCGGTCGCCCCGGCGACTGCCATCTGACGCGGGCGCAGCGGCGTCGGCTGCGCCGGGTCCGCATCGCCCTGGTGACCGGCGCCCTGCTGGCGCTGGCCGTGCTGCTGGCCGCCACGGCGGTGGTGCTCGGCACCCACTCGCAGCTGGTGGCAGGTGGCCCGTCGTGAGCTCGGGCAGCGAGGCCCGTGCCGTCGACGGCCGGGTGGCCGAGGAGCTGGTGGGGTCGGTGCCCACGGCCAGCCTGGTGGCGGCCCGGGCCGCCGCGGCCAAGCAGGCCCAGGACCCGGTCATCTTGGCCATGGGCGACATCCTCGGCGTCACCGAAGCCTTCGTCATCTGCTCGGGCCGCAACAACCGCCAGGTGAAGACCATCGTCGATGAGGTGGAGTTCCAGGTGCGTCGGGCTACCCGCCGCTCCCCGCTGCGGACCGAGGGGCTGCGCGACCTGCACTGGGTGCTGATCGACTACGGCGACTTCTTGGTCCACGTCTTCCTCGACGAGACCCGCAGCTACTACGACCTGGAGCACCTGTGGGGCAACGCGCCACGGGTGCCGTGGCAGGCGGGCGACGCCGGACCGGGGCCGACCGCCTGAGCGACCGGCGCCCCGGCCGGCTCAGGTCGGAGCCAGGTTGGGGAATTGCGCCCGGTCGGCCACCGGCACCTGGGCGCCTCCGGTCACCGGCACCTGCACGGCCTGCCCGTCGATCTGGAACGCCACGCTCGAGATGCCGCTCTGGTCCGTCGCGGTGTAGACCAGCTGGGCCACCGCCGGGATCTGGGCCGGGCCGACCAGCTGCTGGCCGAACACGGCGTTGAGGTTGATGGTGGCGGTGGTGCCCGAGATCGAGGTCGACAGCAGCTTGGTCCGGCTCGGGATGTCGGTCTGCAGCCCCTGGGCCTGCTCGGCGGCGGTGGGCCCAGCCAGCAGCGCGTTGAGCACGGCGTTGAGCCCGATGCCCAACGGTAACCCGATGAGCCGGTTGCACGACACCAGCCGGCCGTTGGTGCCGATCAGGTAGACGTGGACCAGCACCTGGTTGGCGACCGGCAGCGTGGTGGTGGTGGTCGACGGTGCCGGAGGGCTCAGCAGCCGGAAAGGTACCCCGGTCTTCGACAGCGGCGTCGGAGTGCGGTCGACCGGCACGCCGCAGGCGGCGCCGATGAGCGCCAGCACCGCCAGCGCGACCACCAGCGGCAGCCGCCGGCGGCGTGGCACATCGCCGGCCCGGCCGGGCCGCGGACCGCTCATCGGGCCGCCTGCAGGGCCGGCACGGTGGCATCCCCGCGGCGGTGGGCGGGCAGCTCCACCACGAACCGGCTGCCGCCACCGGCGGCGTCCTCGACCCACACGTCGCCGCCGTGCAGGCGGACGTGCTCCGCCACCAGCGACAACCCGAGCCCGGCGCCGTCGGTGGCACCCCGCCGCCCGGCCGCCGCGCCCCGGTAGAACCGCTCGAAGATCAGCTGCCGCTCCTCCTCACCGACCCCGGGACCCCGGTCGGTCACCACCAGCCGGACCCGGTCGGGCTGACCCGGGATGGCCTCGGCGGCCACCTCGGTGGCCCCCCCGGCGTACTGGGCAGCGTTGCCGATCAGGTTCGCCACCACCCGCTCGATGCGGCGCTTGTCGACCCACAGCCGCAGCTCGCCCACCCGGGGATCGACCCGGACCGGCACCCCCCGGGTGCCGCCGCTGGCGGCCAGCTGGTGCACCAGCTCCCCGACCTCCACCTCCTCGAGCGACAGGTCGGTGGCGCCGGTGTCGGCCCGGCTGATCTCGAGCAGGTCCGCCACCATGTGCTGGAACCGCCGCAGCTCGTCGCCCAGCAGGCGCAAGGCCTGGCGGGGCCGGTCGGGCAGCTCTTCGGCGCTGGCCTCGAGCACGTCGAGGGCGGTGGCCAAGGTCGTCAGCGGCGAGCGCAGCTCATGGCTGACGTCGGAAGAGAAGCGGGCCTCGCGCTCGATGCGCTCTTGGAGGGCGTCGGTCATCCGGTTGAACGAGCCGGTCAGGCGCGACAGGTCGGGGTCGTCGCTGGCCGTCAGTCGGGTGTCGAGCCGGCCGCCGGCGATGGTCTCGGCGGCTTGGGCCACCGCGCCCAACGGCCGCAGCAGCCGGCCGCTGGCCCACCGTCCGATGACGGCGCCCACCACCGTCGTCACCAGGGCCGCCCCGGCCAGGGCCAAGGCCAGGATCCGCAGGGTCTTGGCCTCCTCGAGCAGCGAGAACACCTCGAAGTAGTGGGCTCCCAGGCTCGGCACCGGCACCCCCACGGCCAGCTCGGGCGACCCGTTGAGCAAGAAGTGCTGCTCGGCCGGCCGGCCGGCGAGGACCATGGTGCGCAGGCCGAGGGGGATCTGCTCTTGGCGGAAGAACGACGCCGAATAGGCGGTGTGCCACACCCCGTTCTGCTCGAGCACCGACCGGGCGCCGCCGGTGTCGAACGAGTCGAGCAGCTGGGGGATCTGCGAGGCGTCGGTGGTGGGCAAGGTGGAGCGCAGCAGCGACGCGTTGTCGTAGGCCTGGCGGATGATGGACGTCTCGCGCTGGTGGAGGATGAACTGGCGGGCGGTCAGATAGGTGAGGCAGGCCATGGTCGCCGACAGCACCAGCGCCCCCAGCCCGAAGGTGGCCGTGACCCGGGCCCGCAGGCCCAGCCGCCACCACCGGTCGGCGGGGGGCACCGGCCGGCGACGCCGTCTGGCGCCGTCGGTGGCGCCGCCGGAACGGGCGCCGCCGGCCACCGTCTCAGACCCCCAGCTTGTAGCCCAGGCCGCGCACGGTCAGGATGTGGCTCGGGTTGGCCGGGTCCGGCTCCACCTTCATCCGCAGCCGGCGGATGTGCACGTCGACCAGCCGGCCGTCACCGAAGTAGTCGTAGCCCCACACCCGGTCCAGCAGCTGCTCGCGGCTGAGCACCTTGCCTGGGTTGGCCACCAGCTCGCACAGCAGGCGGAACTCGGTCCGGGTGCAGTGCACCTCCTCACCGTCGCGCAGCACCGTCCCCTCCTCGGGACGCACCTCCACGTCTCCGAAGCGCGCCAGTGACGGCTGGTCGGCGGCCCGGACCCGGCGCAGCAGGGCCCGGATCCGAGCCGACAGCTCCTTGGCCACGAAGGGCTTGGTGACGTAGTCGTCGGCCCCGGCCTCGAGGCCGGCCACCACGTCGTGGGTGTCGCTGCGGGCCGTCACCATCACCACCGGCACGGTTGACACCCGCCGCAGCTGCCGGCAGCACTCGAAGCCGTCCATGCCGGGCAGCATCAGGTCGAGCAGCACCACGTCGGCGGGCTGATCGGCGAAGCGCCCCAGCGCCACCTCGCCGCTGGCTGCCTCGTCGACCTCGTAGCCCTCGCCTTCGAGCGCCAGCCGCATCGACATGCGGATGCGCTCGTCGTCCTCCACCAGCAGGATCCTGCCGCTCATGTGCTCGTCCATCTGCTCGGCCCAGCGCTTCCGCCGGCCCCACCCTGCTTCGGCTCCTGGCGCCCCGCCACCCGCTCCGCCACCCGCCTCGGCGCGGGCCGAGGTGCGGGCGCCGGCCGCCACGACCGGGACCGACCCGATGATCATGCCGCACGCGGAACCCCCGGCGGGTTCGTCGGGGGTTCCGCGTGCCGAGCCGGCCCTCCACCCCCCCCACCCCGGCCGCTCGGTGCCGGATCGTGGCTGTCTGCGCTCGTTCGGTGGCGGCGCGGTCGTCGGGGGGCCACTAGCGTGGCCGGGTGGCTTGGGAGATGCAGGAGTTCGAACGGTCCCTGGGCGGCCGGGCGCCCGCCACGGCGCGCGCCTACGTCGGGGACCTGTCGGGCTTCGTCACCTGGGCCGAGCGGGCCGGGGTCAGCGGCCCCCAAGACGTGGACCGGCTGCTGCTGCGGCGCTACCTGGCGTCGCTGACCACCCGGCACCTCGCCCGGGCCACCATCGCCCGCAAGGCGGCCGCCTTGCGCAGCTACTTCGCCTGGGCCCGCCGGCGGGGCCTCATCGCCAGCGACCCCTCCCTGCGCCTGTCGGCACCGGCGGGCCGGTCGCGCCTGCCCCGGGTCCTCGCCACCGCCGAGCTCGACGCCCTCATCGAGGGGCGGGCCCGGCCAGCGCCGCCGGCGCCCGCCACGTCGGCGGCCACCGCGGCGGCATGGGAGCGGCGCGACCGCGCCGTCACCGAGCTGCTCTACGGCTGTGGGCTGCGGGTGGCCGAGCTGTGCAGCCTGAGCCTCGATGACGTCGACGTCGGCGCCGCCGCCCTCACCGTGGTCGGCAAGGGCGACCGCCAGCGGCGCCTGCCCATGCACCGCGGCTGCGTGGAGGCGCTGACCGACTGGCTGCAGCGGGGCCGGCCGCTGCTCGCCGGCCCCGACGCCGGCCGTGCCGTGTTCCTCAACCGTCGGGGGGTGCGGCTCGGACCCCGAGACGTCCGGCGGATCCTCGACCGGCGCGCCGCTGCCCCCACCCACCCCCACGCGCTGCGCCACAGCTTCGCCACCCATCTCCTCGACGGCGGTGCGGACCTCCGGGTGGTGCAGGAGCTGCTCGGTCACGCCAGCCTGCAGACGACACAGGTCTACACTCAGGTCAGCAAGGAGCGCCTCCTTTCGGTGTACCGTGCCACCCATCCCCGGGCCTAGGGGGGGAGCATGCCCGCAGAACCCGACCACGCCACGGCCCACCTGTGGGCCGAGTACAAAGAGCACGGTGACCGTGAGCGACGCGACCAGCTCATCGTGCTCTACTCGCCGCTGGTCAAGTACGTCGCGGCCCGCGTGGCGGTGGGGCTGCCCCAGCACGTGGACAGCGCCGACCTGGTCAGCTACGGGATCATCGGCCTGATCGACGCCATCGACCGCTTCGACCCGGTGCGGGCCGTCAAGTTCGAGACCTACGCCATCCCCCGCATCAGGGGGGCCATCATCGACGAGCTGCGGGCCATCGACTGGGTGCCGCGCTCGGTACGGGCCAAGGCCCGGGCCGTGGAGCAGGCCTACGCCACGCTCGAGGCCAGCCTGCTGCGCACGCCGACCGACGCCGAGGTGGCGGCCGAGATGGGCATCTCCCAGCCGGAGCTGCAGGACATCCTGCGCAAGATCTCCTTCGTGGGGGTGGCGGCCCTCGACGAGGTGTTCAGCGTGGCCGGCGACCGCAACGACCGCACCACGTTGGGCGACATCATCCCCGACGACGGCGCCGGTCCCGGAGCCGCCTTCGAGGACAAAGAGCTCAAGGAGATCCTGCTGCAGGCCATCACCCGCCTCGGTGACCGCGAGCGCACCGTCTTGTCGCTGTACTACTACGAGGGTCTGACCCTGGCCGAGATCGGCGAGATCCTCGGCGTCACCGAGAGCCGGGTGTGCCAGATCCACACCAAGGCCGTGCTGCAGCTGCGAGCCCGCCTCGGCGCCCGTCAGGGCGACGGAGCGGGCACGCCCACCGGCGGCGGCTCCCACAACCGCCGCCGGGTCTCCGCCGGCAGCTGACGACGGGCGCGCCCGCCGCCGGCCGGCCGGCCGGGCCCGCTTCGGCCGGAACCCCGTCTTGGGCGGCCCCCGGGGCAGCTGCGGCGGCCGCCGCCGCAGCCGGGGCGGCCGCCGCGGTCGGCTAGGATCACCTCGTCCACCAGTCGGTGGGCGACAGCGACAACGCAGCCGAAGCACCCGGGCGCGTCCACGGTCGCCTCCGCGCGAGGCGCAGCGCCGGGGAAGCACAACCGATGGGAGACCCACCATGGCCGTCGTCACGACGCGACAGCTGCTCGAAGCCGGCATGCACTTCGGGCACCAGACCCGCCGCTGGAACCCCAAGATGCGCCGCTACATCCTCGGCGAGCGCAACGGCATCTACATCATCGACCTGAAGAAGACCCTGCAAGGCCTCGAGGAGGCCTACGGGTACGTGCGGGACCTGGTCGCCGGCGGCGGCATCATCCTCTTCGTCGGGACCAAGAAGCAGACCCAGGGGCCCATCGCCACCTACGCCTCGGCCTGCGGCATGCCCTACATCAACGAGCGGTGGCTGGGCGGCACCCTGACGAATTTCAGCACCATCTCCGGCCGGGTCGGCAAGCTCCGCGAGTTCGAGGCGATGGAGCGGGCCGGGGACTTCGAGGCCATGCCGAAGAAAGAGGCGCTGCGCCACCGGCGCGAGCTCGACAAGCTGCGGCGCAACCTGGGCGGCATCCGCGACCTCGACCGCCTGCCCGACGCCGTGTTCGTGATCGATACCAAGAAGGAGCACATCGCCGTCACCGAGGCCAACAAGCTCCACCTGCCGATCGTCGCCGTCGTCGACACCAACTGCGATCCCGACGTCATCAGCTACGTCATCCCCGGCAACGACGACGCCATCCGCTCGGGCACCCTCATGTGCCGGGTGCTGGCCGAAGCCGTGATGGAAGGCAGGTGGGTGGCCGCCAACCGGCCCGCCCCCGCCCGGCCGGCGCCGGCCCGCCCAGCACACCCCACCCCGGCCCGGGGCATCAACCCCGTGCCCGAAGCCGACGCCGCCCCCCCCTCGGCCGGCCAGGCCGACGCCGCCCCCCCCTCGGCCGGCCAGGCCGACGCCGCCCCCCCCTCGGCCGGCCAGGCCGACGCCGCGGCCCAGTCGGTTCCGGCTCCCGCCGACGAGGAGCCCGGCATCACCACGCTGGCGGCGCCGTCCGACGCTCAGACCCCGTCACCTGCCCAGGAGGCCTGATCCCCGATGCCGAATTTCACCGCCAAGGACGTGCAGGCGCTGCGGCAGACCACCGGCGCCGGCATGCTCGACTGCAAGCGCGCCCTCGAGGAGAGCGACGGTGACGTCGAGCGGGCCAAGGTGTGGCTGCGCGAGCAGGGTCTCGCCGGGGCGGCCAAGCGGGCCGGCCGCGAGGCCTCCCAAGGGGCGGTGGCCCTGGCCGTCGAGGCCGGCAGCGCCGCCATCGTGGAGCTGCGCTGTGAGACCGACTTCGTGGCCAAGGCCGACGGCTTCGTCAGCCTGGTCGACGAGCTCGCCCAGCTGGTGGCGGCCAAGGGCGAAGGTGCCGCCGGTGAGCGGCAGGCGGCCATCGATGACCTGAAGACGACGCTCAAGGAGAACATCTCGGTCGGGCGTGTGGTGCGCTTCACCCTCGACGACGACTCGGTGGTCGGCACCTACCTCCACGTCCAGAACGGCCGTGGGGTCAACGCCGTGCTGGTGGAGCTGCGCGGCGGCGACGAGCAGCTGGCCCATGACGTCGCTGTCCACATCGCCTTCGCCCGCCCCACCCACCTACGCCGCCAGGAGGTGCCCGAGGAGGAGGTGGCCGCCGAGCGGGCCACCATCGAGACCATCTCCCGCAACGAGGGCAAGCCCGAGGCGGCGCTGGCCAAGATCATCGAAGGGCGGCTCAACGGCTGGTTCAAGGACCGGGTCCTGCTCGAGCAGCCCTATGCCAAGGACGAGAAGCGGACCGTGGCCGACGTCGTCGGCGCCGCCGAGATCGTCCGGTTCGCCCAGGTCGAGATCGGCGGCTGACGTCGCCAGCGTGGCTGACGGTCGACCGATGCCCCACGCCGCTCCCCGGCGCCGCCTGGTGCTCAAGATGTCGGGGGAGGCGCTGGCGTCGTCCGCCTCCGACGAGACCATCGACGCCGCCATGGTGGAGCGGCTGGCGGCCGAGGTCGCCGCGGCCCGCAGCGAGCTCGACCTGGAGCTGGCCATCATGGTCGGCGGTGGCAACATCTGGCGCGGCACCACCGGCGCCGGCCAGGGCATCGACCGGGCCACCTCCGACACCATGGGCATGCTGGCCACCGTCATCAACGCCTTGGCCCTGCAGGACGCCATCGAGCGTCACGGCCAGCCGACACGGGTGCTGAGCGCCATGCACATGGCCGAGGTGGCCGAGCCCTACATCCGCCGGCGGGCCATCCGCCACCTCGAGAAGGACCGGGTGGTCATCTTCGCCGCCGGCATGGGCAACCCCTACTTCACCACCGACACCTCGGCGGCCCTACGGGCGGCCGAGATCGAGGCCGCCATGCTGTTGAAGGGCACCCACTCGGGGGTCGACGGCGTCTACAGCTGCGACCCGAAGCTCGACGCCGCTGCCGTGCGCTACGACACGTTGAGCTTCATGGACCTCATCGAGCGCGACCTTCGGGTCATGGACCTCACCGCCATCACCTTCTGCCAGGACAACGCCCTGCCCATCCTGGTGTTCGACCTGATGGCCCCCGGGCAGCTGCGCCGTGCCCTGGCCGGCGAGCGGATCGGTACGCTGATCAGGTGATGGACGAAGAGCTGACCGGGGTGGTGCTGGCCGATGCCCGCGACAAGATGGACAAGGCCGTGGCCCACACCCGCACCGAGTTCGCCGGGGTGCGCAGCGGCCGCGCCTCGGCCGGGCTGGTCGAGCACCTGCGCGTCGAGGTCTACGGGTCCGAGGTGGAGCTGCGCACCGTGGCCGGCCTCAGCGTCCCCGAGGCCCGCCTGCTGGTGATCTCCCCCTACGACAAGTCCACGGTGAACGCCATCGAGAAGGCGATCCAGGCGTCGGACCTGGGGCTGACCCCCTCCAACGACGGGTCTGTCATCCGCCTGAGCTTCCCGCCGTTGACCGAGGAGCGCCGCCGCGACCTGGTGCGGGTGGTCCGCCACAAGGCCGAGGAGGGCAGGGTCGCCATCCGCAACCTGCGCCGGGCCGCCCGTCACGAGCTCGAAGGCCTCGAGCGCGACGGGGACCTGTCGTCCGACGAGGTCGAGCGCGTCGAGAAGGACCTCGACAAGCTGACTCAGGAGATGGTGGCCGCCATCGACAAGCTCCTGGCCCACAAAGAGCAGGAGCTCCTCGAGATCTGACGCAGCCGGCCGCCTGCGGCCGGTGAGGAGGCGACGTGGACGAGCGCGACCAGAACCAGCCCCGAGAGGACCTGGTGGAGTCGCCGATCACCGAGCGGGTGCGCATCATCGGGGCCGAGCCGGCCGGGGTGCTGGCCGAGCACGGCGCCGGACGGGACTTCCTGCCTCGCCGGCGCTCCGAGGCCGACGCGCCGGAGCCGGCGGCGGCTCCCCGGCTGCCGGCGGTGCCCGAGATGCTGCACTGGGCCGATCCGCCCACCGGCCAGGTGCCGGCGGTGCTCGACCGCCGCCAGGGATCGCCGCAGGTACCATGGTCGGCCGGCGGGCCGTCGGGCCCGTCGTGGCGCGAGCAGGACCACGAGTGGGACGGCGCCGAGCTCGACGCCGGGCTGCTGGCCGACGATGACACCAGGATCGGCGCCCTCGACGAGGATCTCCCCGTCGAGGAGACCCAGCCGTGGCAGTTCGACCTGGGGGCCGACCCTCCCGGCTCGGCGCCGAGCTGGGAGACCAGCGACCGCTCGCCGGCCACGGGTCGGGTCCCACTGGCCGGCGGCGGCCCGGCGGCGTCTGACATGGCCGGCGTCCCGGCGGCGTCTGACATGGGCGGTGGCGGCCCGGCGGCGTCT
>JAJZNB010000156.1 GCA_021848085.1 Actinomycetes bacterium
GGGTGGCACCACCAACCAGTCCGACTACCTGTCGCACTACGCCGCGCTGCACATGTTCTTCCGTCTGGCCCTGGCCGGCCAGCGCCGGGTGCTGCTCGACCACATCGAGTGGATGAACCGCCATGTCCCGAGGTGGAACCCGCTGTCGGTGATCGGCCAGCACTACCAGCAGGCGGGGGCCACCCCGGCCCAGGCCATGGGCCTGGCTCTGGCCGCCGCGGTGCAGTACGCCGACGACCTGGTGGGGCGGGGCAAGGACCCCGACGCCTTCCTGCCCCGGGTCAGCTTCTTCTTCGACGTGTCGGTCAGCTTCTTCGAGGAGGTGGCCAAGTTCCGGGCCGGCCGGCGCATCTGGAACCGGCTCACCGCCGAGCGGTACGGGGCCGCCGACCCGCGGTCGCGCCGGCTGCGGTTCCACACCCAGACCTCGGGGGCTGATCTAACCCGCCAGCAGCCGCTCAACAACATCGCCCGGGTGACGGTGCAGGCCATGGCCGGCATCTTCGGTGGGCTGCAGTCGCTGCACACCGACAGCTACGACGAGGCCATCGCCACCCCCACCGTCACCACCGCCCGCATCGCGGTGGCGACCCAGAACATCTTGCGCCACGAAGCCCACCTCGACGACGTCATCGACCCGCTCGGCGGCTCCTACTACGTCGAGGCCCTCACCGACGCCATGGAGGACGAGATCATGGCGGTGATGGACTGGGTGCAGCGCCAGGGCGGCATGTACCAGGCGGTGGAGACCGGGGCGGTGCAGAAGCTCATCGGCCGGTCGTCGCTGGCCTTCCAGGAGCAGGTGGAGGCCAAGGAGCAGATCGTCGTCGGCGTCAACGACTACGTGACCCCACCCGGTGAGCACGACGGGGCGCCGGCCCCCGAGCGGCCCGACCCCCAGAAGATCGACGCCTACCTGGAGCGTCTGGCCGGTTTCCGCCGCCAGCGCGACCAGCGTCGGGTCGACGACGCCCTCGCCGCGCTGACCGGCGCCTTCGCCTCCGACACCGACAACACCTACGGGCGGGTGGTGGCCGCCACCGACGCCGGCGCCACCCACGGCGAGATCTGCCAGGCGGTGCGCGACGCGGTCGGGGTGGGCCAGCCGCTGGTCGTCACGTGAGCACCTCCCGGACCAGCCCCGCCACCGGCGCCCAGGGCCGCCCCGCACCTGGCGCCGCCGACTGCACCGGGAGCGCCGGGCCGGCGCCCACCTCGGTCGCCGCCCTGGTGGCCGCCCTGGTCGGCGGCGACCAGCGGGCTCTGGCCCGGGCCATCACCGCCGTGGAGGACGACACCGAGGCCGCCGACGCCGTCCTGGCCGCCGTGGCCGGCCACAACAGGCCTGCCGCCGTGGCCGGCCACAACAGGACTGCCGCCGTGGCCGGCCACAGCAGGACTGCCGCCGTGGCCGGCCACACTGGGACCGCCACCGTGGTCGGCCTGACCGGGCCACCCGGCGCGGGAAAGTCGACCCTGACCGATGCCATGGTCGGCGAGCTGCGCCGCCGGGGCCGCACGGTGGCGGTGCTGGCCGTCGACCCCTCGAGCCCCCTCAGCGGCGGGGCCATCTTGGGCGACCGCATCCGGATGCTGCGCCACAGCGAGGACCCCGGCGTCTACGTCCGCTCGGTGGCGGCACGCGGGCATCTCGGCGGGCTGTTCGCCACCGTGGACCGGGTCCTCGCCGTCCTCGCAGCCTGGGGCCCCGACGTGGTGCTGGTGGAGACCGTCGGCGCCGGACAGTCGGAGGTGGAGATCGCCCGCTTCGCCCAGGTGAAGGTGGTGGTCAGCACCCCCGGCCTCGGCGACGAGGTCCAAGCCATGAAGGCCGGCATCCTCGAGATCGCCGACATCCTGGTCGTCAACAAGGCCGACCAGCCCGGCGCCGACGCCACCGCCGACCAGCTCCGCCGCGTGCTGCACTGGCGCGACCCCAACCGCCCGGCCGTGCCGGTGGTGTGCACCGTGGCCACCGACGGCACCGGGGTGGGGGAGCTGGTCGACCTGCTGCAGGTGGCCGCCCCGGCGTCGACGGCGGCGGGCGGGATCGACGACGGCTGAGGGGCCCGCCGGGGGTGGCCGGCGGGCCCGGCGGCCGCGCACGGGAGGGTGTGTCCGAGGCCGCCGGGTGCCGCTCCGGCCCGCCGGGGGTGGCGGGCCGACCCGGGCGCTGCCGCCGCCGGAGGCGGCGTCAGCCGTTCAGGGCTACTTGATGACGCAGCCGGCGTCGATGGGCAGAGCCACGCCGGTGATGTAGCGGGCTTCGTCGGAGGCCAGGAAGACCGCGACGTTGGCCACGTCGACGGCCTCCACCCAGGGCACGGGCAGGGCGTTGAGCGACGTCATCGCCTCGACCATGTCGTCCTGGGAGGGGTTGGGGATGTCGGGGCGGAACAGCCGGAAGGTGGAGTCGTTGAGGATCATGTCGGTGGCCACGTTGGTGGGGTGCACCGTGTTGACCCGGATGCGGTGCGGCGCCACCTCGTTGGCCAGCGTCCGCATCAGCCCGACCAGGCCGTGCTTGGCCGCCGTGTAGTGGGCGATGTTGGCCATGCCCTTCAACCCGGCGGTGGAGCTGGTGATGACGATGGAGCCGCCCTTGCCCGCCGCGATCATGGACGGCACGGCGGCCTTCACCGTGTGCCACACGCCGGTCAGGTTGATGTCGATCATGTCCTGCCACGAGGCTTCCGACAGCTCCCAGGTGGGGCCGAAGGAGGCGATGCCGGCGTTGGCGCACACCACGTCGACGGCGCCGAAGGTGTCGAGGCCCTCGCCCACCACCGCCTGCACGGCGGCGAAGTCCCGGACGTCGGCTTGGCGGGCGACGATGCGGCGGCCGGTGGCCTCCACGTGCTTCACCGTGGTGGCCAGGTCGTCGGCGCTGGCCATGGGGTACTGCACGCTGGCCACGTCGGCCAGCGAGTCGAGGGCCACGACGTCGGCGCCCTCTTCGGCCATGCGGAGGCAGATGGCGCGCCCCTGGCCGCGTGCCGCGCCGGTGACGAGCACCACCTTGTTGTCGAGTCGACCCATGCGGAAGCTCCTGTCTCGTGTCGGGCCGGTACCGGCAGCTGCCGGGACCCTCAGTAGGGGAGGTCGAGGGCGATGTGGCGCTTGGCGATCCGCCACACCCCGTCATCGTGGAGCACCAACCGGTCCTCGTAGGTACCGCTGCTCAGCACGGTGAGCCTGCCCTCGGCGATGGCCAGCAGGGTGAGGACGCTCTTGACGTGGGCGCTGGCGTCGTCCTCCTCCACCACGTAGGTGTTGGTGGTCAGGTGACGGCGCTGGTCGCTCTGTCCCGCGAGCGAATCGCTGAACAGCTTCATCACGTTGTCGATGCCGGAGAAGGGCCCGATGAGGTCACCGCCGCCGATGGCCATGGTCAGCTCGGCGTCCTTGGTGAAGCAGGCCGCCATGGCATCCATGTCGGGGGTGTCGTAGCCGTAGGCCCACTTGCTGAGGGTGTTGAGGATGGCGGTGTGGTCTGCCACGTGTGCTCCTTCGTTCGGGGCTCCGCTGGAGCCGGGATGTGGGGCTCTGCTGGAGCCGGGGTGCGGTTGGGCTCGGGCGGCCGGGGCCAGCTCAGGCCGGGGTGAAGCGCAGGGGCAGCGCCCCGGGGGAGCGGGTGAAGAGGCCGACCTCCTCCACCACGACGCCGGGGGCCAGCCTGATGTCGCGCATGGCGTCGAGCAGCTGGTTGGTGGCCGACTCCACCTCGGTCTTGGCCAGCATGGCCCCAACGCAGAAGTGGCGGCCCTTGGCGAAGGCCATGTGGTCGGCGGCGGCGGCGAAGGCCCGGTTCACGTCCAGGTCCTCGCGGTGGATGTCGAAGGTGTCGGGATGCTCGAAGCGCTCCTCGTCGCGGTTGGCCGCGGCCAGCAGGCAGGTGATGGTGGAGCCGGCGGGGATCACCGTGCCCCGCAGCTCGAAGTCGACACGGGGCTGGCGCATGATCATGTGCACCGGCGGGCTGTAGCGCAGCGTCTCGGCGAAGGCCGAGCCGATCAAGGACCGGTCGGCCCGCACCTCTTCGAGCTGGTCGGGATGCTCCACCAGGTTCCGCATCAGGCTGGCCAGCGCCTTGTCGGTGGTCTCTCCGCCGGCCACCAGCAGCAGGCTGACGAAGGCCTTCACGTCGAGGTCGCTCAAGGTGGCGCCGTCGATCTCGGCCGTGCACAGCACCGACAGCAGGTCGTCGCCAGGAGTGGCCCGCCGCTCGGCGATGATGGGAAGCATGTAGGCCTGCAGCTCGTCCTTGGTCCGCAGACCCTGCTCCGCCACCTCGGGGTCTTGGGTCAGGTTGGACAAGAAGGCCATGATCGAGTGGTACCAGCGGTGGAACAGGGCGTGGTCCGACTTCTGCAGCCCCAGCATGTCGACGATGACGTTGATGGGGAAGTGGGTGGTGAACTGGCCGACCAGCTCCACCTCGCCGTTGAGGTGCCACGGGTCGATCAGCTCCCGGGCGTTCTTGTCGATCACCGGCTGGAACTTGTCTCGCAGCTGCGACCCGCGGAAGGCGGGGGTGATCAGGTTGCGGGTGGTGGAGTGCTCGCGGCCCTCCATCTGCAAGATGGTGCGGCCGTGCACCGGCTCGAGCTGCCACGAGTAGTTGTCGCTGGTGATGTCGGGATCTCGAAAGACCCGCTCCACGTCCTCCATCTTGGAGATGAGCCACGAGTCGGTGGCTTCGTGGTACAGCACCGGATGCTGGTCGCGCAGGATCCGGTACCCGCGGTAGGGGTCCGCGGCGAACTCCGGCGACAAGATGTCAGGAGCCCCCATGGCTCCCCCCCTTTCGGCGCCCGTGAGCGCCCTGATCGGCCTGCGTGGTGCAGACCACAGCCAAGATGGTATCAACCGACCGGTTGATTGCTGAGTGCCATCCTAACCACGCCTCCCCTCGCTGGCAACGGCGTGATGAGCATCGGTGGCAGCGCTGGGTGGCAGATGGGCATGGCGCCGTGCGCCCGGGCGGTGCCCCCCTTGCATCGTGGCTCCGAACGCGCTACAACACAACCAAACGATTGGTCGAAGCGCGGACGTGCCGACGGCCGGATCGGGAGGGGAGGGATCACGGCAGAGCTGACCACCCGTACGTTGGCGCCAGTGCGCCTGTCCTCGGGCTCCGCTCCGACAAAGAGCCCTGCGGCACCGGATCTCCGAGGCGAGGCCCGGCACGCCGCTCATGCCGCCCCGCACCCAGGTCGCCCGGAGCCCTCCGCCGACCTGGCCGTCACGGCAGCCTCGCTCGGCCCGCTCGCTGAGCCGACACCACCACCTCAGGCCATCGTCGCGTGCCATGAGCACGCCCACATCACGAAGAACACGGAGACTCGATGAACCGATCCGTCCCAACCACCGGGGCCGAGCCCTCGACCGGCGGCCTGGCATCCGCCTCGATCGGCGGCCTGGCATCCGCCTCGATCGGCGGCCTGGCATCCGCCTCGAGCCGCCGCGTCCCCCGCCGGCGCCGTCGGCGCCTCCCCGTCATCGCTGGCAGCCTGGCTGTCGCGTTCCTGGCCGCGGCCTGCAGCAGCACCAGCTCGTCTCCGGCGTCGTCGTCGACGTCGTCGTCGTCGGCGGCGGCGTCCTCGACCGGATCGTCGTCGGCGTCGGCCAGCGGTCCGAGCACCGCCCAGCTGACCAGCCTGGCCGCCACTGCCGCCAAGGCCGACGGTCCGGTGGTCTCGGTGCCGAAGGAGACGATCGGCTACCTCCGCTATGTCGCCGCCGACTACTCCGACGGCCTGATGTACAACTCGTTCGTTCAGGCAGCCAAGCTGATCGGCTGGAAGGTGGTCTCCTGCGACGGCCAGGGCACCCCATCGGTGATGGAGGCGTGCATGAGCACCCTGATCGCCGACCACCCGGCGGCCATCGTCAACGACGGCATCCCGCAGTCGCTCATCGCCGCCGGCCTGCAGCAGGCCAAGGCCGACGGGATCGTCCTCGTCTACACCAGCGGCACCCTGGCGCCGGGCAGCCAGTCCATCTACAGCGGGACCAACCTGTACGACGCCGGCTACACCACCCCTGACCAGCAGATGGGTGTCGACCTGGCCAACTACGTGGTGAAGCAGCTGTCGGGCGTGTCGGGGACCAAGCAGATGATCGACCAGACCTTCCCGGTCGCCGAGTGGGGCGTCGTCCGCAACATCGGACTGGAGAGCGTCCTGAAGAGCAACCCGGGCATCAAGATCGTCGCCTCCCCCCAGGCCAACTCGGCCAACCTCGTCCAGGGCACCGACAGCTCGATCTCGGCACTGCTGAGCCAGTACCCGAAGACCAAGGTGGTGTGGATCACCTTCGACGGGACGGTGAGCGGAGCGGCCCAGGCCATCCAGGCCAAGTACGCGGGCCAGACGTTCCCCAACGCCCCGCTGCTGGTGACGTTCTACGCCGACCCGCAGACCGACCAGCTGATCAGCCAGGGCGTGGTGAGTGCGGCCTCCAACGTGCAGCTCCAGGCGTGCAGCTGGATCGCCGTCGACCAGCTGGCCCAGTACTTCGCCCGCAAGACCCCGCTGAGCCCCGACGTCCGGCCGAACTACAGCGGGCTCAACTTCTTCAAGACGCAGATCATCACCAAGGCGAACGTGCCGGCGGGCAACGCCTTCCCGGCACCGCCGGTCAACTACGTGGCCTACTTCACCGCCAAGTGGCACGACGAGTTCAAGCTGCCGTGACATCTGGCCCGGGGCGCGGGGTCGTCGAGAGGAGTCGCCGCCATGGCCGATAGCTCACCGTCCGTGGCCACCGGCCCCGGTGGACCGCAGGCCCGCGCCGGCCGTCGCGGTGACGAGGCAGACCTGGCCGGAGCCGGGAGACCCGATCGGGCTCCCGGCTCCGGCCCCAGGCCGGTGGCCCGGCAGGGTGCCCGGCTCCGCCTCTACCACGCCATGGCCCACTACGGGCTGCTCATCGCCCTCATCGTTGCGGTGGCCGGCTTCTCGCTGGCCCGGCCGTCGAGCTTCTGGACGGTGGGCAACCTCCAAGACATCCTCACCCAGTCGGCGGCACCGGCCATCTTGGCCATCGGCCTGACGGTGGTGCTGGTGGTCGGTGACTTCGACCTGTCGATCGGCTCCATGCTCGGTCTGGGTGGCAGCGCCGCGGTGGCGATGATGTCGCTGCACGGCGCCAGCTGGGAAGTGGCCCTGATCGTGGCCCTGATCGTCGGTCTGATCGCCGGGGTGGTCAACGGCGTGCTGATCGCCTACTTCAAGATGTCGTCGTTCATCGTCACCCTGGCGATGGGGACCATCCTCCTCGGCGTCAACTTCCTGGTCGCCGGGAACCAGACCCTGTTCTCCAACATCGCCCCGGTCTATCTGGACTTCGGCCGTCTCCGGACGGTCGGGAACGTCAACCTGCAGGTGTTCATCGCCCTCGGCGTGGCCATCGTGGCGTGGGTGTTCCTGGAGCGCACCGAGTCGGGCCGGTACATGTACGCCGTCGGAGGCAACAGCAACGCAGCTCGGCTCTCGGGCCTGGCCGTGCAGCGATACCGGCTGGCCGGGTTCGTCCTCGCCGCCATCGCCGCCGTCGTCGCCGGCGTCCTCGTCACCGCGCAGGGCGGCGCCGCCATCCCCAACGCCGGCGCCCCCTACCTGCTGCCAGCCTACGCGGCCGCCTTCCTCGGCACCGCCGGCTTCAGCGAGGGCGCCTTCAACGTGGCGGGGACCGTCGTCGGCGTGATCTTCCTGTCGGTGATCGCCGCCGGCCTCACCATGTTCGGCATCTCCACCGGGTGGATCGACATCGTGCAGGGAGCCATCCTCATCGCGGCCATCCTGGTCAGCGACATCGGCCGGCGCATGGTCATGGCCGCGGTCCGGCCGACGGCGGGAGCGGGCTGACCGTGCCGGGTCACCCACTGGCGTGGCCCGTCGGCCGCGGGTCGCGCCTGGCGGCGGGCCACGGGGGTCGTCGGCTGCCGGGAGCGACGTTCGCGGCCGACGGCCTGAGCAAGCGCTATGGCGGTGTGATCGCCCTGCGTGACGTGTCCGCAGGCTTCCGAGCGGGAGAGATCGTCGGCCTGGTCGGCAAGAACGGAGCCGGCAAGTCGACGCTCATCAAGATCCTCGGCGGGGCCACCCACCCCGACCAGGGGCGGATCCTGGTCGACGGGGACCCGGTGCGGGTGCGGTCGCCCCACGACGCGCTGGCCCTCGGGATCGCCGTGGTCCACCAGGAGCTGGCCCTGGTCCCGGGTCTCAGCGTGGCCGAGAACGTCTGGCTGGGGATCGGGTTCCCCCGGGCCGCCGGGCCGCTCGTGGCCCGGTCGTCACTTCGGGCGAGGACGGCCGAGATCCTCGACCGCATCGGGCTGCGGGTGCCGCCCGACGTGGCGGCTGGCAGCCTCGGCGTGGCCGCCCAGCGCCTGGTCATGATCGCCCGCGGCCTGGCTGCCCAGGCGCGCCTGCTCATCCTGGACGAGCCGTCGGCGTCGTTCACCGACGAGGAGATCGGCATGTTGCACCAGGTGGTGCGCAATCTGGCTGCCGACGGCGTTGGCACCGTGTACGTCTCCCACCGGGTCACCGAGATCCTCGCCCTCACGCACCGGGTCGTGGTCATGCGCGACGGCGCCGTGGTGGACGAGGAGGTCACCAGCGCGCTCGACCGGCAGGCGCTGGTGGCCATGATCTCCGGCGGCGACGAGCAAGAGCTGCTCGCCGGCATGGACGCCGTGGCGCCGCTGGCGCCGGACGAGCTCGCCGGCGCGCTGGCCACCGGGCGCCCCGGGGCCAGGGCGGCGCCGGTCGATGCGTCGGCCAACGGTTCGGGTGCCGGCCCGGACCGGCCGGGCCGCGCACGAGGCCAGGAGGTGCTCCGGGTGGAGCATCTGGCCGGTGGGCGCGACAACCGGGTGGTGGACGCCACCCTGGCGGTCCACGAGGGCGAGATCCTCGGCATCGCCGGCCTGGTCGGCTCGGGCCGGACGGAGCTGGTCCGCATGGTGTTCGGCTGCGAGCAGCCCTGGCAGGGGTCGATCGTGCTGCGGGGCCGCCAGGTCCACGTCGGCTCGCCCCGTTCCGCCGTGCGGCACGGCATCGCGCTGGTCCCCGAGGACCGGCGCAACGAGGGCGCCCTGCTCTCGTTCAGCGTCGGGTACAACATGACCTTGCCCTCGCTGTCGAACTTCCGGCGCTGGCGCTGGTTCGGCTGGCCAGCCCGAGGGCGTGAGCGTCGCGCCGCCGAGGCCATGATGGCCGAGCTCGGCGTCGTGGCCAGCGGGCCGGAGACCGCCGTCGACACGCTCTCGGGCGGCAACCAGCAGAAGGTCGTGGTCGGGAAGTGGCTCCTGCGCGATGCCGACGTGTTCATCTTCGACGAGCCGAGCATCGGCATCGACGTGCACGCCAAGGCCGAGATGTTCCGCCGGATCGCCACGCTGGCGGCGGCAGGCAAGGCCGTCGTCGTCATCAGCTCCGAGTTCGAGGAGCTCGAGGACCACTGCCACCGGGTGGTGGTCATGCGCGAGGGGCGCACCGTCGGCGAGCTGGCCGGTGAGGCCATCTCCGAGGCAGGCATGCTGGCGCTGTGCTACGGGGATGAGGACCCGGGCCGTCGACGGGCCGGATGACCGGCCAGGCAGCGAGCCGGTCCGAACGGGGCGGCTCAGGTGACCGATGCTGCGCCGCCGTGCACGAGGCGGCGGCGCGGCGCAGACAACCGAGGAGGACGCCGTGCGGATCGGCTACCTGATCGACACCCATGTCGGGGACTACGACCGTCCGGTCCCCGACCCCGACGAGGCCGCCCGGGCCATGGACGCGCTCATCGAGGAGGGCATCGTGGCCGAGGCGGCCGGCTTCCACTCCCTGCAGGTCCCGGACCGCCACGGCCGCACCGAGTGCGCGTGGCCCGGCGCCATGTCACTGCTCACGGTGCTGGCCCGCGAGACGTCGCGCCTGGCGCTCGGCTCGTTCGCCTTGGTCAACACCCTCTACAACCCGATGCTGATCGCCGAGCAGTGCGCCATCATCGACAACCTGAGCCGTGGCCGGCTGTACATGACGTGGGCCCGCGGGTACCACGACGGGTACTGGGGGTTCTTCGGGGTGGACCGGGAGCGGATGCTCGGCCGGTACCTGGAGAACGTCCGCGTGATCGAGGCGGCGTACCGGGGCGAGCAGTTCAGCTGTGACGGTGACTTCTACCAGGTCCGCGATGCCGTGGTGTCGCCGCAGCCCTACCAGCGGCCCCACTTCCCCTTCTGGGGCGGCGGCCAGCTGCCAGCTGCCATCGAGCGCTGCGCGAGCTACGCGGACAGCTGGACCTGCGACGACTTTCCCATCGAGCGGGCCACGTGGGAGCAGCAGGCCGGTGCCTATCGAGCTGCGGCCGAGCAGCGGGGCAAGAAGCCGTTCATCGTCCTCATGCGCAACGGCTGGGTCGCCGACAGCTTCGACCAAGCGGTCCAGGAGTTCGGCCACCACTACGTCGACGAGATGCGCTTCTACTGCAGGCAGGGGATCCTGGCCCACCACCCAGCGTTCGACACCCCTGACAAGATCACGCCCGAGAGCACCCGTGAGCACGTCGTGGTCGGGTCGGCGGCCGAGTGCATCGAGCGGCTCGAGTACTACGAAGAGGAGCTCGGGGTCGACTACGTGACGATGCGGTTCCGCATGCCGAAGGGCCCGTCGTTCGAGCGGACCAGGGAACAGATCCAGCGCTTCGGCGAGGAGGTCGTCGCCCACTTCCACCGCAAGTCGCCGGAACCGCTGGTGCACCCGGCCATCCCGGCCGGCGTGCGCTTCTGAGGGCAGGGGGTGTGACCAGAGCAGCGGTGGTCTACGAGCACGGCGGGCCGGTCGAGGTGGTCGACGTGACGCTCGGCGCGCTGGGTCCCCACGACGTGCGAGTGCTGATCGCGGCGTCGGGGGTCTGCCACAGCGACGTCGCCGCCCAAAGCGGCGCGCTCGCCTTTCCGACGCCGATCATCCTTGGCCACGAGGGCGCCGGCACGGTGGCTGAGGTGGGCGCAGAGGTCACCGAGGTCGTGCCGGGCGACCGGGTGGCGCTGTCCGCCATCATCTCGTGCGGGAGGTGCCGTCCGTGCGTCGAGGGCACCCCGAACCTGTGCGAGTGGGGGCTGCCCATCATCTTCAGCTGCCGCCAGCCTGACGGCGGCCTGCGAGCCACGGACCGCACCGGTCGTGACATCTACCAATTCGCCAGCCTCGGGACCCTCGCCGAAGAGGTCATCGTTCCCGACATCGCCACGGTGAAGATCCCCGATGACGTGTCCTTCGAGGCCGCCGCGCTGGTCGGGTGCGGTGTCCTGACCGGGGTGGGGGCGGTCCTCAACCGCGCCCGGGTCGAGGCCGGGGACACCGTCGCCGTCATCGGCTGCGGCGGGGTCGGCCTGAACGTGGTGCAGGCGGCGGCCATGGTCGGCGCGGCCAGCATCATCGCCGTCGACCGGGAAGACGCCAAGCTGCGGCTGGCACGCCAGCTCGGCGCGACCGACGCGGTGGACGCCCGGTCAGCCGACGTGGTGGCTGCCGTACGCCACCTGACCGGAGGGCGCGGCGTCGACACCGCCTTCGAGTGCGTCGGCCGCGGCGCGCTGGTCCGCCAGGCGTGGGAGGCGGTGACCATCTCGGGTACGGTGGTCGCCATCGGCGTCGCCGCTGGCGACGACGTGGTCGTCCTCCCGGCCCAAGAGCTGTCCACCTCGGAGAAGACCCTGATGAGCTGCCTGTACGGGAGCTCCCGGCCCCGCCTCGACATGGCGAGGTACCTGCAGCTGTACCGGCAGGGCAAGCTCCGGCTCGATGAGCTGGTGACCCGGCGGTACCCGTTGGACGACGTGGCCCGCGCCGTGGCCGACCTCCACGCCGCGCGCAACGCCAGGGGCGTCGTGGTCATGGGCTGAACGGGTGGGCGCAGGACCTGGCGTGGCGACCCGGTTCCGGCCCGCAGGCTCGGTGCCGGCGGTCACAGCCGGTGATTGTGGCAATCAAACGGTTGGTAGGATATCTTGGCGGTGCGCATCGATGCGCCAGGTGCGCACGGGCCTCGGATGAGGGAGGAAGCAGTGGACAAGCGGCGAAGCCTGGCCGAGGCCGCTGAGCTCGTGGACGACGGTGCCACCATCGCCATCGGCGGGCTGTCCATGAACGGGGCCCCCATGGCCCTGGTGCGCGAGCTGGTGCGCCGAGGGGTGCGCGACCTGACCGTGGTCGCCATCGTGGCCGGGATGCCGGTGGACTGGCTGGTGGCCGGGGGCTGCGTCTCCAAGGTGATCTCGGGG
>JAJZNB010000017.1 GCA_021848085.1 Actinomycetes bacterium
CCGAGATGGCCGCCTTGTTCAGCGACGAGGCCCGCATGCGGATGTGGCTCGAGGTCGAGGTGCTCGCCGTGGAGGGCTGGAGCCGCGTCGGCGTCATCCCCGCCGCCGACGCCGGGGCGGTGCGCACCCGGGCGCCGGCGGTCACCGCCGCCTTCGTCGACGCCGTCAACCAGCGCGAACAGGTCACCAACCACGACGTCGCCGCCTTCGTCGACGTGGTGCAGGCGGCGGTCGGCCCTCCCGAGGGCTGGTGGGTCCACTACGGCCTCACCTCCTCCGACGTGGTCGACACCGCCTTGTGCGCCACCCTCACCGCCGCCGCCGACCTGCTGCTCGGCGCGGCCGACGACCTGGTGGCCGTGCTGAAGGCCAAGGCCGCCGAGCACATCGCCACCCCCATGGCCGGCCGCACCCACGGCATGCAGGCCGAGCCGACCACCTTCGGGGCCAAGCTGGCTCTGTGGTGCCTGCAGGTCGACCGCGACCGGCGCCGGCTGCGGGCCGCTCGCGACCAGGTGGCGGTGGGCAAGCTGTCGGGGGCGGTCGGCACCTACTCCAACATCGACCCGGCCGTCGAGGCCCACGTCTGCGCCGCCCTCGGCCTCACCCCGGTTCCCGCCACCCAGGTCATCGCCCGCGACCGCCACGCCGAGCTGCTCTACGCCTGCGCCTCGGTGGGCGCCACCGTGGAGCTGATCGGCACCGAGGTCCGCCACCTGGCCCGCAGCGAGGTGGGCGAGGCCGAGGAGCGCTTCGGCGCCGGGCAGAAGGGCAGCTCGGCCATGCCCCACAAGCGCAACCCGATCCTGTCGGAGCGGCTGTGCGGCCTGGCCCGGGTGCTGCGCGGCTACCTGGGTGCCGGCCTCGAGGACGTCGCCCTGTGGCACGAGCGCGACATCTCCCACAGCTCGGTGGAGCGGGTGGTGCTGCCCGACGCCTGCCTGCTGGCCTACTACGTGCTGCGCCGCAGCACCGACCTGGTCGAGGGGCTGGTCGTCCACCACCAGCGCATGCGGACCAACCTGGTCGACGGCTCACTCGGCCTGGTCTTCAGCCAGCCGGTGCTGCTGGCCCTGGTCGCCTCGGGGATGGAGCGTGACGCCGCCTACCGCATCGTCCAGCGCGACGCCCGGGCCGCCTGGGACCACCAGCGCCCCTTCCGCCAGGTGCTCGACGACGACCCCGAGGTGACCCTGGCCGCCGCCGCCCTCGACGAGGCGTTCTCCTTGGACCGGGCGCTGCGCCACGTGCCACGCTTCCTCGAGGCCCTCAACGCCGTCGCCGACCACGGCTGACCTGGCCCGGGCTCCCGGCGCCGCCCGGCACCGGCCCCGGCCGACGCCGCCACTCGGCTCCGACGAGATGGTCGCCGGGGCTGGCTAGCCTTGGAGCGTGAGCCTCCCTCTTTTGCACACCGGCAAGGTCCGCGATCTGTACGCGGTGGGCGACGACCGGATCCTGATGGTCACCTCGGACCGGCTGTCCGCCTTCGACGTCGTCCTCGACGAGCCCATCCCCGACAAGGGCCGGGTCCTCACGGCCATGACCGTCCACTGGCTCGGCGAGCTGGCCGACCTGGCCCCCAGCCACCTGATCAGCGCCGATCCCGCCGACTTCCCCGCCGAGGCCGCCGAGCTGGGCGGGGCGGCCGGCCTGCAGGGCCTGGCCGGGCGGACCCTGCTGGTCCACAAGGCGCAGATGCTGCCCCTCGAGTGCATCGTGCGCGGCTACCTGGCCGGCTCGGGCTGGAAGGAGTACCGGCGCTCGGGCACCCTCCATGGCATGGCCCTGCCGGCCGGTCTGCAGCAGGCCGACCGGCTGCCCGAACCGATGTTCACCCCCTCCACCAAGGCCACCGAGGGCCACGACGAGAACATCTCCTTCGACCAGGCCGTCGACCTGGTCGGCGCCGAGATGGCCAGCGCGGCACGCGACCTGTGCGTGGAGGCCTACCGGCGGGCCGCCGCCGCCGGCGAGCGCCACGGCATCCTGGTGGCCGACACCAAGTTCGAGCTGGGGATCGTCGACGGCCGCCTGGCCCTGTGCGACGAGGTGCTCACCCCCGACTCGTCGCGCTTCTGGGCCGCCGACGAGTGGAAGCCGGGCACCAACCCGCCGTCGTTCGACAAGCAGCCGGTGCGCGACTGGCTCGAGAGCAGCGGCTGGGACAAGCAACCGCCGCCGCCCGCGTTGCCGCCCGAGGTGGTCGACGCCACCAGCCGCCGCTACGTCACCGCCTACGAGCGGCTCAGCGGCCGGCGGCTGGCCGACTGGTACGGTGCCCGGGCGTGAGGACCCCATGAGGTTCGACGTGCTGGTGGAGGTGTCGCTGCGGCCCGGCATCGCCGACCCGCAGGGCGCCACCATCGAGCGGGCCCTGCCCGCCTTGGGCTTCGAGGGCATCGAGGAGGTCCGGGTGGGCAAGGCCATCCGCTTCGCCGTGCAGGCCCCCGACGAGGACACCGCCGCCGCCGCCGCCCGCCAGGTGTCGGACCGCCTGCTGTCCAACCCCGTCATCGAGCAGTGCCGCATCTCGCTCAGCCACGCCGGCGCCACGTGACCAGCCGCATCGCCGTCGTCGTCTTCCCCGGCACCAACTGTGAGCACGACGTGGTGCGGGCCCTCACCCCCCTCGGCGTCGACGCCGAGCTGGTGTGGCACGCCACCACCGACCTGGCCGGCTTCGACGCCGTGGTGCTGCCCGGCGGGTTCGCCCACGGCGACTACCTGCGTCCCGGCGCCCTGGCCCGCTTCTCGCCGGTGATGGGGGCGGTGGCCGCCATGGCCGGCGACGGCGCCCCGGTGATCGGGATCTGCAACGGCTTCCAGGTGCTGACCGAAGCCGGCCTGCTGCCCGGCGCCCTGCAGAAGAACGCCGGGCTGCGCTTCGTGTGCACCACCACCACCATCCGGGTGGAGCGGACCGGAACCGCCCTCACCGGCGGCGTGCCGGCCGGCACCGAGCTGCGCATCCCCATCAACCACTTCGAGGGGAACTACACCTGCGACGCCCAGACCCTGGCCCAGCTGCAGGCCGAGGACCGCATCGTCTTCCGCTACACCGACAACCCCAACGGCTCAGTCGACGACATCGCCGGGGTGTGCAACCCGGCCGGCAACGTGGTGGGGCTGATGCCGCATCCCGAACGGGCCTCCGACGAGCTGCTCGGCTCGGCCGACGGGCTGGTGCTGCTGGGATCGCTGGTGGCGGCTGCCGCCGCAGGCGACGTCCGGCGCCGCCACAGCGCCTGACGCGTCAGGCGCTGTGGCGGGGGATGCCGGCCCGCTGCAAGGTGGAGGGCTGCACCCCGGCGGCCCGCCAGGTGCTGTAGCTGACGTTCTTGCGCTCGCCGTAGGCCTTGGCCACCTTGACGAAGGCCTCCTCGAGCTCCTCGAGGTCGTCCTCGGTGCCGCCGGTGCGCTCCAGCTCCTCTTGCAGGTTGGTCCGCTCCTGCAGCAGGTGCAGACGGGTCAGGGCGTCGGCCGACTCCAGGCGCTCCTCGATGCTGGCCAGCCGCTGCCGGATCGACTCCGGCGTCCGGCGCCGCCCCCGGCGGGGCCGGTTCTGCTCGAGCGCTTCGAGATAGCGACGGACGATGCGACCCTCCTCCCGTCCTTGAGCCAAGGCGGCCTTGTGCTCATCGGACATCGGCGACCGCTTGCGGGCCTTCGGAGCTTTCGTTGCTGGCATGGCACCCAGTATGCACATAAATATCGCGTTCGGCCAGCTTTGCCAATGGCGTTGACCGTCGGTTTCCTCACCGCCATCTCGCCCGGCTTCCTGGCGTCACCATTGGGCTCGTGGCGGCACCCTGCTTGTCGCAATTCGGTCGGAGGTGCTCAGGGACGATCGGTCGACGCGGCTGGGGTCGATCTCCGGCATGGAGGCCGCCGTCACAGGTGACCGGACGGCGCCGACCCGACCGGCGATGGAGGTGAATTGGGCCGGTGCTGCCCGGCGAAATGGCCCACCGTCGGGCGGCCTCTTTGCCGAACCGGGCGGCCGGGACGGTCCGTCGTCGGCCGGCGGGTACGGTGGCGGGGATGAGCGATCCGACAGCCGCGGCGAGCACCGACGGTGACCCGGGCGGCGACCAGCCCCTGCACCGGATGCTCGGCCTCACCGACGACGAGCTGCGCACCATCGGCGACATCCTGGGCCGCTCGCCCAACCGGCTGGAGCTGGCCATGTACGCCGTCATGTGGAGCGAGCACTGCTCGTACAAGTCGTCGCGGCTGCACCTGCGGCGGCTGCCCACCGACGGCCCCGAGGTGCTGGTCGGCCCGGGTGAGAACGCCGGGGTGATCGACGCCGGGGACGGCATCGCCGTGGCGGTGCGCATCGAGAGCCACAACCATCCCTCGGCGGTGGAGCCCTACCAGGGGGCGGCCACCGGCGCCGGCGGCATCCTGCGCGACATCTTCACCATGGGGGCCCGGCCCATCGCCTTGATGGACCCGCTGTTCTTCGGGCCGCTCCACGATCCCCGCAACCGCTGGCTGCTCGAAGGGGTGGTGGCCGGCATCTCCGGCTACGGCAATTCGGTGGGGGTCCCGACGGTGGGCGGGGAGCTCACCGTGTCGCCCGCTTATGCCCGCAACCCGCTGGTCAACGTGCTGTGCCTCGGGGTGATGCCCAAGGAGCGGCTGGTGCTGGCCCGCGCCTCGGGGGTCGGGAACCTGGCCGTGCTGCTCGGCTCGTCCACCGGACGCGACGGCATCGGCGGGGTCAGCGTGCTGGCCTCGGCCGGCTTCAGCGACCGCGGCGAGACCGACCAGGCCAAGCGGCCCAGCGTGCAGGTGGGCGACCCCTTCGAGGAGAAGCGGCTCATCGAGGCCTGCCTGGAGCTGCTCGACCGGGGCCTGGTGGTCGGCATCCAGGACCTCGGCGGCGCCGGGCTGTGCTGCGCCACCTCCGAGACCGCCGCCCGGGCCGGCATGGGCATGGACGTCGACGTCACCGCCGTGCACCGGCGCGAGCCGGGCATGGCACCGTTCGAGGTGATGACCTCCGAGAGCCAGGAGCGCATGCTGGCCATCGTCCGGCCCGAGCACCGCCAGCAGGTCGAGGAGGTCTGCCGGCGCTGGGAGGTGCGGGCCGCGGTGGTCGGCACCGTCACCGACCCGCCCGCCGGCGGCGAGGGCCGGCTGCGGATCGTCGACGGGCCCGGCGGGGCCGTCCTCGGCGACCTGCCGGCCGCCTCGTTGTCCGACGACGCCCCGCTGTACGACCGGCCGATGGCCCCGCCGGCCGACCTGCAGCGCCGCCGGGCCGACGACCCCACCGCCCTGCCCGCCCCCGACGACTGCACCGACGACCTGCTGGCCCTGCTGGTCGACCCGTCGTGGGTCTACCGCCAGTACGACCACCAGCTGTTCCTGAACACGGTGGAGGGGCCCGGCGGCGACGCCGCCGTGCTGCGGCTGGCCGCCCCGGGCCTGCCGCCCACCGAGCGGGCGGTGGCGCTGTCGACCGACTCCAACCCCAACTGGTGC
Organism: Actinomycetes bacterium; assembly: GCA_021848085.1. Taxonomy (GTDB): domain Bacteria; phylum Actinomycetota; class Acidimicrobiia; order Acidimicrobiales; family UBA8190; genus JAJZNB01. The sequence continues at coordinate 5,497 of JAJZNB010000017.1, forward strand.
GCGCTCGACCCCCGGGCGGGCACCGCCTCGACGGTGGCCGAGGCCGCCCTCAACGTCGCCTGCGCCGGTGCCCGCCCCGTGGCCCTGGTCAACTGCCTCAACTTCGGCAACCCCGAGCATCCCGAGGTGATGTGGCAGCTGTCGGAGTCGATCGACGGCATGGCCGAGGCCTGCCGGGCCCTGCAGATCCCGGTCGTGGGCGGCAACGTCAGCTTCTACAACGAGAGCGGCGGCGCCGACATCGACCCCACCCCGGTGGTCGGCATGGTCGGCCTCATCGACCAGCTCCGCCGCCGCCCGCCTGGAGTGCGCTTCGTCGACGGTGCCACCATCGTCGTGCTGGGCCGCAGCACTCCCGACCTGGGCGGGTCGCGCTGGGCGGTGGAGCGCCGCGGGCATCGAGGTGGGGTGCTGCCGGCGCTCGACTACGCCGTCCACGGTGCCCTGCTGCGGCTGGTGACGGCGCTGGTCGCCGACGGGGAGCTGGTCGGCGGCATCCACGACGTCTCCGGCGGCGGCTTGGGGGTGGCGCTGGCCGAGTGCGCCGTGCGCTCGGGGATCGGCTGCCAGGTCGCCGACGTCGCCGGGCACGCCGGGCTGTTCTCCGAGTCGCCGAGCCGGGTGGTGGTGGTCACCGGTCGGCCCGACGAGCTGCTGGCCCAGGCGGCGGCGGCCGGGGTGCCGGGGAGGGCCATCGGCACCTGCGGCGGGTCGCGGCTGGTGGTCGACGGGCTGGTCGACGTGGCGGTGGTCGACGCCGCCGCCGCCTGGCGCCGCGCCCTGCCCGAGGCGCTGGGTGAGCCGGCCCCGTCCTGACCCCGCCGGCCGGCCCCGTCTGATCCCGCCAGCCGGCCCCGTCTGATCCCGCCGGCCCGGTCTGATCCCGCCGGCCCCGTCTGATGCCGCCGGCCCGGTCTGATGCCGCCGGCCCGGTCTGATGCCGCCGGCCCCGTCAGGGACGCCGGGCGGCGAGCTGCTCGAGCACCTCGTCGGGGACCTGCAGATCCCCCATGCCCCGGCCTACGGCCAGGTCGGCCTTGAAGCTGCCGTGGAAGTCGGAGCCGCCGGTGGCGACCAGGTCGAAGCGGCGGGCCAGCTCGGCCAGCTGGCGGCGCTGCCCGGGGTCGTAGCGGCCGTAGATGGCCTCGATGCCGACGAAGCCGACCTCGGCCAGCGCCTGCACCGTGCGCTTCAGGTCACCGGCGTCCAGGCCCAGGCTCAGCGGGTGGGCCAGCACCGCCACCGCTCCCGACCGGCGGGCCAGGGCGACGATCTCGGCAGGTTCGATGCGGGCCTTGGGGACATAGGCCCGTCCCGACTCGCCCAGCCAGGTGTCGAAGGCGTCGGTGACGTCCTCGGCCACCCCCAGGCGGACCAGGATGGAGGCCACGTGCGGCCGGCCGATGCCCTCCTCGCCGCCGGCCTCGGCCACCAGGTCGTCGTAGCCGATGGGGACGCCCAGGTCGCGCAGGCGGCCCACCAGCGCCTGGTTGCGGGCCCGCCGGTCGCCGCGCAGGGCAACCAGCTCGTCGTGCAAGGGGCCCTCCTCCCCCTCGACGAAGTAGACCAGCACGTGCATCGAGTGGGCCCCGGCGACACCCGAACGGCACGACACCTCACAGCCCCGCACCAGGGTCAGCCCCAGGCGGTCGGCGGCCGCCGCGGCCACCTCGAGGCCGGCCAGGCTGTCGTGGTCGGTGAGCGCCACCGCCGAGCAGCCGGCCGCCGCGGCCAGCTCCGGGATCCGCTCGGGGGGCTCGGAGCCGTCGGAGACGGTCGAGTGGGTGTGCAGGTCGATCACCGTCCGCAGGCTACCGGCGGCACGGTAGGCTCCCCACGGAAGGGCGGAGCGGAACCCGACTGGGTTCCCACAGGGCGTGAGTGGCGGCTTCGGGTGAGGGACCGGTGAAGGAAGCCTGCGGGGTCTTCGGGGTGTACGCGCCCGGGCAGCCGGTCGCGCACCTGGTCTTCGACGGCCTGTTCGCCCTGCAGCACCGGGGGCAGGAGTCAGCCGGCATGGCCGTCTCCGACCGGGACGGCATCACCGTGGTGAAGGACATGGGCCTGGTCACCACCGTCTTCGACGAGCGCACCCTGGCCTGCCTGCCGGGCCACCTGGCCATCGGCCACACCCGTTACTCCACCCACGGCGACTCCTCGTGGCGCAACGCCCAGCCCGTCTACCGCGAGGTCGGCGCGGCGGGCTTCGCCCTGGCCCACAACGGCAACCTCACCAACACCGACCTCCTGGCCGCCGAGGCCGGCATGCTGCCTGGGGTGGTCGCCTCCGACAGCGATCTGGTGGCCGAGCTGCTGGCCCGCCGCCATCCGCCGGCCCCGGCGCCCGCCGAGGTGGCCGGGCCGGACCCGGTGGCCGGCGGAGCGGCCGGGCCGGACCCGGTGGCCGCCGGAGCGGCCGGGTGGGCCCCGGTGGCCGCCGCCGCGGCCTGGTCCGAGGGGAGCGGCGGGCAGGCGCCGCTGGGCGGCGGCGTGCTCGAGGCGGCTCTGCGGCAGGTGCTGCCGCTGGTGCACGGCGCCTTCTCGTTCGTCGTGCTCGACGCCGACCACCTGCTCGGGGTGCGCGACCCCAACGGCTTCCGGCCGCTGTGCCTGGGGCGGCTCGGCCCCGTCGACGCCCCCCAGGGATGGGCGCTGGCCTCGGAGAGCCCGGCCCTCGACGTCATCGGCGCCGCCTTCGTCCGCGAGCTCGAGCCCGGCGAGCTCGTCGTCATCGACGAGCACGGTCCGCGCTCGGCGGTGGTGTTCCCCCCCGAGCGGATCGACCCGCACCTGTGCATCTTCGAGCTCGTCTACTTCGCCCGGCCCGACACCCGCCTCTACGGCCGCGAGGTGCACGGGGCCCGCCGGCGCATGGGGGAGCTGCTGGCCGGCCAGGCTCCGGTCGCCGCCGACATGGTGATGGGCGTTCCCGACTCGGGGGTGCCCGCCGGTGAGGGCTACGCCAAGGCCAGCGGCATCCCCTACGGGCAGGGGCTGGTGAAGAACCGCTACATCGGCCGCACCTTCATCACCCCCGGGCAGGCCGCCCGCGACGCCGGGGTGCGGCGCAAGCTCAACCCGCTGCGCGAGAACATCGCCGGCAAGCGGCTGGTGGTGGTGGACGACTCGATCGTACGGGGCACCACCACCCGCGGCATGGTCAAGATGCTGCGTGAGGCCGGAGCGCGCGAGGTCCACCTGCGCATCTCCTCACCGCCGTTCAAGTGGCCCTGCTTCTACGGCATCGACACCCCCACCCGCGACGAGCTGCTGGCCGCCACCTTGCCGCTCGAGGAGATCGAGGCGTTCCTGGCGGTCGACTCCCTCGAGTACCTGACCCTGGACAACCTGGTCGAGGCCATCGACGCCCCCGGCGCCGGGTTCTGCTCGGCCTGCCTCGACGGCGAGTACCCCGAGGCCGTCCCGGTGGCGGTCGACCTCGGTGTCCGCCGCCGCCGGCCGGCCCCCGCCGCCTCCTGACGTGGCCGCCGCTTGTTCGCCGGACCCAGCGCCGTCGGGTGCCCCCCCGCTGGGTGCTCCACCGCCGGGGGTCGCCCGGGCAGGGGTCGCACCGTCAGGCGCCGAGGCGCCGGGCGCCACCTACGCCGCCGCCGGCGTGGACATCGCCGCCGGTGAGCGGGCCGTGGAGCGCATCCGCCGCCTGGTCGCCTCCACCGCCCGCCCCGGCGTGCTTGGCGCCATCGGCGGCTTCGGCGGCTGCTTCGCCTTCGACCCCGGCCGCTACACCGAGCCGGTGCTGGTCGCCTCCACCGACGGGGTCGGCACGAAGGTGGCGGTGGCCCGGGCCGCCGGCCGCTACGACACCGTCGGCATCGACCTGGTGGCCATGGTCGTCGACGACCTGGTGTGCGTGGGTGCCGAGCCGCTGTTCCTGCTCGACTACGTGGCCACCGGCCGCCTCGACCCCGACCAGGTGGAGCAGCTCGTCGCCGGGGTGGCCGCCGGATGCCGCATCGCCGGCTGCGCCTTGTTGGGCGGAGAGATGGCCGAGCATCCCGGCCTGCTCCGACCGGGCGAGTTCGATCTGGCCGGCTTCGCCGTCGGGGCCGTCGACCGCACCGCCATGCTGGGGGCGTCGCGGGTGACGGCGGGTGACGTGCTGGTGGGCCTGGCCTCGCCGGGGCTGCGCTCCAACGGCTACTCCCTGGCCCGTCACGTGCTGCTCGAGCGGGCTGGCCGCTCTCTCGACGACCCGGCCTGGGCCGGCGCCGAGGTCACGGTGGCCGACGAGCTGCTGCGCCCCTCGGTGATCTACGCCCCAGCCGTGCTGGCCGCCGTCGGGGCCGTGCCCGGCGCGGTGCACGCCGCTGCCCACATCACCGGCGGCGGCATCCCCGGCAACCTGCCCCGGGTGCTGCCCGACGGCTGCGACGCCGTGGTCGACCGGCGCAGCTGGCAGCCGCCGCAGATCTTCGCCGAGATCCGCCGGCTGGGCGCCGTCGACGACGAGGAGATGCTGCAGGTGTTCAACCTGGGTCTGGGCATGGTGCTGGCCGTGGCCGAAGCGGCCGTCGACGGCGTCCTCGCCGCCCTGGTCGCCAGCGGCCAGCGGCCGGCGGTGGTGGGCCGGGTGACGTCCGGCAGCCGCCGGGTCCGCTGGGAGCGGCGGTGACCCCTGCCCCGACCTCCGGTGACCGGACCGCCTCGGGGTCGGGCGACCCCGCCGTGCCGGCCGCCGGCCGCCCGGTGGCCCCCGGCCCGCAGGCGTCGGCCGACGAGCGGCGCCGTGCGCTGGTCCGGCACCTGCTCGACCACTCGGTGCGCACCGGGCAGTTCGTGCTGAAGTCGGGGCGACGTTCGAGCTGGTTCATCGACGCCAAGCAGACGGTGTGCCGCCCCGGCGGCATGCTGCTGGTGGCCGACGCCGTCCTCGACGCCCTGCCCGCCGGGGCCACCGCCATCGGCGGGCTCACCATGGGGGCCGACCCGGTCGCCTTCGTCACCGCCGGGGTGGCCGCCATGCGGGGCCGGGCTCTCAAGGCCTTCAGCGTCCGCAAGGAGGCCAAGGACCACGGCGGCGGCGGCCGGATCGCCGGAGCCCTCGACCCCGGCGACGAGGCGGTGGTGACCGAGGACACCGTCACCCGGGGCACCTCCCTGCTGCAGGCGGTGGAGGCGGTGCGCCAGGCCGGCGCCGAGGTGGTGCTGGCCTTGGCCGTCGTTGACCGCGGTGGCACCGCCGCCGACCTGCTGGGCCAGGCCGGCGTGCCGTTCCGGGCGCTGCTCGACGCCCCCGACCTCGGCTTCGACTACGAAGGCGGCTGAGCCGCCCGCAGCCCCGGGTGGCGCAGGCTCAGGTCGGCGCACTCGGGGCAGGCGTCAGGGGAGATGATCCCGGCGCGCATCAGCCAGCCGAAGGCGATGCAGCCCAGGCAGATCCCGGCGGCCGCCTCGAGCGAGGCGGCACCGGCCAGCAGCCCGACCACCACCCGGGCTGCCACCTGGGCGCCCGCTGCGAACCACAGGACGAGCGCCGTGGTGCTGAACAGCACCCCGATGCCCTGGGCGAAGCGCTTGGGCGGCCCCGGGACCAGCTTGGCCGCCCCCAGGCGGGGCGCGGCCACCTCGGTGGCGAAGCGGCCCAGTGGGCTGAGCCGCGGCCCGGTCAGGAGCCTGGCCCAGAAGCCGAAGGCCAGCGGCACCAGCAGCCAGCCCACGCCGCTGACGGCGAAGGACAGGCTCAGCACCACCACCCCGGCGGCGACGGTGCGGGCCGCCTTGTCGTTGACCGGATCCGGGAAGCCCATCAGGCCGCTGCCGCGCATGGCGAAACCTTACCAGGTAGGTCAGGTTTTGGCCAGGCCAGGCCAGGCCAGGCCAGGCCAGGGCCCGGCGGCGGGTCAGCGGGCGATGGCGTCGGCCACGATGGGCGCCAGGCACCAGTCGGGGTGGTCGTTGTGCAGGCGCTCCAGGCGGTAGGGGCTCTCGAACAGCGCCATGGGGGTGCCGTCGCTGCGCACCAGCACGTCGACGCCGCCCACCGCCCGCAGGTGCGCGGTGGTGGCCTCGTCGGTGCGCCGTGCCACCTTGTGGGGGGTGGGGGTGAGCTCCACCGCCGCGCCGAACTCGTGCTGCAGCCGGTGGGCGAACACGTCGAACTGCATGCGGCCCACCGCGGCCAGCACCGGTGTGGGGTCCCCGTCGGGGTCGCGCAGCACCTGCACCACCCCTTCGTGCTCCATCTGGTCGAGCCCCCGGTGGAACTGCTTGTAGCGGCCGGTGTCGAGGGCCCGGGCCCGGGCGAACAGCTCGGGGGCGAACGACGGGAGGCGCGGGAAGGCCACCGGCGCCGCCTGGTACAGGGTGTCGCCGATGGACAGGTCGGTGGCGTTGACCAGGCCGACCACGTCGCCGGGGAAGGCCTCGTCGATGGTGTCGCGCTCGGCGCCGAACACCGAGGCCGCGTACTTGGTGGAGAACGGCCGGCCGCTCGGCCCGTGGACCAGGGTCATGCCCCGCGCAAAGCGGCCCGAGCAGACCCGGACGAAGGCCACGTGGTCGCGGTGGGAGGGGTCCATGTTGGCCTGCACCTTGAACACGAACCCGGCGAAGGGGGCGTCGAGGGGGCGGGGCTGGCCCTGGTCGTCGTGGCGCGGTGCCGGCGCCGGGGCCAGGTCGACCACGGCGTCGAGGAGGTGGCGGACCCCGAAGTTGGTGAGGGCCGAACCGACGAACAGGGGGCTGGTCTCCCCGGCCAGGAACGACTTGACGTCGAGGGTGGAGCCGACCTCGTCGAGCAAGGCGCACTCCTCGGCGGCG
>JAJZNB010000167.1 GCA_021848085.1 Actinomycetes bacterium
GGCCGTCGCCCTCGCTCCGGCCGCGCTCGTCGCGGCGGCGGCGCCCGCCGGCGTAGGTCACCGACACCCCTTCAGCCGGGCGGCGCGGACCGAGGAGCTCGATGAGCTGCTCGTCCTTGCGCTCTTTGTGCTCGGCCGGGCTGACCGAGACGATGGTGATGCCCTCGAGCTCGAACTCGGCCTCGGCTCGCAGCACGTCGCCGACGGTGGCGGCATCGGGGAGCAACGTCCCCGCCACCAACCCCCGCGGCTGCTTGGCCCCAGGGGCCCGCCAGGTCCAGGCGCCGTCGTCGCGGCGGCTGGTGAGTTCGATGTCGATCTTGCGAGCCATGCCGGGGCTCCACGCTACCGGCTCCGGAGGCGGTCGCGAAACACGGGCTGCCTCTGCTCTGGGGCCGGGGGATGGAGGCGGATGCCGCTACCACGGCCTTGGGGCCGACGACGCCGGAGCCCCAGGCGACGCTGCAGGCGATGGAGGAACCCGTGGACGAGCATCCGGATCCCGGCCGCAGCGGCGTCTCGCCCCTCACCTCTCCCCCCGGGCCTCCCGCGGTCTTCGGACCCGCCGCTGCGGAGGGGATCCCGCCTCCGCCTCCGCCGCCGCCCGCTGTTCCCGAGGGCCGGCCGGAGCGGCGCGGCGGTGGTGGCCCAGTGGATGGCGGCCGCTGGTGGTGGCCGTGGTGGCCGCCGTCATCGGCGCCGGCACCGGGGCTGGCGTGGCCAGCGTGGTGGCCTCCTCGACCACGCCGCCATCAACCCCGGCAACTCCGGCGGGGCACTGGTCGGTTCGTCAGGTGACGTCGTCGGCATGAACACCGCGGTGGCCTCGGGCACCGGCAGCACCACGGCGCAGAACGTCGGGTTCGCCATCCCCGCCTCGACCCTCCAGAGCCTCATCGCGAGGCTGAAGACCGGCTCCATCGGGGCGGCCACCGCCTTCGCCACCTGGCCGCACCACCGGAGGCCCGAGGCCTGGCCGCCCCGCCGGGGCCTGAGGCCTGGCCGCCCCGCCGGGGCCTGCGGCCCGGCCGGGGCGCCGGGGGTGGGACCGTGGGGCTGGGCTCTACCGTGGGGCTGGGCTCTACCGTGGGGCTGGGCTCCACCGTGGGGCTGGGCTCCACCGTGCGGCTGGGGGCCGGACCTGCCAAGCTGTCGTGCGGTCGCAGCACGGCGAGCAGGAGGACGACGATCCGTGAACGGTGACGTGCTGAGCGTGGAGCGGACCATCGCCGCCTCCCCCGACGAGATCTTCGCCGTGGTGGCCGACGCCAACCGGCATCACGACATCGACGGATCCCAGACGGTGGTCGGGCCCCGGGGACCGACCCAGCCGCTCAGGTTGGGGTCGAGCTTCGGCATGTCGATGAAGCTCGGGGTGCCCTACTCGACGGTCAACACCGTGGTGGAGCTCGAGCCGAGCCGGCGCATCGCCTGGCAGACCCGGGCTCCCGGGGCCCTGGGCCGCCTGGTTGGCGGACGCATCTGGCGCTACGAGCTCGAGCCGGTGCCCGGCGGCACCCTGGTGCGCGAGAGCTGGGACCTCTCCGAGGACCGCCAGCGGCTGCTGCTGCGCCTCACCCCGATGCCGGGGCAGACCAGGCGGAACATGGAGCGTACTTTGGCTCGCCTCGCCGAGCTGGTCGAGCACTGAGCGACGCCACGGTGCCGCGGGGGGGCGGACATCCTCGGCTGCCGTTCGACCCGGTGGCCGAGGCACGCCGGCAGTGGGAGAACCACGGCTGGTCGGAGTTGGCGCTGCCCATGGCGGTGGTGACGTCGGTGATGCGGGTGCAGCAGATCTTTCTGGCCTCCGCCGACCGGGTGCTGCGCCCCTTGGGGCTCACCTTCGCCCGCTACGAGGTGCTGATGCTGCTGTCGTTCGCCCGCACCGGCACGCTGCCGCTCGGCACCATCGGCGAACGGCTGCAGGTGAAGGCGGCCAGCGTCACCAACGCCGTCGACCGGCTGCAGGCCGATGGGCTGGTCGAGCGCCGCCCCCATCCCTCCGACGGGCGCGGGGTCCTGGCCGCCATCACCCCCCAAGGACGGAGCCTGGCCGAACGGGCCACCGAGGCGATGAACCGGCAGGTGTTCGACCGGCTGCCGATGAGCACCGAGGAGCAGCGGAGCCTGTTCCACGAGCTGCGCACCCTGCGGGCTGCCGCCGGGGACTTCCCGCTGAGCGCCGCCGACGGCCGCGGCGACGAGACGACCGGCCACCTGGGGGCCGGCACGGCCTTCGGCTCCGGCCCCGGCCCGGGCCCGGAGGCCGCCCCCCCGGCCTAGCCGGCGTCAGCGGCCGGAGCCCATCCCCAGCCGCTGCATCTCGGCGGCCACCAGCTCCTCGTGTTGACGCTCGTCGCGGCGGGCCCGGCTCGGGCTCCACCGTCCCTTCATGACGAACACCATGGGGATAAAGAAGGCGATGCCGCCGAAGCACACCCAGAACCAGTGCTGCCACTCGGCCGGTGACGCGTTGGCGCCCTGCTGCAAGGCGACCAGGTGGCTCTGGTACTTCTGCAAGAAGGCCAGATCGGGCTTGATGGCGTTGATGGCCAGCAGGTTCTTCAAGCCACCGGCGGCGGCAACGGCTTGGGCCAGCAGCGCCGGCGGGATCTTCGACGGGTCGGGGTAGGTGGCCAGCTGGTCGAACAGGTGCTGGTGGCGCTGCACGATGGCGATCAGCGGCCCGTAGCGGTGCTCGATGGCCAGCGCCTTGGGCACGTACTGCTGGTACCGCTGGTTGTCGACCACCTTGCTGGCCGAGCTCACCACCAGCGGCATGATCAGCAGCGACACGGCCACCGTCAGCCGCAGGATGCCGCCCCAGATGGCCAGACCGGTGGCGGTGAGCGCCGGGTTGCGGGCCTCCACCGTCTCGGTGAAGCTCGCCATCCACGTGGCGTAGGCCATGGCGGTGAAGGCGAACACCCCTGAGGCCACCCACACCACCGTGTCGTAGCCCGAGGTGGGATGGCCGGTGTGGGAGATGAGCAGCAGCATCATGACCAGGGCACCGAGGGCGCCGACCACCATGAACGGCTTGCGGACCCGCACCGCGTCCGACAGCAGGCCGAAGACGATGAGGCTGACGCAGTCCACCGCCCAGATCCAGGTGTCGATGCCATTGGCCTGCGGCAACGTGAAGTAGGTGCCGTTGCGGTGGAAGACGGTCGACAGGTAGACGGTGAAGAACCCCGACGCGGTGTAGAAGATCAGCAGCATGACGCTGACCGCCACGGCGGAGGCGATGATGTCGAACTTGACCATCTGGCGCCAGGGGTGGGCGGTGGCCGCCTCGACGTCGAGACCTCGGGCGTGCAGCTCCACCAGGGCCCGGTCCCGGTCGGTCACCATCACCTGGTCGCGGATCTGGGGGGCCAGCTCGCGCAGGAAGCCCAGGGCGGCGGCGAACACCACCAGGCCCACCACCCCCGAGATGATGAACTCGCGCTGCCAGTCGGTGGAGGTGGCGCTGATGGTGTGGCCGCCCAGCAGGCTGGCCACCAGCACCCCGGCCACCGGGCCCAGGGTCCAGAAGCCCATGGCCGAGGCCCGACCCAGCTGCGGGGTGAAGTCGCGCACCAGGGCCGGGGTGGCCACCAGGATGATCCCTTCGAACAGGCCGACGGTCACGATCTCCACCACGAACGGGGCGCTGCTGGTCGTGTTGGGGATGGCGACCAGCTGGATCAGCGCCACCACCAGCAGCCCCCCGATCACCACCCAGGTCCGCCCGAGGCGGTCGGTCAACCCGCCGAACAAGGCGGCCACCACGCCGGCCAGGTTGGCGCCGACGATGATGTAGACGTAGTTGTGGAACGACAGGCCGAACTGGCGCAGCAGCAGCGGCGCCACGGCGGTGGGGACGTAGTACTGGTACCACAGCACGATGGAGGCCAGGATCACCACCGCCAGGTAGAAGAAGCGGGCGCCGGTGGCCGGGTAGTGCTGCAGCTCCCGGTGGCCCAGCCAGGCGAGGGCACCGGGTCGGCGGGTGGTGCCGAGCGGGGCCGACGGTGCGGTCGATGTGGTCATGGCTCACCTCGGACGAGCGAAACGGCCGCGGCGCGGCGGGGGGGAGGGTGCTCAGGAGGGCGGGATGCAGGAGTCGACCGAGGCCCGGCCCGCCACCCGGGCCAGGAGCTCGCTGACGCCGTCCTCGATGAGGGCGGCACGGGCGTCACGCAGCAGCTTCTCGATCAGCAGCTGGTGCCCGGCGGCTGGCTGGCCACAGCCTCACCGCCCCGAAGCGGTGGACCGCATGGCGAAGGGCCTGCTGCTCGTCGGTGAGCCCGGTCGGGAGATCGGCGTACATGGCGCCCCTCGTTCAGCGTCGCCTGGTGTCCCCCGGCGCCCTAGTACAGAGCGCAGCGGAGACCGATGTCAAGCTCTTCGGTGGTCGTGGGGTGATCAGGTCGGATCCGGGGCCGCACGCGGCCCCTTGGCGGGGACCTTCCGCCCTGTCGGGGCGGCCCGCCGGCGCCGAAGATCGGCACATGGAAGCGAGCGTGACGATTGCTCCGGGGTCCGGGCACCTCGAGGTGCTCGACGAGGGGGAGTGCTACCGGCTGCTGGCCAGCGCGCCGTTGGGGCGCCTCGGGGTCACGGTGGGGGCGCTGCCGGCGGTGCTGCCGGTCAACTTCGCCCTCCTGGGACGCGACGTGGTGTTCCGCACCGGACGCGACGGTCCGCTGGCGCGTGCCGCCATCGGCCGGGTGGTGGCCTTCGAGGTGGACCAGGCCGACACCGTGTTCCACGAGGGTTGGAGCGTCATGGTGGTGGGCTGGGCCCAGCAGGTCCCGGAGTCCGAGCTGGGCGAGGAGCTGGAGCAGCTGCCGCTGGAGCCGTGGGCCGGTGGGGATCGGCCGGTGTTCGTACGGGTGGTGGCCCGCTTCGTCACCGGGCGGCGGGTCACCCACCGCCCCCCGGCCAGGTCGCCGGCCTGAGGCCCCAGCGGCGTCGCCAGGTCGGGCGTCGTCAGGTCGACTGCCGCCTGGGGCGGTGCCTCATGGAGAAGGCGGTCGATCCGAGACGACCAGCTGCCGGGCCTGGGACGCCATCTCGAGGTCCTCGCGGGCCTCGAGCACCACGGTCCGCACCGGCGCGCCCGCCGCGCTGATGTCGGCGTCGGGAACAGCCCCGACGTTGGCCGCCTCGTCGACGCCGACACCGAGGAAGCCCAGACCGGCCGCGCACGCCGAGCGCACCGGGGCGGCGTGCTCACCGACACCGCCGGTGAAGGCCAGCACGTCGAGGCCGCCCATGGCGGCGGCCATGGCGGCCACCGCGCCGCGCAGTCGGTGCAGGTAGACGTCGAGGGCGAGGCGGCACCCGGCGTCGTCGGCCGCCCCCTGCAGCACCGCCTCCATGTCGGGCGTGCCGGCCAGCGCCACCAGCCCCGACGAGTGCTCCAAGGCCCGCGACTGCTCGTCGAGGGGCACCCCGTGGTCGACCAGCCATGGCAGCATCCCGGGGTCGAGGCTGCCGGAACGGGTGGCCATCACCAGCCCATCGAGCGGGGTGAAGCCCATGGTGGTGTCCACCGACCGACCCCCGACGATGGCGGCCAGCGACGCCCCGGACCCGAGATGGCAGCTGACCACCCGCTGCCGACGCGGGTCGGCGCCGGCCAGCTCGGCCGTCCGGCGGGCCACATGGGCGTGGCTCAGCCCGTGGAAGCCATAGCGGCGCACCCCCTGGCTCCGCCACGCCTGAGGCACGGCGTAGGTGGTGGCCGCGGCTGGCAAGGTGGCGTGGAAGGCGGTGTCGAAGCAGGCCACCTCGGGGGTGCCGGCCGGCAGGGCCTGCATGGCGGCCTGCATGGCCGCCAACGACGGCGCCTGGTGCAGCGGGGCCAGGTCGGCCAGCTCGGCCAGGGCCTGGCGCACGTCGCCGTCGACCAGGACCGGTGCGACGAATCGGCTGCCGCCGTGCACGACCCGGTGGGCGACGACGTCGCCGGGGGCGGCCAGCTGGCCCAGGGCGCCGGCCAGCTCGGCGTGGTCGAAGCGGCCGGCGGTGGCGGGCAGGTCGCGTGACGCCAGCACCGCATCGTCGGGTCCCAGCAGGCGGAGCTTCACGCTCGACGAGCCGGCGTTGACGGCCAGCACCCGGGTCAGCCCGGCCACGTGAAGCCCTCGATGTCCGGCGGATCGGCGCCGTGCTCGCGGGTGTGGGCCCGCGCCCGCAGCCGGGCGTCCACCATCTGCTGGCGCAACCCGGCGGCTGACGTCCCCAGCCCGGGCACCCGGTCCAAGACGTCTGTCACCAGATGGAACCGGTCGAGGTCGTTGAGCATGACCATGTCGAAGGGGGTGGTGGTGGTGCCCTCCTCCTTGTAGCCACGCACGTGGATGTTGTCGTGGTTGGTGCGCCGGTAGGTCAGGCGGTGGATGAGCCACGGATAGCCGTGGAAGGCGAACACCACGGGGCGGTCCGCGGTGAACAGCTCGTCGAACTCGACGTCGGGCAGGCCGTGGGGATGCTCGCTGGGGGGCTGCAGCCGCATCAGGTCCACCACGTTCACCACCCGCACCTTCAGTCCCGGCAGATGGCGGCGCAGCAGGGCGGCGGCGGCGACCGTCTCGAGCGTCGGGATGTCGCCGGCGCAGGCCAGCACCACGTCGGGCAGGCCGCCGACGTCGTTGCTGGCCCACTCGAAGATCCCCAGCCCGCGGGTGCAGTGCAGCACGGCGTCGTCCATCGACAGGTAGGTCAGCGCCGGCTGCTTGCCGGCCACCACGACGTTGACCAGGTCGCGGCTGCGCAGGCAGTGGTCCATCACCGACAGCAAGGTGTTGGCGTCGGGCGGCAGGTAGACCCGGACGATCTCGGCCTTCTTGTTGACGACGTGGTCGATGAACCCAGGATCCTGGTGGGAGAAGCCGTTGTGGTCCTGGCGCCACACGTGGCTCGACAGCAGGTAGGTGAGCGAGGCGACGGGGCGCCGCCAGGGGATCTCGATGCTGGTCTTGAGCCACTTGGCGTGCTGGTTGAACATCGAGTCGACGATGTGGACGAAGGCCTCGTAGCAGTTGAACAGGCCGTGGCGTCCGGTGAGCAGGTAGCCCTCGAGCCAGCCCTGGCACAGGTGCTCGCTCAGGATCTCCACCACCCGACCGTGGGGGGCGAGGTGGTCGTCGCCGGGGACGATGGCCGCCTCCCAGACCCGGTCGGTGGCTTCGAACACGGCGGACAGGCGGTTGGAGGCCGTCTCGTCGGGGCCGAACAGCCGGAACGAACGGGGGTTGGCCCGGATGACGTCGCGCAGGTAGCGGCCCAGCACCCGGGTGGCCTCGGCCAGCCCGGCGGCGGGCCGGGGCACCTCCACCGCGTAGCGGCGGAAGTCGGGCAGCTCCAGGTCGCGCAGCAGCAGTCCGCCGTTGGCGTGGGGGTTGGCACCCATGCGCCGCGGGCCGCGAGGTGCCAGGGCGGCCAGCTCCGGCCGCAGCTGCCCGCCGGGTTCGAACAGCTCGTCGGGCCGGTAGCTGAGCATCCACTCCTGCAGAGCCTGCCGGTGCTGGGGGTTGGTGCGCACGTCGGGGATGGGCACCTGATGGGATCGGAAGGTGCCCTCCACCGCCATGCCGTCGACCTGGCGGGGCCCGGTCCAGCCCTTGGGGGTGCGCAGCACGATCATGGGCCACGGCGGGCGGGCTCCGCCGTCGCCGGCGCGCGCCGCCCGCTGGATGGCGGCGATGTCGTCGAAGGCCTGGTCGAGGGCGGCGGCCAGCTGCTGGTGGACGGCGGCCGGCTCGTCGCCGGCCACCACCAGGGGCCGATGTCCGTAGCCGCGCAGCAGGTCGAGCAGCTCGCTCTCGGGGATGCGGGCCAGCACCGTCGGGTTGGCGATCTTGTAGCCGTTGAGGTGCAGCACGGGCAGCACCGCCCCGTCGCGCACCGGGTCGAGGAATTTGTTGGCGTGCCAGCTGGCCGCCAGCGGCCCGGTCTCGGCCTCGCCGTCGCCGATCACGCAGGCGGCCACCAGGTCCGGGTTGTCGAACACGGCGCCGTAGGCGTGGACCATCGAGTAGCCCAGCTCGCCGCCCTCGTTGATCGATCCCGGTGTCTCGGGGGCGACGTGGCTGGGGATGCCGCCCGGGAACGAGAACTGGCGGAACAGCCGGCGCAGGCCCTCCACGTCGTGGCCGATGTGGGGATAGACCTCGCTGTAGGTCCCTTCGAGGTAGGTGTTGGCCACCAGGCCGGGTCCGCCGTGGCCGGGACCGGTAACGAAGATGACGTCGACGTCTCGTGCCGTGATGATCCGGTTGAGGTGGGCGTAGACCAGGTTGAGCCCCGGGGTGGTCCCGAAGTGGCCGAGCAGGCGGGGCTTCACGTGCTCAGGGCGCAGCGCCTCGCGCAGCAGCGGGTTGTCGAGCAGGTAGATCTGGCCGACCGACAGGAAGTTGGCCGCCCGCCAGTAGGCGTCGATGGCCTGGAGCTCCCCAGGGCTCAGCGGCTGTGGTGGCTTCGACGGGCTCATCTGGCCACCTGGCATGCTCCACCTCCGGGTGCGATCGGGGGGCTTCCCCTCCACCGTAGAGGCCGGCGAAGGCCATCCCAGGGCCGAAGGGCCTTTGCGGCGAGAACGGCGGCGAGCCATGCTGGAGCCAGCCGGCAGGTCGCCGGGTCCCGAGCACGCGGGTGGCATGCCTATGGCACCAGGCGGCGTCAGGCCACAGCACCGAACGGTGGCAGTGGCGCCGGCCCTCGGACCGGGCGCGGCGGGCACCGCGGCCGACGGGCGGCGCAGGCGACCCGCGGCCGACGGGCCGCCCAGGGGACCAGCGGCCGACGGGCCGCCCAGGGGACCAGCGGCCGACGGGCCGCCCAGGGGACCCGCGGCCGACGGCCCAGGCGGCTCCGAGGGCGCCACCGCCGCTCGGTGGCGCACCCTGGCCGAGGTGGTGGCGGTCCTGCCGGGGCTTCTGGCCCGCTGGCGCTGGGACGTCGAGGCCGTGGCCGCTCTGGGGTTGGGCGGGGAGCATCCGCCGGCCGGGCCGGAGGCCGACGGGCTGACCCTGCTGGCCGCCTGGTATCAGCGGGTGTGCACCGACACCACCTATCAGCGACCCGTCCCCGATGCCGCGGTGGCGGCGCTGGGCACCTTGGAGGCCCCGCTGCCGGCCGCCGCCCTGGTGTCGCAATGCCGCGCCGCGGTCCGGGTAGCGGGCGAGCTGGTGGCCTGCCGGGGCCTGCTGGGCGGTCCCCCAGCCGAGCCGCAGCGCCTGGCGGCGGCCGTCGAGCGCCTGGAGCGGGTGGTGGGGGAGGCGCTGTCGCGCTCGGCCCATCCGTCCTCCGGCGGTGGTGTCGACGGCCCCCGCCGCAACGGCCGGCGGCACGAGCGCAGCTGAGGCGTCTGGGGCTGGGGGACGGCGGGCGCCACCGGACGGGACGAGATCCCCTTGGGCCGGCCGCACGCCGGCATGGATGCTGTCGGTGTGGTCCGACCGGCAGGACCGAAGCGCTGGTGGCGAGCAGGCAGGATGAGCCTGCTGCCTCCCGGGCGCGGCCAATGGGGCGGCCCGCCCGGCGGTGGCCAGCCCGCACCGCCTGGTACGCCGAAGCGGCGCACCGACCTGTGGCGGTCCTGCTGTGGCTGCTGGCCCTCGGGATGGTGCCCGCCTTGCTGTTGGTGCCCAACCAGACGAGCCCGTCGGTTCCGCGTCAGGCTCGACGCCAACACCGAGCGGATGGTCGCCACCGCCCAGGCCGGTCACGCCGTGTTGGCCGAGCTGCTGGCGGAGGCGGACCCCGTCCACAAGGTGACGATCCTGCCGACGGGTTTGGCCCTGGGCAGCACGGAGCAGCTTCCCGAAGGGGAGCGGGTGCTGGAGCAGCGACCCCGTCTCGACGACGCCTTGGCCGTGCGCGGCACGAGACGCTGTCGGGCGGCGAGGTGGCCCGCCTCATCGGCGAGGCCGAGCAGCACCGGGCGGCCTGGCCGGGTGGATGGCGGAGCTCAGTGGTCGTGCTCGGCGAGGCCGGCCTGCTCCAGATCGAGCTCGTAGCGCACCTGGCGCATGACGCTGTAGCTGATCTCGCCCCGGCGGTGCAGCTCCTCGAGGACCTGGTGCTGAACGGTGAGCAGCCGGGCCTGCACCTGCCGCAGCGGCAGCTGGGCCCGGCGCGGCTGCTCTGCCTCCCCGTGGCCCCGCAGCCGGGTGAGGCGCCGTTCGTAGATCTGCCGCAGGGCGTCGGCGTCCTCGTCGGCTACGGCGTCGTCGGCCACCAGCTGGTCGAGGCGTCGCAGTGCCGCCTCGGTGCAGCGCCGCTCGGCCAGGGCGTGCTCGGCCTGCTGCACGTCGCTGCCGACCAGCCCCAGGCGCCTGAGCAGCCAGGGCAGCGTCCCGCCTTGTCCGACGAGGGTGAAGGCGATGACGCAGAAGGTGGCGAACTGCAGGAGGTCGCGGCCGGGGAAGGGGCGCCCGGCGGCCATGACGGGGATCGACAAGGCAGCGGCCAGCGACAGGGCGCCGCGCAGCCCGCCCCAGCCCAGCACGATGCGCTCCTGCCAGGGGATGCCCCCGGTGTCGACCAGCCGGCCCTCGGGCCGCCAGCGCAGCGTCGGGACGGCCAGCCACCACAGGAGTCGGACGGCCACGGCGGTGCCGATGGCGGCGGCGGTCACCACTGCCGTCTCGGCCCCGGAGATGGCGGCGATCCCGTGGACGATCTGGTGCAGCTGCAACCCGACCAGGACGAACAGCACCGACTCGAGCAGGAAGACCAGCACCTCCCAGAACTCGGCCGCACGGATCCGCCCCGATGGCCCCAAGGTGGCGACCGGGCGCTGGCCCAGCACCAGCCCGGCCACCAAGGTGGCGAGCACCCCCGACAGGCCCAGGGCGTTGGCCGGCAGGTAGGCGAGGTAGGGCACCAGCAGCGACACCACGATCTGGGAGGCCGCGTCGCGCAGCGGCCGGCGCACCCGGGCCGCCACCCAGCCGACGACGAGGCCGAAGAGCGCCCCGCCGCCGGCGATCTTGGCGAAGGTGACGATGCCGCCGACGGCACCGGTGGGTGTGGCCACCGCAGCCAGGCCCAGGCTGAAGAGGCTGAGGGCGATGCCGTCGTTGACCAGGCTCTCGCCCTCGAGGACGACGGTGATGTGGGGCGGGCCGCCGAGCCGGTTGAGCACCGAGGTGGCGGCCACCGGGTCGGTGGGGGCGATGATGGCCCCCAGCACGAAGGCGGCGACGAAGCCCAGCTGCGGTTCGGCACCCCACACCACGCCGGCCACGGTGAAGGTGGTGATCAGCACCAGGCCGAGGGCGCTGAGCCCGATGGGCAGGGCGTTGGCCCGCAGCTCGCGTGGGGAGGTGACCACCCCGGCGTGGTAGACGAGCGGCGGCAGGAAGCCCAGGAAGACCACGTCGGGCTGCAGGTGGATCACCGGCACACCGGGGATGAACCCCACGATGGACCCGGCCACCAGCAGGAACACCGGATAGGGCAGGCCGGTGC
Organism: Actinomycetes bacterium; assembly: GCA_021848085.1. Classification (GTDB taxonomy): domain Bacteria; phylum Actinomycetota; class Acidimicrobiia; order Acidimicrobiales; family UBA8190; genus JAJZNB01. The sequence goes on from JAJZNB010000167.1 coordinate 11,473, forward strand.
GGCTGGCCAGGGCCCGGCTGGCCACCAGCACCGCGGCGATGCCGAGCCCGACGGGCAGCAGGGTGCTGCTCATGGCGGGGGCACAAGCAGGCGGCGGTGAGCGAAGAGTGAGGTCATGGGCGCGCGCAGCGACACGCCGACCAGGCTTCCCGGCTCACCGACCCTCAGTATGGCGCACCGGGCCCTGGGCTGGTGTCTCCCGGCACGCCACACCGGTCAGGGGGCTCGCTGCAGCACCATCTCGGTGGCGGCGCACGGCCGCACTGAGGGCGGGCCAGGCCCACGGCCGAGGCGTCAGCGCTGCGGACGCAGGTGGTGTCGACGGAGGTGGGGTGGGCCAGGGGGTGTGGAGCCGTTGTCACACCCCTGATCAATGCTGTTCGGCAATGAGCTTGGCTGGGTGGGCTGAGACCCGACGCATCTACTCCCAGTCTGCCTTTCGCTGGTTGCGGGCGGGCACGCTGGCGGTGCCGGCCGTGCGGGTTGGAGGGCTGATCATGGTCGGGGATCTGTCCGATGCCGGCCGAGCACCTAATGCCAAGGCGGCGGTCTACGTACGGGTCTCAGACCTCCAGAAGTAGCGGATGCCCACGGGCGCTGACCAGGGCGTTCTTTCGGTAGAAGTTGGTCGGAAAGGCGTGCAATTCTGGTGTGGCTGATGTAGACTGGCTTTGTGTTGGAAGTGGCGGTTGCCGAACTCCCCGGGATGCCCGATATTGCAGTACTGCGCTTGTTCTCGGTCGGCGGTGAGACCACGGTGTCGTTCG
>JAJZNB010000261.1 GCA_021848085.1 Actinomycetes bacterium
GCCGCCTGCATCAGCAGCTCGCCGCGGCGCAGGCCGAGGAGAGCGACGCCCGGCGCCAGCGTGACGAGCTGGCCGAGCGGGTCACCAACGACCGGGCCGTGCTGGCCGATCTCGAGGCCAACCTCCCCGGCCTGCGGCAGGCTGCTGAGGACGCCGCCGGCCGCCTCCGGCAGGTGAGCGAGGCGAGGCGGACCCTCGAGCAGCGGCGGGCGCAGCTCGCCACCCGCCGCCGCCAGCTCGAGGTGCAGGCCGCCAGCCTGGCCGAGCGCCGCCGGGTGCTGGGCGAACGCCTGCAGGACGTGGAGCGGCGCCTGGCCGGACATGCCGCCGAGCGCCAGCAGGCCGCTGTCCGCCGGCAGCGGCTCGAGGCGGATCTGGCCGTGGTGCAGCGGCTGGCGACGGTGGTCGAGCGGCACCGGCAACGCCTCGACCCGACGGCCGAGCAGCTGCGCCGCCAACGCGATCGCCAGCTCGACCAGGCCCGCCGCGGCGGTGAACGTCTCGAGGAGCTGCGGCGCCGGCGGGCCGAGGTGGAGCGGCGGACCTCGCAGGTGCGTGAGCGGTTGCAGCGCCTGCAGCTCGACCTGGCCGAAGCGGCGGTGCGCGACGAGGCGTTGGTGGAGGTCCTCGAGCGCGAGCTCGGTGCCGATGCCGATGCGGCGCGTCAGGCGCCGCAGCCCGAGCTGCCCGAGGGCACCACGGCGGCCCAGCGGGCCCACGCGGTCGACGAGCAGCTCGCCGCGCTGGGTCCGGTCAACCCGTTGGCGCTGCAGGAGCTGACCGAGCTGCAGCAGCGCCACGGCTTCCTGCAGGAGCAGGTGGAGGATGTGCGCCGGGCCCGCCGGGAGCTGCAGCAGGTCATCGCCGCCGTCGACGACGAGATCACCCGGGTGTTCGCCGAGGCGTTCGCCGACGTCAACGAGCACTTCCAGAACCTGGTGGCCACCTTGTTCCCCGGTGGCACCGGCCGGCTGACCCTCACCGACCCGGCCAACATCCTCGATACCGGGGTGGAGGTGGAGGCTCGCCCGGCCGGCAAGAACGTCCGCCGGCTCACCCTGCTGTCGGGAGGGGAGCGGTCGCTGGTGGCCCTGGCCTTCCTCTTCGCCGTGTTCCGCAGCCGCCCGTCGCCCTTCTACCTCATGGACGAGGTCGAAGCTGCTCTCGACGACGTCAACCTGCACCGCTTCCTGAGCCTGCTCCACCAGTTCCGCCTCGAGGCGCAGCTGATCATCGTCAGCCACCAGAAGCGCACCATGGAGACGGCCGATGCCCTCTACGGGGTCACCATGCAGCCCGGAGGATCCTCCAAGGTGGTCAGCCAGAAGGTGCGTCGCGATCCCGACGCCGCCGCCTCCGCCTCGGCCCCCTGAGCCGCGGGTCCCCGCCTTCGAGGTGGGCGCCGCCGCGACCTGCGGGGGCGGGTGACGCCGCTCGGGCCAGGATGACGGCGCCAGCTCGGTAGGCTCGGCAGCCCATGCTCGCCATCTGGATCGTCATCGCTGTCGCCGCCGCCGCCGTCGTGGTCGCCGGCGGCGTGGTCATCGTCGGCCGCCGACGCCGGGGCGGCAAGGGCGGCCCCCAGGTGGTGTCGGCCGCCGGTCCGGCCACCTTGGAGCGGCCGCCACCGGCGCCGCCGACCGGTCCGGCCCCACCCCCGGTCCGCCAGCCTCAGGCCCCGCCGGCTCCTCAGGCCCCGCCGGCTCCTCAGGCCCCGCCGGCTCCTCAGGCCCCGCCGGCACCCGAGGTCGTCGCAGCCCCGGCGGAGCCGGTGCCGGCCGATCTGCGCCAGCGCATGGGCCGCACCAGCGGCCGCTTCGGCACCTACCTGCGGTCGTTGCGGTCGCGGGGCTCGGTCGACGACGACACCTGGGACGAGCTCGAAGAGGCGCTGCTGGGCGCCGACGTGGGTGTCGCCACCACCATGGCCCTGCTCGACGAGCTGCGTGACCGGGTGCGCGCCGGCGACCTGCGGGGCCCCGACGCGGTGGTCGAGGCCCTGAAGGAGGAGCTCCGCCAGGTGCTGCGGTCTGCCGGTGATCCCGTCCTGCGGCTGCAGGAGGGCGTCACCAACGTGTGGCTGTTCGTCGGCGTCAACGGTGTGGGCAAGACCACCACCATCGGCAAGGTGGCCCGCGCCCAGGTGCAGGTGGGTCGGTCGGTGGTGCTGGCTGCCGGGGACACCTTCCGGGCCGCTGCCGCTGAGCAGCTCACCGCCTGGGGTGAACGAGCCGGGGTGGACGTGGTCCGCGGCGCCGAGGGCGGCGACCCCAGCGCGGTGGTCTTCGACGCCGTGCAGCGGGCGGCGGCCCGTGGGCACGAGCTGGTGCTGGCCGACACCGCCGGACGGCTCCACACCAAGGTCAACCTGGTCGAGGAGCTCAAGAAGATCCGCCGGGTGGCCGACCGGCCGCCGGGGAAGGTGACCGAGGTGCTGCTGGTGCTCGACGCCACCACCGGGCAGAACGGCTTGGTCCAGGCCCGCCAGTTCCTCGAGGCCGTCGGGGTGACCGGCGTGGTCCTCACCAAGCTCGACGGCACGGCCAAGGGAGGGATCGTGGTAGCCATCGAGAAGGAGCTGGGTCTGCCGGTGAAGTTGGTCGGCATCGGGGAGGGTGCCGCCGACCTGGTGCCGTTCGATCCGGGCAGCTTCGTCGACGCCCTGTTCGACGCGGCGGGCGGCGAGCCGGCCGCGCTCCGCTAGCCTGGGAGGTCGCCATGTTCGACTCGCTCTCCGACCGCCTCGACGGCATCTTCAGCCGGCTGCGTGGCCGCGGCCGGCTGTCGGACGCCGACGTCGACGCCACCCTCCGGGAGATCCGCACCGCGCTGCTCGAGGCGGACGTCAACGTCCGGGTGGCGCGGTCGCTGGTCGACGGCATCCGGGTCCGGCTGGTGGGCGAGGCCCTGTCGAAGAGCCTGAACCCCGCCCAACAGGTGGTGAAGGCCGTCCACCAGGAGCTGATCCGTGTCCTGGGCGGCGACACGCTGCGCCTCGCCTACGCCTCGTCACCGCCGACGGTGGTGCTGCTGGCCGGCCTGCAGGGGTCGGGCAAGACCACCACCTCGGCCAAGCTCGCCCGCTGGTTCCGCCAGCAGGGACGCAACCCGCTGCTGGTCGGTGCCGACCTGCAACGGCCCGCCGCGGTGGAGCAGCTGCGCGTCCTCGGTGAGCAGGCCGGCGTGCCGGTGTTCAGCGAGCCGACCGACCCGGTGGCGGTGGCCGCCGCCGGCAAGCGCGAGGCGCAGCGCCTGGGACGTGACGTCCTCATCGTCGACACCGCCGGCCGCCTGGCCATCGACCAGGAGCTGATGGACGAGGTGCGCCGGGTGTCGGGGGCGGTCACCCCCGACTACACGTTCCTGGTCATCGACGCCATGACCGGCCAGGACGCCGTGGGCACGGCCGAGGCCTTCCACGCCACCTTGGAGCTGAGCGGCGTCATCCTCACCAAGCTCGACGGTGACGCCCGCGGTGGTGCCGCCCTCAGCGTCAAGGAGGTGGTGGGCCGTCCCATCGCATTCGCCTCCACCGGTGAGCGGTTGGCCGACTTCGACCAGTTCCACCCCGACCGGATGGCCAACCGGATCCTGGGGATGGGCGACATGCTCAGCCTCATCGAGCAGACCGAGCGGGAGTACGACCGTCAGGTCGCCGCCGAAGGTGCCCTGGGGCTGCTCGAAGGCCGCTTCACCCTCGAGGACTTCCTGGCCCAGCTGCAGCAGGTCAAGAAGCTCGGGTCGCTGGGCGGCATCTTGTCGCTCATCCCTGGAGTGCCCAAGGAGCTGAAGCAGGCCAACGCCGCCGTCGACGACGCGCAGATCACCCAGGTGGAGGCCATCATCCGCTCCATGACGCGGGCCGAGCGCCGTGATCCCTCGCTGATCGACGGCTCGCGGCGTCAACGCATCGCCCGGGGCAGCGGCACCACGACCCAGGACGTCAACCAGCTGCTGAAGCAGTTCGGCGAGGCCCAGAAGCTGATGCGTTCCCCCGGCATGCTCGGCGGCGTGCTCGGCGGCGCCAAAGGTGGCCGGGCCGGGTTGAGCCGCGCTCTGGCCCAGATGGCCGGCGACCCCTCGGGGCTCGATGACCTCGACGGGTTGCGCGACCTGGGGGCCATGGGCGGCTCCGCCGGTCTGGCCGGGCTGGGTGCCGGCGGCGCCAAGACCCGCAAGGCCGGCAACAACAAGAAGAAGAAGGGTGGTCGGGTCACCCCCAAGGGCGGCTCGGCACGCTGATCCCAACCCGGCGCCGGAGGCCGCGTTGGCCAGCGGCCCGGACACCGGCCACAATGGGGGGTCTGTGCCTCGGCTTCGAGGCACGTCCGACCTCGAAGAGGAAAGTAGGGTTCGACGGTGGCTGTGAAGCTGCGCCTGATGCGGATGGGGAAGAAGAAGCAGCCGACCTACCGGGTGGTGGCTGCCGACAGCCGTTCACCGCGCGACGGCCGGTTCATCGAGATCCTGGGGGTCTACGCACCCCGGGGCACGTCGACGGCTTCGCCAGACGCCGTGGTCGACATCGACAACGCCAAGGCGCTCAAGTGGCTGCGGCAGGGCGCCAAGCCGACCGACCGGGTCGAGGTCCTGCTCAAGAGGTCCGGGGCGTGGGACGAGCTCACCGGGGGCGCCTCGTGACAGGTTCGGCCGACCCCGAGGTGTCGGCCGCCGACGACGACGACATCGGCAACCGGGCGCCCGGCGGCCGCGCCCGCGCCGTGCTCGGCTACATCACCCGGGCCCTGGCCAGCGATCCGGAGGCCGTGGTGATCGACACCGAGGAGTCCGGGCGCGTCGTGCGGTTCAAGATCCACGTCGCCGACGGGGACATGGGCCGCATGATCGGCCGCCGCGGCCGGGTGGCGCAGGCCATCCGCACCCTGGTCCGCCTGGCCGGCTCGCGTGACGGGGTGGAGACCAACGTCGACTTCGTCGACGACTGATCAGCCCGATCCCGGGCCCGGCCGTCGTCCCCGGGTCGGGGAGGACCTGCTGCTCCAGGTGGGCCGGGTGGTGAAGCCCCACGGGCTGCGCGGCGAGGTGGTGGTGGAGCTCTATGCCGGGCGGCCCGAGCGGACCCGGCCGGGCACCCGGTTCACCACCGATCGGGGCCCGCTGCAGGTGGTGCGAGCAACGCCGTTCCCCGGGCGGCGACCAGGCCGCTGGATCGTGCGCTTCGACCAGGTGACCGGACGGGACGAGGCCGAGGCGCTGCGCGACCTGGTGCTGTTGGCCCCGCCGCTGCACGACCACGACGTCCTGTGGGTCCACGAGCTGATCGGCGCCACCGTCGTCGACCGCGGCGGGCGACGCTTGGGCATCGTCGAGGCCGTGGTGGCCAACCCGGCCTCGGACCTGCTCGAGCTCGACAACGGCGGGCTGGTGCCGCTCACCTTCGTGGTGGACCACGACGCCTCAGGTGACGTGGTGGTCGACGTGCCCGCCGGCCTGTTGCCCTGAGGCCTGCGGCGTCGCATGCGGATCGACGTCTTCACCATCTTCCCCGACCTCGTCGACCACTTCGCCGCCGGTGCCCTGCTGGGACGGGCCCGGACCGGGGGCATCCTCGACCTGCGGGTGCACGACCTGCGGCATTGGGCGCTGCCGCCGCGGCGGTCGGTGGACGACGCCCCCTTCGGCGGCGGGCCGGGCATGGTCATGACCCCTGGCCCCATCTTCGCCGCCGTGGAAGCCGTCGTCCCACCCCGACCGCTGCTGCTGCTCTCCCCGGCCGGGCGCCAATTCGACCAGGACCTGGCCCAGGAGCTGGCCGCCGACGCCGGCGGGTTCTCCCTGCTGTGTGGCCGCTACGAGGGGGTCGACCAGCGGGTGGTGGACCATCTGGTCGACGGGGAGCTGTCGGTCGGCGACTTCGTCCTGTCCGGCGGGGAGGTGGCGGCGCTGGCGGTGGTGGAGGCCGTGACCCGGCTGCTGCCGGGCGCTATGGGCAACGACCGCTCAGCCGAGGAGGAGAGCTTCGCCGTGGGGCTCCTCGAGTACCCCCAGTACACCCAGCCGGCCGAGTTCCGCGGCTGGTCGGTGCCCGCGGTGCTGCGCTCGGGGGACCACGGCCGCATCGCCCGGTGGCGTCGGGCCTGGGCCCTGCGCCGGACCGTCGAGCGTCGCCCCGATCTGCTCCAACGCCGCGGCGGGCTGAGCGCCGACGATCAGCGGCTGGTCGCCGAGCTCGACGACCCCGAACCCGGCTCCGGCACCGCCTCCCGCTGAGCGTCTGATCCGAGCCGCCCACCTTGAGCCACCCCACCCCCAGGGCCCAGCCGAGATGCAGCCGCCGCCGGCCGCGGCTAGTGTGGCTGGCTCCGGCACCGCCCTGTCGGGCCCGCGCGTCAGCGTCCGTGGCCCTCCAGTGCCGCCCGCCGCCCGGACAACGACCGTGGAGGGACGCGCGTCATGAACCCCACCGACATCGTCGACCGCGACAGCCTGCGCGACGACATCCCGCCGTTCCGCCCCGGGGACACGGTGAAGGTCCACGTGCGGGTGGTGGAGGGCAACCGTGAGCGCATCCAGGTCTTTCAGGGAGCGGTCATCCGCCGGCAGGGGAGCGGCGCCCGGGAGACCTTCACCGTGCGCAAGGTCAGCTTCGGGGTGGGCGTGGAGCGAACATTCCCGGTTCACACCCCGATCATCGCCAAGATCGAGGTGCTGACCGAGGGCGACGTGCGGCGGGCCAAGCTGTACTACCTGCGTGGCAGGGTGGGCAAGGCGGCCAAGATCAAGGAGAAGCGGGCACTCCGCTAGGAGCGTCGACAGCGGGCCGACTGGGCCCCGAGGTGACACGACCCCATGAGCGAAGAGGATCTCGAGCGCTACGAGGCGGAGATCGAGCTGGCGCTGGTGCAGGAGTACCGCACGGTTCTGCCGCTGTTCCAGTACGTCGTGGAGACCGAGCGCCGCTTCTACCTGGCCAACGGCGTGGACATGACGGTGCGCGACGGCTGCACCCCGACCTGCGTGGAGCTCGAGCTGCACGACGCCTGGGTCTGGGACATGTACCGCCCGGCTCGCTTCGTTCCCCACGTGCGGGTGCTGACGTTCCGTGACGTCAACGTGGAGCGCCTGCCCGAGCGTGACGCCTGAGCCATGGCCCCCACCGCCCGGGGCCGGCTCGCCGCGGCAGGGGAGGCGGCTGCAGCCGCCTGGTACGAGGCGGCGGGCTACCAGGTGGTGGACCGCAACTGGCGGACGGCCCGCGGTGAGATCGACCTGGTGCTGGTGGCCCCCGCCGGCGTCGCCATCGTCTTCTGCGAGGTGAAGACCCGAACCTCCTCCGCCTTCGGCGCGCCGGCCGAGGCGGTGACCCCCGCCAAGCAGCGACGGCTGCGCCAGCTGGCCGCCGCCTGGCTGGCGGCGTCGACGGCCGACGGGCCGGCACCGGTTCGCCGTCGGCGACGCACGCTGCGCTTCGATGTGGCGTCGGTCACCGCCGCAGGCGACGGCGGCCTGCAGGTGGAGGTGCTCCAAGGCGTCTTCTGATCCGGCTGGTCCGGACGGGGCAGCCGGCCAGCGGCGGGCGACGGGGGCGGGCGACGGGGGGCTGGCGGGGCGCCCTATGGTGGCGGCCCGTGACTTCTCTGACGGCTGAAGCCGCCAGCTTCTTTTCAGGCCGCGGGCGCGTCCGGACGGGCCAGTCCAGCCCGAAGGATGTTGCGGGCGGTGTTGACGTCGGCGTGGGCTTCGTGCCCACAGCTGCAGCATCGGAACACCGCCTGGCCGACGTGGTTGCCAGGGTGGACGTGCCCGCAGGTGGCGCACATCTGACTGGTGTGCCGGGGGTCCACGTCGATCACGGCTCGGCCAGCCTCTTCCGCTCTGCCTTTGAGGATCGAGCGGAACTGGGCCCAGCCCTGCTGGGCGTCCTCCAGCTTGCCGGCCGCTTTTCGCCCCCAGCGGGGGTCGTCGATGTGGTGGCCTTCGGAGGTGACAGCGAAGCTGGCGCTGCCCACGTCGACGCCCTCGGCAGGCGAATCCGTCGGGTGAACCCGCACGAAGACAGGCACGTGGTCAGGTATGACCTCGCAAGCCCCGATCTGCCCGTCGTCGTCGCCCGCGGTCTCGTCGAGCAGGTCGTCCAGGCGCGCCACCACCTGCTTTCGGAGGAGTCGGCTGCGGTACTTCGGGCACCAGACGACGTGCAAGCCCAGCGCGCTTGCTCCACCGGCCAGGCGACGAAAGCGAGGATCTGCCATGACCGACTCAGAGTACGGGCGTGGTGCAACACGCACGGGGACAGTCGGGCCTGCGGCCCGAGCCCCGATTCCCCTGACGGCTGAAGCCGCCAGTCCCCACGGGGCCATCTGATGGACGCTGAGACGCTGCAGGTGGAGCGCGAGGCGGGGGTGGTGACGGTGACGTTGAACCGCCCCGAGCGCAAGAACGCGGCCAGCGGCCTGCTGTGGCAGGAGCTGCTCGTCGTGCTGCGTGAGGTGGACCGCCGCCGCGACGACCGGGTGCTGGTGCTGACCGGGGCCGGTGGCGACTTCTGCTCGGGAGCGGACCTGAGCGACCCGGCCGGCATGAGCAACGACCCCGCCGACCCGCACCTGGTGCGGATGCAGGTCGTCAGCGAGGTGGTCCTCACCCTCCACCAGCTGCACCGACCGACCCTGGCCAAGGTGCGGGGCGTGGCGGCCGGTGCCGGGCTGAGCCTGGCGCTGGCCTGCGACCTGGTGCTGGCCGCCGACACCAGCCGGTTCTCCGCCATCTTCGCCCGCCGCGGCCTGTCGCTCGACGCCGGCGCGTCGTGGCTGCTGCCTCGGCTGGTCGGCCTGCAGCGAGCCAAGGAGCTGGCCTTCTTCGCCGACCTGCTCGGGGCCGACGAGGTGGCGGCCCTCGGTCTGGTCAACCGGGTGGTGCCCGACGAGCAGCTCGACGATCTCTGCGACCGCTGGGCCCGGCGCCTGGCGGCCGGACCGCCGCTGGCCCTGGCCATGACCAAGCGGCTGCTCAACGACAGCTCGTCGCTGACCATGGCGCAGGCTCTCGAGGACGAGAGCCGGGTGCAGACCGTCAACGTCGCCACCGCCGACGTGGCCGAAGCCATGCGGGCCTTCGTGGAGAAGCGCGAGCCGCGCTTCGAAGGGCGCTGACCTCCGAGCGCGGGACTCGGCTCAGGGCGGGCCGCGCCAGCCTGGCCGCGCCGGCGAGGTGCGCCCACGCCTGGCCGGTGCGGCGTGGGACGGGCGGCGCAGGATCCGGCGCCGGCGGCGGCGCCATCCCGCCCCCGTCACCACCACCAGCGCCACCAGCACCGCAGCCACCGCCATCAGCCCTCCGGAGCCGGAGCCGGAGCCGCGGTGGTGGGCGGTGGCGCCCGACGCCACCGTGGAGCTGGTCGGCGGCGTGCTGGTCGTGGTCGGGGTGGTGGTCGCCGGCGTGGCGCTGGCGGCGGCCAGCACCGCCTCGGCCTGGCGAGCCGCCGGGCAGCCCGGGGTCGGGGTGGCCTTCACCGGCGGGGGGAGCTGGGGTGCTTCGGGGATGCCGAAGATGGTGGTGGGGATGGCGTCGGCCATCACGATCTGGCCGGCCCGGTTGGGGTGCAGGTCGTCGTTGTTGAAGTACGGCGGGTAGGGAAGCGTGGGGTTGCACTGGCCGTCGTAGACGTCGCCCATGACCGCGGCGAGGTCGATGACGGCGTCGAACCCGCTGCCCTTGCTGCGCATCCAGCTGTTGACGGCCTGCAGCGTCGCCTGCTCGGCCGGTGTCCACGGCTCGGGCAGGCAGCCGGGGCAGTCGGCGGGGGTGCTGGCCCGTGGCAGCAGGGTGATCCCCTCGATGCGCTTGCCGGCGGCGTGGACGGCGGCGATGACCTGCTTCATGGCGGCGATGATGCTCGACGCCGATCCGTAGGGCGGCGTCTGGTCACGGCCGCCGAACCAGATGTCGTTGGTGCCCAGCAGCAGCACGACGTTGGTGGTCCCCGGCAGGGCCAAGGCGTCGCGCTGGAGCCGCAGCACACCGGGAGTGCCGCCGCTGGAGTCGGCGAAGCTGTAGGGCTGGCCCTGAGCGTCGAGCCCGGGTGGGAACACGGTCAGGGTGTTGCCCGAGATGCCCTCGTTGACCACCGACACCTGCTGGTCGGGCGGCAGCTGCGCCACCCGCTGCTGCAGCGGGGTCGGCCAGCCGAACCCGGCGTTCTCGAACCCGGCGGTGATCGAGTCGCCGAGTGCGACGACGGTGCCACGCGACGGCGAGCCCTGCACCTCGACGGCCGAAAGCCACCGCAGGTAGGGGTCGGATCCGGTGAAGGCGGCGCCCGAGGCCACGGCAGTCTGGTTCCCGCCGCCGTTGGGGGTGTAGAAGGCCAGCCGGCTGCAGCCCTGGCAGTAGTGGACGGTGACCGGCGCCGGCGCGGTGACCCACAGGCTCACCACCAGGGACTCCCCGGCGCTCACCGCCAGCGGGATCGGCGCGCTGGTGACGTCCTGCCCGGCCGGCACGGTGATCGCCGGGCTGCCCGCCCCGAAGGTGACACGGGTGAGGGTGCCCGCCACCACCGCCGCGCCGACGGTGCCGGCGCGCTCGCCGACGGTGACGGCACCGAAGGTCACCGGGGCGGGACCCCACTGGTTCGACAGGCGGATGGCGATCGCCGAGCCACCCACCGTCACCGTTGCCAAGTCACGAACCGTGGTGTTGACGGCGACGATCTTCGGGTAGGGCTGCAGCAGCAGGTCCATCGGCGACGTCCAGGCTGTCTGCCAGGCCGGCGCCACCGGTTGGGAGGTGGGCGGCGACGTGGTGGTGGGCGCCGAGGTGGCGGGTGTGGAGGTGGCGGGTGTGGAGGTGGCGAGAGCGGACCCCGCCGGTTGGGCGGCGGCCAGCCGGGCGGCGGCTGGCTGGGTGGGTCGTCGCGCCGGCTTCATGCCCGCCGGCGGCGAGGGCGTTGCCGCCGCGGCCAGCGACGGCGCGACCCCGAGCGCCAGCAGCAGGCCGACCACGAGCGCCAGCAGGCCGCGACGGGCTGCCCCGACAGCAGGCGGCGGCCCCGAGCCCTGGTCCGACGGTGCGGTCACCGGGTCAGCGACGGGAGGTGCTGGCATGGCGTTGGGGTCCCACGAGGGCACCAGCCTACGGATCCGGCGGGGGTCACTGGGGGCAGTGGTTCCCGGCCGCTGTCCCCAAGGGGCCAGCCCCCGGCCATGACCAGCATCAACGGCCGGTGGTTCAGCCGCCTCGCGGGCGCCGGTGGTTCAGCCGCCTCGCGGGCGCCGGTGGTTCAGCCGCCTCGCGGGCGCCGGTGGTTCAGCCGCCCAGCGGGCGCCGGCGGCTGGCGTACATGCGGCGGTCGGCCTCGGCCAGCAGCTCGGCGATGGTGGCGGGGTCGCCGGCGGCGCGGCTGGCCTGCCCGATGGAGAGCGTGACCCCGCCGGCGGGCCCATCTCGCCAGCGGGACAGCTCGGCGGCGGTGCGCTGTGCGATGCGGCTTCCGGCGGCGGCGTCGGCCCCGAGCAGCAGCACCACGAACTCGTCGCCGCCCAGGCGCACCGCCAGGTCCCAGCCCCGGACGCTGCGGCGGATGGCGTCGGCCACCGCCACCAGGGCGGCGTCGCCCATGCCGTGGCCGTAGCGGTCGTTGATGGCCTTCATCTGGTCGACGTCGAGGAACAGGGCCTGCACCGGCACCTGCTGTCGGTCGGCGACCGCCAGGAGCTCGGGTCCTGCCGCCAGCAGCCCCCGCCGGTTGCGCAGCCCGGTGAGCTCGTCGGCCACCGACAGCTCGTAGAGGTCGCGCACCAGCTGGGTCTGCTGCTCGATGAGCTCGGTCCGGTCGGTGACGTCGCGGAAGATGACGCAGGCCCGCGGCGCCCCGGCACCGGTGCGGAACAGCACCGACGACACGTCGGCTACGAACACCGATCCGTCGGCGCGCCGCAGCCGGAGCTCGGCTCGGCTCCGGCCCGCGAGGCGCCGCCGCTCCAGGGCGTGCTGCCAGCCGGGATCGGTCTCGTCGACCAGCTCGGCCCGGCGGCGATCGACCAGCGCCTGCTGGTCGAGCTGCAGCAGCTGGCAGGCCGCCGGGTTGGCGGCCAGCACCGGACCGTCGGGGACGGTCAGCACGATGCCGTCCATCGAGTGCTCGAAGATGGCCCGGTAGGCCTCGGCCCCGTCGTCGGCCGGCGCCGCCGCGGCGGGGTCGGCCGGCTCGGCCGGCCGCGCTGCGGTCGCCGCCGGCGGTGGGATCGTCCCGAGGGCACGGGAT
>JAJZNB010000237.1:0-1829 GCA_021848085.1 Actinomycetes bacterium
TCGTCTCGGTGGTCGTCGTGGCGGTCGTCCCGGTCCGCTCGGTGGTCGTCGTGGCGGTCGTCCCGGCGGTCGTCGTGGTGGTCGTCTCGGCGGTCGTCGTGGCGGCGGGGCTCATCGCGTGGCCTGCCCGCCGACCACGACCGGCTCGCCACGGTGGACGGTGTGGCGCACCGCCCCGGTGAGGCTCCGGCCGGTGAACGGGGTGTTGCGGCTGCGGCTGGCCAGTGAGGCAGGCTCCACGGTCCAGGTGGCGTGGGGGTCGAGGACGCACAGGTTGGCGGCCGCCCCGGGGACGACGGGGCCCCCCTGGTCACCGCCGGCCGCCGGGTGGAGCCGGGCGATGCGGGCCGGCTGCCAGCTGAGCAGGGCCAGCACCTGCAGCCAGTCGAGGCCGGCGGCACCCAGTGCCTGCAAGGTCACCGGCCACGCCGTCTGCAGACCGAGCATCCCGGGTGGGGCCTGGTCGAGCGGAACGTCTTTGGCCTCGGGCGGGTGGGGGGCGTGATCGGTGGCGACTGCGTCGATCACCCCGGCGGCGCAGGCTCGGGCCAAGGCGGCGGTGTCGTGGGCGGTGCGCAGCGGCGGGTTGACCTTGAACACCGGGTCGTAGCCGCACAGGGCGTCGTCGGTGAGCGACAGGTGGTGGGGGGTGACCTCGGCGGTCACCGGCAGGCCCTCGGCCCGGGCGCCCGCCACCAGCGCCACCGACCCGGCCGTCGACAGGTGCAGGAAGTGCATGGATGCTCCGGTCAGGCGGACCAGGGCGATGTCGCGGGCCACCATCACCTCTTCGGCCGCGGCGGGCTGTCCCGGAACCCCCAGCCAGCTGGAGCAGGCCCCTTCGTGCATGTGGCCGCCGGCGGCCAACCCGGCGTCCTCGCAGTGCTGGGCCAACGTGACGCCCAGGCCGCGGGCGTACTCCAGGGCGCGGCGCATCACGCCGGCGTCCTGAACGCCGGCCCCGTCGTCGGTGAAGAGGTGGATACCCAAGGCGGCCAGCTCCCCGAGAGGGGCCAGGCGCTGGCCGGCCCGACCTACGGTGATGGCGCCGGCCACCGCCACCCGGCACAGGGCGCCGCGGCCGAGCTGCAGCACCTGGCGGGCCACCGCCGCGCTGTCGACGGCCGGCTCGGTGTTGGGCATGGCCACCACCGCGGTGTAGCCGCCCAAGGCGGCCGCGCGCGAGCCGCTCTCCACCGTCTCGGCTTCCTCGTGCCCCGGTTCGCGCAGGTGGGTGTGCAGGTCGACGAGACCCGGGGCGACCAGGCAGCCTTCGGCGTCGAGGACGGTGGCGCCCGCTGGCGGTCGCAGCCCGTCGGCCACCTGGTGGACCACCCCGTCGACCACCGCCACGTCGGCTCGGCGGCTACCGGTGGCGTCGACGACGGTGCCGCCGCGCACCAGCAGGCGGGCGCGGCGCTCAGCCACCGGCGGCCTGCAGCCGGGCGGCGCCGGCGTCGGCGCCGAGCAGCAGGTACAGCACGGCCATGCGCACCGCCACGCCGTTGGCGACCTGGCGCAGCACCAGGGCGCGCGGCAGGTCGGCGACGTCGGCGGCGATCTCGACCCCGCGGTTCATGGGCCCGGGGTGCATGACCAGTGCGCCGGCCGGGAGCCGGGCGGCCCGGCGGGCGGTGAGCCCGAAGCTGGCGGTGTACTCGCGCAGCGAAGGCAGGTGCGATCCGGCGCCACGCTCGGTCTGCAGTCGCAGCAGGTAGCAGACGTCGAGGCGGTCGAGGACGGCGTCGAGGTCGTGGGACACCGTCACCGGCCAGCCCTGGAGCGACGGCGGCAGCAAGCTGCCCGGCGCGACCAGCGTCACCTCGGCT
>JAJZNB010000237.1:1839-12177 GCA_021848085.1 Actinomycetes bacterium
GGCTCCCAGGGCACTCAGGGCCTGCACGTCGGAGCGGGCCACCCGGCTGTGGGCGATGTCGCCGACGATGGCCACCTGCAGCCCCTGGAAGGCCTCGACGCCGGTGTCCTCCACCGCCACGCCGTCGCGCTCGGCCAGCACCTGCCTGATGGTGTAGCAGTCGAGCAGCGCCTGGGTGGGGTGCTCGTGCCAGCCGTCACCGGCGTTGACCACGGCGGCGTCGACCCATCCAGCCACCTGGGCGGGAGCGCCGGCCGAGGGATGGCGGACGACGAAGGCGTCGACGCCCATGGCGGCGATGGTCTCGACCGTGTCGCGCAACGACTCGCCCTTCTTCACCGACGAGATGGCGGTGGCGAAGCTCACCACGTCGGCCGACAGGCGCCGGGCGGCCGTCTCGAACGACAGGCGGGTGCGGGTCGATTCCTCGGCGAACAGCGACACCACGGCGCGTCCCTTGAGCGCCGGCACCTTGGGGATGGAGCGGCGGCCCACCTCGGCGAAGCTGTCGGAGACCCGCAGCACCTGCTCGATGCCGGCGGCACCGCCCAGATCCCCGATCGAGAGCAGGTGCCGGCCCAGGACGGCGGGGGCCTGCTGGGCGGCGGGAGCGGCGCTCATCGGGGCATCACGTCACCGAGCACGACGCCGTCGAGGCTGACGTCGACTTGCTCGTCGAAGCGGGTGGGGAGGTTCTTGCCGACGTAGTCGGGGCGGATGGGCAGCTCCCGGTGACCCCGGTCGACCATGATGGCCAGCTGCACCGCCCGGGTGCGGCCGTAGTCGGCCAGGGCGTTGAGGGCGGCGCGGATGGTGCGGCCGGTGAAGAGCACGTCGTCGACGAGGACCACGGTGGTGCCGGTCAGGTCGCCGGGGATGTCGGTCACCGCCTCGGGCAGCACGGGGCGGATGCCGATGTCGTCGCGGTAGAAGGCCACGTCGAGCAGCCCGACGGGGATCGGCCGGCCCCCGCCGATCTCCTCGAGGACCTGCCCGACCCGGCGAGCCAGGGGGACGCCGCCGGTCTGCAGACCGATGATGACGAGGTCCTCGACGCCGCGGTTGCGCTCGGCGATCTCGTGGGCGATGCGGGTGAGGGCCCGTTCGACGTCCTCGGCCGACAGGACCTGCACCCGGGGAACGAAGACCCCGCCTCGCGGCGGGGTCAGTCTGCGTTCGCGCTCGGCCACAGGGGCTCCTTCGGTCCGTTCGGGCCTCACCGGACCCGCTTCACGGTCTCCACCACTGTAGCGGCCCCCAGCCGGTTGGTCAGCTCCCGCCGGGCCGCCGGGCCGGCGAGCCGCCGCGCTCCACGCCCGGCATCGCCGCTCGCTCGACGGCGATCACGTCTTGGGCGATCTGCGCGAGCACTACGACGAGTTGCTGCACCGGCTCGAGGAGCTGGGGGGCTGGCGCACCAACCGGGCCAGGCCGCCGGTCCTCATCCTCGGCGACTTCGAAGGGGTGGAGACCGGGATCCGCCAGCTGCGCCGGGCCGCCCCGCTCCAGACGGAGACGATCGCCGGCATCACGGTGCCCACCCTTCCCGAGATGATCCGGGTGAAGGCCTGGCTGGTGGTCACGCGCAACGCCGTGCGTGACCACGTCGACCTGTGCGCGTTGGCCAGCACGAGTGGCACCGCCTACGTCCAGGCGCTCAGTCAGCTCGACCAGCTCTACCCCCAAGACTCCGGCGAGTCGGTCCTGCGCCAGCTCTGCAAGCAGCTTGCCGACCCGCGCCCGTACGACCTGGGCGAGGCCCAACGGCAGCTGGCCCAGTACCGCGGGGTGCAGCCGCCGTGGCAGGACTGGGAACACGCCCGCGCCGTGTCCCGGGACATGGCGCACATCCTGGCCAGGCTGATCGGCCTGGACACCGGCAGCGGTCGCCAACCCGGCCGGTCGATCCAGCTGAGGGCGGCGATGGAGCACCGACACATCCTCCCGGGCTTCGAAGACACGGTCCCGGCGGTCGAGGACGTGCCGGAGCGCGGCACGGTGGACGATTGGCGGGCCCTGGCCCAGCCGGTGGTGGCGGACCCCTACGGGTCAGCGGTTCGGTCGTTGAGACCGTCCTCGACCACGTGGCGATGTAGGGCACGAAGACGCTGTGGCGCCACTTCCTGAACGCGGTCCGGGCCCGCTCGGGGGCCGGGGCGTGGTGAGCGTGCCACAACCCGGCCGGGTGCGGACCGCCGACCGCAGGTCGTGCCCGCCCGGGCTCAGCCCTCAGGCCGGTGTGGAACGGTGCCGACGGTCTGGGCCACAGGACCGGCGGCGCCGGGCTCGGGCCGGGCGGCCGCCAGCGCCTGCACCCGGTCGCGTCCGGAGGTCTTGGCCGCGTACAGCGCGCTGTCGGCACGCTCGATGAGGGTCGCGGCGGCCTCGGCGCCGTTCCAGTGGGTGACCCCCACCGACATGGTGACCGGGGCCGGGCTGTCGATCTGGGCCACGGCGACCCGCAAGCGGTTCATCAGCACCGCGCCGCCGGCCAGGTCGGTGTCGGGCAGCACGATGACGAACTCCTCGCCGCCGTAGCGGGCGGCCAGGTCGCGGCCGCGGATCGACGAGGTGAACACGGCGGCGGCGGCTCGCAGCAGGTTGTCGCCCTGGACGTGGCCGAAGGTGTCGTTGTAGCGCTTGAAGTGGTCGAGGTCCAACATGGCGACCGTCAGCGGGGTGCGCAGGCGTGTCGCCCGGGTCATCTCGGCGCCCAGCCGCTCGAAGAGCGCTCGACGGTTGGCCAGCCCGGTGAGGGCGTCGGTGCGGCTCTCGCGTCGCAGCTCGTCGACGAACGAGGCGCGCGCCGTCAGCTTCAGGAAGGCGGCGGCCACCAGCTCGACCGTGTCGCGGGTGGCTTCCACCGTGTCGATGTCGGCTCGGTGGCGCACGGCGAGGGCCAGCTGCTCGGTGCCGACGTAGCCGATGGGCATGAAGGAGTGGTGCCCGACGCGCACCACCCGGTTGGTGGTCAGCGCCTCGTCAAGGCCGAGCATGGCGCCCAGGTGGCTGTCGGCGCTCTCCGCCGTCGGCCAGGCCGCCAGGGGGGTCGACACCCGGTCGCCGCGGCTGCGGCCCAGCACCACCACGTGGTCGGTGGGAAGCACCCGGCGGATCATCGGCAGCGCGGCCCGCAGCCCTTCAGCCACGTTGGGAGTGCCGGACATGGCGTCGTCGAGGGCCTGCAGCCCGACGCGGACCACCCCCATGCGCCGCGAGGCCCGCACGGCCCGGTGCACCGACAGGGCCGAAGCGACCAGCGCCCACAGCACCACGGCGAAGGCCGTCCCCGAGCGGGCACCGACGGCAGCCGCCGGGGCGACCAGCGGCGGGGCCTGGTGCAACGCCAGCCAGACGGTGGCCCCAGCCGCCACCAGGGCGCCGGCCGACAGCCAGCCGCGTCCGTGCACGGCGACGGGGGTGACGGCGGCCACGGTGACGGCCACCACCACCGCGGCGGCCAACCCGGTGCGCTGCTGGGCCAGCAGCACGGCCCCGTCGGCCACCAGGGCGGCGACCAGACAGGTCAGCCACCGCCCTCGGCCTGCCAGGCAGCGGTCGACGATGGCCAGCACCCAGACACCCACCACCACGGCGGCGGCCGGCGCCCCGGCCCACACCCGAGGGGTGTCGCCGGCGGCGGCGGGGGCGGCTGCGCCGGCCACGGCGGCGGCGGCGACGACCAGCAGCGGCGCCAGCACGTCGAGAGGCACCGAACGCCACCAGCGCTCGACCGGCCGCAGGACCCGTGGTGCCACGATCGCGGTTATCGGCCGGAGCCGACGCCGGCTTCAACAATGCACGCCCTCCGCTGGCTGGGACTGCGGGCCGGCTGGGACTGCGGGCCGGCTGGGACCGCGGGCCGGCTGGGACCGCGGGCCGGCTGGGACCGCGGGCCGGCTGGGACCATCGGTCTCGAGTCGAGGCCGCTGTCGGGTCAGGGGCGGACGCGGCGGGCGATGGTGGCCAGCACGCCGTTCACGAAGCCGCCGGACTGCTCGGTGGAGTAGCGCTTGGCCAGCTCCACCGCCTCGTCGATGGCGACGGCGACGGGGATGTCGGGGCGTGCCAGCAGCTCGTAGGTGGCCAGCCGCAGCACCGTCCGGTCGATGACCGGCATCCGCTCCAGCTGCCAGCCCACCGCCGCCTCGGTCACCAGCTGGTCGATGCGGGCCTGGGCGCCGGCCACGCCGCGCACCAGGTCGATGGCGAAGGGGTCAGGCGCCACCGGCAGCTCGGCCAGCACCGCCTCAGGCTCGACCTGTTTGATGGCGGCTTCGTAGAGCAGCGACAGGGCCCGTTCCCGGGCCTCGTGCCGGGGCCCTTCGACCACGTCGCCGCGGGCCATCGGCGGAGCCACCGGGCGCTCAGGCCCGGGTGATGTACTCGCCGGAGCGGGTGTCGACCTTGATGGCGTCGCCGGTGTTGACGAACAGCGGCACCTGCACGACCAGGCCAGTCTCGAGGGTGGCGGGCTTGCGGGCGCCCGACACCCGGTCGCCCTGCACCCCTGGCTCGGTGTCGGTCACGGTCAGCTCCACGGCGGCGGGGAGCTCCACGCCGACGATCTCCGAGGCATAGAGCTGCAGGACGGCGCTGTCACCCTCCTTCAGGTACCTGGCGGCGTCGCCGAGCGCGCTGGGGTTCACGTGCATCTGGTCGTAGGAGACGCTGTCCATGAAGACGTACTGCTCCCCGTCGCGGTAGAGGTACTGCATGTCGCGCTTGTCGACGATGGCCTGCTCCACGCGCTCGTCGGCCCGGAAGGTCCGCTCGATGACGGCGCCGGTGCGCACGTTCTTCAGCTTGGTGCGAACGAAGGCGCCGCCCTTGCCGGGCTTCACGTGTTGGAATTCGACCACGCCGAAGAGCCCCTCGGGCAGGTCGAGGGTCATGCCGTTGCGCAGGTCGTTGGTGGTGACAGCCATCAGGCGGCGGTCTCCTTGGTGAAGCGGGTGAGTGGGGTGCAGCCGTCGGACGTCACCAACAGGGTGTCTTCGATGCGGACCCCTCCGATGCCGGCCAGGTAGACCCCCGGCTCCACGGTCACGACGACGCCAGCCTCGAGGATAGCAGTCGACCCAGGACCGACCGACGGGGCCTCGTGGATGTCGAGGCCCACCCCGTGGCCGGTGCCGTGCTCGAACGCTTCGGCCCAGCCCGCCTCGGCGATCCGGCTGCGGCAGGCGAGATCGACGTCGCCGGCGCTGGCGCCGGCGTGGACGGCGGCGATGCCCGCCGCCTGGGCCTCGGCCACCACCTGCAGCATCCGGGCGGTCTGGCCGGCCGGCTGGCCGCCCACGCAGAAGGTGCGGGTCATGTCGGAGCGATAGCCGTCGAACTGGGCACCGAAGTCGATCACGACCAGGTCGCCGCGGGCGATGCGCCGCCCGCTGGGTCGGGCGTGGGGCTTGGCCGCGTTGGGGCCCGACGCCACGAT
Source organism: Actinomycetes bacterium (assembly GCA_021848085.1). Classification (GTDB taxonomy): domain Bacteria; phylum Actinomycetota; class Acidimicrobiia; order Acidimicrobiales; family UBA8190; genus JAJZNB01. Next base: position 7,280 of record JAJZNB010000237.1, read on the forward strand.
GGTCTCGAAGGCACGATCCTCGGCGCCCAGCCGGCGCATGGCGCTGTCGAGGGCGAGGGCGACCGTCTGCTCGCTGGCTCCTCGACCGAGCAGGGCCAGCACCTCGGGCAGGGCGGCGTCGGCGATGGCGGCGGCCCGGGTCATGCGGGCCACCTCGCCGGCGTCCTTGCGCCGGCGGAGCCCTTCGACCATGCCGGTGGTGGGCACCAGCTGGTTGGCGGTCAAGGTGTCGGCCCAGCGTCGCTGGGCGGCCCAGGTGATGTGCTCGGCTTCGAGGCCGATGCGTCCGCAGGGTGCGGCCAGCGCCACCAGCGCTTGGCGTTGGGCCGGCACACCGCCGACGACGAGCTCCACGGCGCCGGCCACTCCCGCCGACTGCAGCTGCTCGGCGGCCTGGGTTCGGTAGCGGCCGTCGGTGGTGAGCAGCGCCTCTTCGGCGGTGACCAGCAGCAGCCCGGCCGAACCGGTGAAGCCGGTGAGGTAGCGGATGTTGGGCAGAGCGGTGACGAGCACGGCGTCGGTCTCGGCATCGGCGATCTGCTCGCGCAGCCGGTCCAGACGTCCGGCGACATCCATGGCGACCGCCACCGGCGCGGCCAGGTCGACGGGCGGCGGTGGGCTCACGACGCCTACTCGCCCAGCAGGCCGGCGACGGCCTGCACGGCCAGCCGGTAGCCGAGGCCGCCGAACCCGGCGATGGTGCCCGCCGCCACCGGCGCCAGCACCGACAGGTGGCGCCACGCTTCGCGGGCGGCGGGATTGGTGAGGTGCAGCTCCACCACCGGTCCGTCGAAGGCGGCCAGGGCGTCGTGCAGCGACCATGAGTAGTGGGTCAGGGCGCCGGCGTTGACGATGAGCGCGGCGAACCGCCCCCGGGCCTGGTGCGCCAGCTCCACCAGCTCGCCCTCGTGGTTCGACTGGTGGTGCTCGACGGCCAGGCCCAGGCGCTGCGCCTCGGCGGTGGCGGCGGCGACATGGTCGGCCAGGGTCGCCGTGCCGTACAGCTCCGGCTGGCGCTCCCCGAGCAGGTTGAGGTTCGGGCCCGACAGCAGACCGACCAGCCGCCGCTCAGCGCTCATCGGCTGCGCCCATGTCGATCAGGGTAGCGAGCACGTCATCGCGGGCCACGCCTGGGACCGCCTCGATGCCACGGGGGCCGTCGAGGACGAAGGTGAGGTCGTGGTGGGCCTTCTTGTCGCGGGCCATGAAGTCGACCAGCTCGGCAGCCGACACCGGGCCGGGCAGGTCACCCGACAGGTCGAAGGCGGTGACCACCTGGCGGTGGTGAGCCACTCGGGTGTCGTCGATGCGCCCCAGGCGCCGGGCCAGCTCGGCCGCGAACACCAGCCCCACGGCGACGGCTTCGCCGTGACGGAGGTCCCAACCCCGGCTGCCGTCGAAGGCGGCCGCTTCAAGGGCATGGGCCAACGTGTGGCCGTAGTTGAGAACCATGCGGCCCGCACCCTCCCGTTCGTCACCGGCAACCACCGCCGCCTTGGTGGCCACGCAGCGGGCCACCTGGTCCGGCAGCGGCAGGCTCAGCAGGTCGGCCCCGGCCCCACCCCCGGAGCCGGCCGGCCCGAGCAGGCAGGCGTACTTGGCCATCTCGCCGCGGCCGGAGGCCCACTCGCGAGGCGGCAGGGTGGCGAGCACGTCGGTGTCGCACAGGACGGCGGTGGGCTGCCAGAAGGAACCGACCAGGTTCTTGCCCTCGGGGAGGTTGACGCCGGTCTTGCCGCCGACGGCCGCGTCGACCTGGGCCAGCAGGCTGGTGGCGACGTTGACGTAGCGGACGCCACGGTGGAAGCAGGCCGCGGCGAAGCCGGCCAGGTCGGTGACGACTCCCCCGCCGACGGCGATCACCACGTCGCGGCGCGACAGGCCGGCGGCGGCGAAGCCGCGACACAGACGCTCCACCTGGGCCAGGGACTTGGCCTGCTCGCCATCGGGGACCTCGAAGCGGTCATGGGGCACTCCCGGGTCGACCTCGACGCCGATGCCGGTCTGGGTGACCACGGCGGCCCGCCGGGCATCGGCCGGCAGCACCTCGGCCAACAGGTGGCGGGCTCCGGGTCCGACCACCACCTCGTAGGACCGCTCGCCGAGGACGACGGGCACCGTGATGAGCCCTGCCGCCGTGCTCACGGCGCTCCTCGCCGCGTGGCGGCGGTGTCCGATCCGACCAGAGCTGCCACCTCGTCGGCCACCTGAGCCGGGGTGCGCCCGTCCACGTCCACCACCTGGTGGGCCACCTGCTGGTACAGCGGCCGGCGGCTGTCGGCCAGCCGAGCCAGGGTGCCGGTCGGATCGTCGGCCAGCAGGGGCCGCTGTCCCTCTTGCCGCGCCACCCGGGCGGCCAAGGTGGCGGGCTGGGCCCGCAGCCAGACCACCGTGCCCGATAGCCGCAACAGCCGGCGGGTGTCGGGGTGCAGCACCGCCCCGCCCGCCACCGACACCACGGTCGGGCGGGCCCGCCGCAGACCTTCGGCCAGCACGCGGCGCTCCTGGTGGCGGAAGGCGGCTTCACCGCGCTGTTGCCACAGCTCGGCGACGCTGCAGCCGCAGCGCGCCTCGACCTCGGCGTCGGAGTCCAGGAACCCCCATCCCAGCCGCTCCGCCACCAGACGTCCGACGGTGGACTTGCCCGCCCCCATCATCCCGACCAGCAGCAGGTGCGGAGCTTGCTCACCCATCGCCGGCGGCCACGGCGGAGGGGGTGTCGCCCAGGCTGCCCAGATAGCCGTCGCGGTTGCGCACCAGCTCGGCCAGCGAGTCCCCGCCGAACTTGCGCAGCGCCTCGGCGGCCAGCACCAAGGCAGTCATCGTCTCGGCCACCACGCCCATGGCCGGCACGGCGGTGACGTCGGTGCGCTCCTTGAACGACACCGTGGACTCCTTGGTGGCGACGTCGACGGTGCCGAGCACCGGTCGGTTCAAGGTGGCCAGCGGCTTCATGGCGACGCGGGCCACCACCAGCGCACCGGTGGAGATGCCGCCTTCGACCCCGCCGGCCCGGCTGGTCTGGCGACGGTACTCGCCGGCGTCGGCGTCCCAGCTGATGGCGTCGTGGGCTTCGGACCCTCGCCGGCCGGCGACGTCGAAGCCGTCGCCGATCTCGACCGCCTTCACCGCCTGGATGCTCATCAGGGCCTGGGCCAGCAGGCCGTCGAGCTTGCGGTCCCAGTGGACGTGGCTGCCCAGGCCGACCGGCACGCCGTAGGCCAGCACCTCCGCCACCCCTCCCAGGGAGTCGCCGACCTTGGCCGCAGCCTTGACGGCGGCCACCATCCGCTCCTCGGCAGCGGCGTCGAAGCAGCGCACGGCCGAGGCGTCGACGGTGTCGAGGTCAGCCGGCTCGGGCCGTCGGCCGCTCGACCACTCGCCGCCCAGGGCCACCACGTGGCTGACCACCTGCATGCCAAGATGGGCCAGCATGGCCTTGGCCAGGGCCCCGGCCGCCACCCGGGCCGCCGTCTCGCGGGCCGACGCCCGCTCCAGGACGTCGCGGGCGTCGCCGAAGCCGTACTTCTGCATGCCGGCCAGATCGACGTGGCCGGGACGGGGGGTGGTGAGCACCCGGCTCGGCGAGCCTGGATCGGGCGACATCTCCTGCTCCCACTTGGGCCACTCGGTGTTGGCGATCTCGATGGCCACCGGGGAGCCCAAGGTTCGGCCGTGGCGGACACCGCCGAGCAGGGTCACCTCGTCGGCCTCGAAGCGCATGCGGGGACCGCGACCGTACCCCAGGCGACGCCGGGCCAGCTCCGCCTGCACCAGCTGGCGGGTGACCGGCAACCCGGCCGGGAGGCCTTCGACCACCACCACCAGGGCTCGGCCGTGGGACTCCCCTGCGGTCAAGAAGCGAAGCATCGGCCCAATGTAGTGCCGGCCCGCCCGGCTGCCGTCGCCGTCGGGGTCCCCGCCAACCGCCGCCGGGCGCCCCGGCACCGGCCGCCGAGGCGCCTGCTACCCGCCGCGGTGGAACAGGGCCGCCACCATCGGGTTGCCGGCCACCACGGCGATGAGCCCCCCGGCAGCCAGGAAGGGCCCGAAGAACAGGCGCTGCTTGCGGCCCTGGCCGCTGACCATCCCCGCCGCCACGCCGACCACCGAGGCCAGCACGAAGCCGGCCAGGAAGGCGACGAAGGCGTGGCCGAGGCCCAGCCAGCCGGCCGCCACGCCGACGAGCCCCGACAGGCGGACGTCACCGAAGCCCATGCCCTTGGGATAGGCGAAGTGGACGGCGAACATGGCAGCGAAGGCGACGGCTCCGGCGATGGCGGCCCAGGCCAACGACCCCCACCGGTCGTCGACGGCGGAGGCCGCCACCAGCAATGGCCCGACCACCGCCAAGGTCGGGTAGACGACGCGGTTGGGGATGATGTAGCGCTCCACGTCGACGGCGCTCAGCGCCACCAGGCCGAGACCCCACACGGCGAAGGGAGCCAGCGCGGCATCGGGGCCGAACCGCCCGGCCAGGGCGCCGAGCACCACTGCGCTGACCACGGCCAGCACCGTCGGTCGCCACCGGTGGGCGGTGGTGGCTCCGCAGGAGCCACAGCGCCGGTTGCCCGCCGCCCGGACCAGCGGCACCCGAGCCAGTCCCGTCAGCGGTTTGTGGCAGCTGTCGCAGCGCCACCAGGGGCGGGTGAGCGACTGGTGGGCCCCGGTGCGCTGCACCACCACCTCGAGCTGATCCCCGAGCAGCAGCCCGGCGGCGGCGCAGCCGGCGACGAGGGGCACGTCCATGGCGGCTGACGCTATCGGCTCCGTCGACGGGGCCGGGGAGGATCGGTCGGGGGGCAGCTCTTCCCGGCCGAGGCGTGCTCTGGTGCTCTCGGCCGGCCCCCGCGTCGTGGCGGCGGACCTACTTCTTGGCCGACTCGAAGAAGGGGTTG
>JAJZNB010000063.1 GCA_021848085.1 Actinomycetes bacterium
CGGCCGGCGGGTTCAGCCCCGCCGGCAGCAGGCTCAGCCCGGCCGGCGGGTTCAGCCCCGCCGGCAGCAGGCCCAGCCCGGCAGGTTCAGCCCGGCCGGCGGCGGGTTCAGCCCGGCCGGCGGCGCTGGCCGGGGGGCAGGCCGGGCCGGGTGCCGCCGCCCTTGCCGCTGCGGCGCTCCTGGCGGTTGCTGGCTCGGCGCAGCTCACGGCTCAGGCTGGCGTCCGACGAGGAGCCGAGCTCGAGCATCTGCTCGAGCATCTCGGCCCGCTTGGGGGGCACCACCCGACGCAGCTGGCGCTCGATCTGCTCGAGGTTCTCGGGCAGGGGCCGGTTCTTCTTGCGGGACTTCTCGATGGTCTTGAGCAGGCGGCGGGCGTAGCGGCGCCGCAGCCACGGTGTGCGGCCGATGACCCGGGCGGGCAGGTTCCGCAGCCGGCTGCGGCGCGTGGGCTTGTCGGTGGCTGGCCTGGGCACCCCTCATTCCTACCCCGTGGGGCGGCGGCCGGCCATCTGGCGCTCGAAGGCGGCGTTGATCTCCCCGCCGAGCAGGATGGCCAGCCCGGTCAGGTACAGCCAGAAGATGAGGATGGCCACCCCGGCGAAGGCGCCGTAGGTCTTGCCGTAGGAGCCGAGGCTGGTGGTGTAGAAGGAGAAGCCGAGCGAGATCAGCGCCCACACCACGGTGCCGACCACCGCGCCCGGGCTGGCCCAGCGCCAGCCGGTGCGCTGGTTGGGAGCCAGCCAGTAGACGAACGAGAACAGCAGGTTGACCAGGGCCAGCGCCGCGATCCACCGCAGCGTCGTCCAGCCCGCCCCGAACAGGGCGGCGCCCACCGGCACCGACCCTCGGATGGCCCGACCGATCTGCGGGCCGAAGACGGTGAGGGCCGAGGCGGCCCCGCCCAGCAGCGCCGAGCCGGCCAGCAGCGGCACGGCCAGCAGCCGCTTCTCCACGAAGCTGCGCTCGGCGGCGATCTCGTAGGCCATGTCGAGGCCCTCCTCGACCATGACCATGCCCGAGGTGGCGCTCCACACGGCGACGGCGGCGGCGACCACCACCGCCGAGAGGGCTCCGCCGGTGCGGCGGCTGGCGGCGTTGATGGCCTGGGTCAGCACCCCCGACGCCCCCGGCGGCAAGGCGGTGGTGACGCCACGGATCAGCTTGGCGGTGACGTGCGGGGGGATGGCCAGCAGCGACGCCACCGCCAGCAGGGCGATGACGGCGGGGAACAGCGACAGGAACCATCGGTAGGCGAAGGCGCCCGCCGCCACGTTCACCCGGTCCTGGCGCAGGTGGTGACGGGCCGAGGTCAGCGCCGCCTTCCAGTCGGCCACCGACACCTCGGTGACCTCCGGCGGGGCCGCCTTGGCCGGGGTCTGCTCCCACTCCACATCGGCCAGCCGGACGAGGCCGGTGCGGCGCCGACTCCCGGCAGCGACCGGCTGGCGCCGGCTGGGCTGGACCGCCGCACGCCGGCTGGGCTGGACCGCCGCCGCACGCCGGCGCGGGCCCGATCCCGGCGGGCGGTCGCCGCCTTCAGGTGGGCGCCGTCGCGCTCCGTGCCGGCGGTCCCCTCGCCGAGGATCGTGGGGCAGCGGTTGCTCCGACGGTCTCAGGCCGCAGCCTCCGGTGACTCCATCGCCCCCATTGTCGCCCCTCACCGTGCCGACCGTGCTGCCACGACGAGGATGCCCCGCCGGGCGGCCCCGCGGCGATGCCCCGCCCGACGGCCCCAGCGGCAATGCCCAGCCGGACGGGCCCAACAGGGCTGCCCAGCCGGACGGGCCCAACAGGGCTGCCCAGCCGGACGGGCCCAACAGGGCTGCCCAGCCGGACGGGCCCAACAGGGCTGCCCAGCCGGACGGGCCCAACAGGGCTGCCCCGACAGGGATGACGCCGGGCGCCGGGGCCGCTACCGTGTCGCCTGTGGCGTCGGTGACCGATGTCGACTGCCTGCCGCAGCCGCCGGTGAGCGCCTTGCGGCGTGCTGCGCTGTGGGCGCTGACCCGGTGGGAGACGTTCCCGGTTGGCGCCGAGCCGCGCCCGGTGGTGCTGTGCGAGCCGCCGGTGCACGTCGACGGCGGCTTCGTGGACCAGGCCGCCTCCGCCGCCTTCTGGGCCGGCGCGCTGGTCGGCACCGACCTGCTGCCCGAGGAGGCCCGGGCTCTGCTCCCCGGCGCCGTGGGCGGCTGGGACAGCACGGCGGCGCACCAGGCCGACGGGACCCAGGTGCTGCAGGTGACCGCCGCTCGCCGGGCCGAGCGCCGCTGGCGCACCGACCGGGGCCTGGCCCTGCTGCCCGGCTGGCAGCTGACGCTGACTGGTGCCGTCGGACCGGTGTGGCTGCTCGACGTGGCCGCCTCGGGCTGCTGGCGCCCGCCCGCCGCCTGCTGCGCCGCGCCGGCCGGGGCCGCCGGGCGCCAGGTTCGGGCCCGGGTGGAGCGAGATGGCACCACCGTGCACCTGTCGCTGCTGGTGCCCGAACCGTCGGCGGCCGGATCGGGCGGCTGCGACTTCATCGCCAGCCCCACCGCCGTGGTGGCGCTGCCCGCCGGCGGGCCGACCCCGCCGGAAGGACCCCGGCTGGTGGCCTACCAGCCCTTCGACGGCTACCGGGTGGAGCTGGTCGGCCAGCTGGCCGAGCCGCTGGGCCAGCGGGTGGTGGTCGACCTCGACGGCAGCCCGGTGGTGGTGGAGCACGCCGGCGGCCCCCAGCGACGCTGAGCCGGTCGACCCCGGCTGCCCTCGTCAGCCACCCGCCCGCTGGTGATAGAGCTGCACCCGGTCACCGTCACTGAGCGCCGTCTGCGGGCGGGCGACCTCGCCGTTGACCACCGTGACGCACGCCGAGGCGGGCAGCCCCAGCTCGGCCAGGGCGTCGGTGACGGTGGCGCCGTCCGCCAGGTCGAGCACGCAGCCCGGCGGGACTCGCTCGGCCAGCGGTCCGCGACCTGACACGGTGACCCGGACGTTGCTCACCAGCCGGCGGGCGCTCCGTACTGGGCGGTCACCAGATCGGCCAGCCCGATCCGCTCCAGGATGTCGAGCTTGGCCTGCAAGCTCAGCTGCACGAACCCGGGCAGGCGACCGATGTCGACGGCGCCGGCGACCGTGGCACGGTTCAGGATCTCGTCGCGAGGGACGGCGAACAGCTTGGCGGCACGGTCCACCGCGTTGTCGACGGCTGCGTTGACGAACGGCCCCGATCCGAGGACCTGCACCGGCAGGACCGGGCCCTCCAGGCGGGTGCGGTTCGCGCCGGCCAGGGCCCGGCCCCGGGCCACCTCGTCGGCGCGGTAGGGCTGGGCGAGGAACGGGAGATCCTCGACGGGCGGCAGCAGCAGCGGACCGTCGAGCGCCAGCCCCTTGAGCACCTCCACCCGCACGACCAGGCGCGCCGCGATGTCGGTGGTGTGGACGGCGATCTCCCCGTCGCCGATCATGGCGTGGCAGTCGCCTGCGTAGATCCCCGCTCCGTCGACCTTCACCGGTACCACCACGATGGCTCCTTGGCGCACCGAGTCGACGTCCATGTGCACGTCCGTACGCCCTTCGAGCTCTTCTTCGGTGACGGCGAGCTCGTGCTCGGCTCCGACGAGGAACGCCCCGAAGTCCCCGCAGTTGTGCGAGCTGGGCAGGTCGACGCAGGGGACCGAGCCGAGGTTGCCGGCCGAGATGCGGCACCGAGTCATCACGCCCACCATGTCGGCCCGGGCCAGCACGCTGATGGGATGCTGGCGGGCGTGCTCGCTGATCCCGTTCCAGGCCCGGGCGTCGCCGGCGATCTCCGCGGCCCGTTCGGGGCTCACGGTGACGCCGATGCCCATGTCGTCGTCGAAGACCATCGTGTACCCGGTCTCCATGTGGAACGGCACCACTTCGCTGTGGCAGGTGCGGCAGCGCACCGCCGACTCGCCGGTGCCCTCCAGGTAGGTGTCGGGATACAGGAAGTGGCGACCTGCGTCGCGGCATGTCGGGCAGATGCCAGCGACGAACGGGTCGCTGATGTAGCGACCGTCCCAGCCGCTGCCCGTCCCCGAGGTGGTCGCCCGCGACACCTGCTCGAGCTGTTCGATGTGCAAGGCCACCGCATCGCCGACCCGGGCGCCCTCCACCCGCACGGGCAGGGAGACCTCGTGGCCGCTGCGCAGCGAGGGCGTGATCATCGGTCCCCAACATCCCGGCACCGTCAAGAACTCGATCCGGCCGCCGTCGGCGACCGGTCCGAGCATCTCGACGCTCGGACCGACGATGTCGGTGTAGCGGTCGACCACCACCCGCTGCGAAGCGCCCGCCACCGGAGCCCCAACCGTCATGTCGACCTCCCCGATGCCGGCCGGGCCAGGCGTCAACCCGTCGACGGCCTCACCGCCCGATCCTACGCGCTGATGCCGGCCGGGCGTCGCTTCGGGGCCGGCTGCACCGCCCGCGCCTCGGCGGTGAGGCCCAGCGCGGCGCGCAGCCAGGCCACCTCCGATCCCGGCGCGCCGTCGGCCTGCTGACGTGCGCTTCGATGCTCGATGCCGCGCAGCAGCAGCTCCAGCTCGTCTCGGCATCTCCCGCTGGCTGCCGCCTGCCGGGGGCTCAACCCGCCGAGGCGGGGAACGGGATCGTCGATCCAGCGCCGCCACAGGAGCCGGCGGACATCCTCGTCGGCCACCGGCAGCTCCTTCTCGCTCGACCCGCCAGCCGACCCAGACGAACCAGACGAACCAGCCGACGCAGCCGAAGCGGTGCTCGACCGATGCTCGTCGAAGGAGCGAAGCCGGCGGGTCGCCGGGCCGACGAGATCCCCGAGCAGACGCTCCACCAGCGCGACCGCCGCGTCGAGACGCCGCTCGGACATCCCCTCGAAGTCCAGGCGCGCCCCCCGCAAGGTGAAGGTCCCCAGCGAGGTGACGTCGGACAGCTCGAGATCGCCGTCCTCGCCGACCAGGATCGGCCTGCTCTCGAGGCAGAGCGCGCCGCGAGGCAGCTCGCGTCGGTCGGCCATCAGGTCGTCACGCGGCGTGTTCCATCCGAAGACCAACCCGTCGCCGCTCTCGGCCTCACCGGCGGCGACGAGGTCCGCCGCGCCAGTCAGCTCGTCGAGCACCGAGCCCGGGTCGCGCACCTCCCACGACGCTTCGGCCACCAGCACCGGGTCGCCTTCGAGCGTGTAGGGCATCGGCGTGACCTGGCGGCTGGGAGGGATGAAGTAGACCAGCGCTCTCGGCCCGCTGCGCAGGGTCTGCTCCAGCTCGGCCGGGCTGGTGCCCAGGCCTCGGGTGGTGGCGATCCGCTCCACCTCCGCCAGCACCTCGGGCTCCTCGTCCGGGAGGTAGAAGACCGCTCCCCCCCACAAGGTGGGGGTCGGGCCTCCTGGCATGACCCTGCCGAGCAGCACGTGCCAGCGCACCGCATCGCGAGACACGTTGGGGCTCCACACCCGCACCCGCTCGCCGCTCAGCGCGTTCTCGAGGTCGATCCAGGCTCCCGGGGACACGTCTGTGACCCGGTGCACGCCCAGCCTGCTGTCGGCGATGCGCCGGGCCAGCGTCCGGTCGCGGTCGGAGATGTCGGGCCGCTCGGCATAGCGCGGCGCCGGCGGGCCTCCGCCGTCGGCCAGGGGACGGTCGATCAGCAGCCAGCACAGCGCCACCGACAGGTCGTCATCCATCACCGGATGTTCTGCGGTGCCGATCCCGCTGGCGTGGAAATGCTCGTCGAGGGCGCTCACCAGCTCGTCGTGGAACACGGTCAGCGCCCAGTGCTGCATCCGCGCCCACAGCGCCTCGGCGCGGGCCACGTCCAGCTCGATGGCGTCTTGTCGGCGCAAGCAGCAGTGCTTGTACTTCGTGCCGCTCCCACAGGGGCACTGTGCATTTCGTCCAACCGCACCCATGGGACCACGTTACGGTCCGGGCCGCCGCCGCTGGTGGATGCCTGCCGGCGGTGGCCGATGGCGTCTGCCGGCGGTGGCCGATGGCCTCTGCCGGCGGTGGCCGATGGCGTCTGCCGGCGGTGGCCGAGGTGGTGCGGCGACGTGCTCGGGCCGCCGCCACGGTTGCCGCCATGGCCACCGACCGGTTCGCCGAGCAGGTCCCGACGGTCGGAGAGCCGCGGCGCCGCGCCGGCACGGTCGTCAGGTCCACACGGTGACCGGCGCGGCTCGCCACCGGGTGGCCGACCTGCTCGGCGCGGAGACGGAGCCCGAGGTGTTCAGCGCGTCACGGACGGCACCGGGCGGGGATCTGCGCCTCGAGGTCCGCGGCGTCGGGCCGATCGAGCTTCCCGTGAGCGAAGCCCAGGCCCGGCCGCTGTGCCAGGTGGGTCGGCCGGCCCGCTACGGGCGCGGCGAGCTCACCCTGCTCGACCGAGCGGTGCGCGACACCTGGGAGATCTGGCTGGCTTCGCTTCCCCGCCTGACCGCCGCCTGCCAGAAGACCGGGGAGGCCGGGACCGCGGCGGCTCGGATCCTGCTCCACGACGCGTGGCGGCGGGTGAGCACCTCCATCGACGCAGTCCTCGAGCAGCCCTCGCCGAGCCGTCGGACCCGGTCCCTGTCAGAGCTGACCGGTCTGGTCGCCGCCCTGGTGGAGAGCCTGTCGCAGATCGGGGCGGCGGACCTGCTCCATCAGGTGGTCGCCAGCCTCTGCCGGGACGACGAGCACCTGGTCGACCTGGCCGTCGGCATCCTGCGCGCCACCCCGGCTGCGGTCTGGAGCGCCGCCGGCCTCGACCGGGTCGCGGCTCACTGCCCGGCGGCCCTGACGTCGCGCCTGGCCCGACCGGCGCGAGCTCCGGGGAACTGGTCGATGCAGCTTCCCGCCGGCTGCCGGTGCGACCTGTGCGTCGAGCTGGGAGCGTTCCTCGCCGACCCGGCCGCGACGAGCATCGACTGGCCGCTCGCCCAGGACCGCCGAGCCCACCTCCACCACCGGATCGACACCGCCGAGCTCCCCGTCACCCACCAGACCCGGCGCCGCGGGCGCCCCTACACCTTGGTGCTGACCAAGACCGACGCCCTCTTCGAGCTCGACCGCCAGGCCCGGGCCCGCAACCAGGCTGACCTGGGCTGGCTCCAGCGACGTCAGGGCTGAGCCTGGCCTGAGCCGTGCCCCGGCCAGGTCATCGACTCGGCGTCGGCGATCCGGTAGGCATATCCCTGCTCGGCCAGGAACCGTTGGCGGCGAGCGGCGAAGTCCTGGTCGTTGGTGTCGCGGGCCACGATGGCGAAGAAGCAGGCCTGGCGGCCGTCGGCCTTGGGTCGCAAGATCCGCCCCAGGCGCTGCGCCTCCTCCTGGCGGCTGCCGAAGGTGCCCGACACCTGTATGGCCACCGACGCCTCGGGGAGATCGATCGAGAAGTTGGCCACCTTCGACACCACCAGCACCGGGATGAGGCCGTCGCGGAAGCGACCGAACAGCAGCTGCCGCTCGCGGCTCGATGTCCTCCCGGTCAGCACCGGGGCGTCCAAGCACCGGCCGAGCTCGTCGAGCTGGTCGAGGTACTGGCCGATGACCAGGGTCGGTTCGGCCCGTTCGACCGCTTGGGCGCAGAGCCGCTCCACCACGGCCAGCTTCGAACGGGCCGTGGAGCCGACCCGGTAGCGCTCCTCCGGCTCGGCCAGCGCGTAGGCCATGCGCTCTTCGTCGGTGAGCGTCACACGCACCTCGGTGCACAGCGCCGGCGCGATCCAGCCCTGCGCCTCGATGTCACGCCACGGGGCGTCGTAGCGCTTGGGCCCGATGAGCCCGAACACGTCACCCTCCCGGCCGTCCTCACGGACCAAGGTGGCGGTCAGGCCGAGACGCCGGCGGCTCTGGATCTCCGCCGTCATCCGGAACACCGGGGCCGGCAGCAGGTGCACCTCGTCGTAGACGATGAGACCCCAGTCCTCGGCTGAGAACAGCTCCAGGTGGGGGTAGAGGCCACCGCGGCGGGAGCTGAGGATCTGGTAGGTGGCGACGGTCACCGGGCGCACGTCCTTGCGGTCACCGGAGTACTCGCCGATGTCGCGCTCGCCGAGCCGGGTGCGGGCCAGCAGCTCCGAACGCCACTGGCGGGCGGCCACGATGTTGGTCACGAGGATCAGCGTGTGGGCCCCGGCGGCCGCCATGGCGCCGATCCCCACCAGGGTCTTGCCCGCCCCGCAGGGCAGGACCACCACCCCGCTGCCGGCGGCGGTGAAGGCGTCGACCGCCTGGCGCTGGTAGGGCCGCAGCGCGAACACGTCCGGCCCGCCCACCGCGATCGGGAAGGCGGCGCCGTCCACGTAGCCGGCCCGGTCCTCGGCCGGCCAGCCCGCCTTGACCAGAGCCTGCTTGAGGCGCCCGCGCTCGGAGCCGGGCACCACCACGGTGGCCGGGTCGATGCGCACCCCGACCAGCGGCGCCACCGCCTTGGTTCGCAGCACCTCTTCCAGCACCGCCCGGTCGTGGCAGCGCAGCACCAGGCCGTGCACCGGGTCCACCTCGAGGAACAGCCGGCCGTAGCGGGCCATCGTCTCGGCCACGTCGACCAGCAGGGCTTGCGGCACCGGGTAGCGCGACCAGCGCAGCAGGGCGTCCACCACCTGCTCTGCGTCGTGGCCGGCGGCGCGGGCGTTCCACAGGGCGAGCGGTGTCACCCGGTAGGTGTGGACGTGCTCGGGGGAGCGTTCGAGCTCGGCGAACGGGGCGATGGCGGCCCGGCACTCCTCGGCGTCGGGGTGGCCGGTCTCGAGGAGCAGGGTCCGGTCGGACTGGACGATCAACGGCCCTTCGCTCACCGGAGGTTGTCCTCCTCGGCCTCCGTCGCCACCCGCATCCACTGGATGCGCCCGATGGCCAGCTCCCCGCCGCCGGGCCGGTCCAGGAAGCGGAGCCGAACCGTTCCGCTCCACACGTCGATCACCTCGGCGAAGAGCTCCTGGGCCTGGCCCGGCGAGCTGCCGTAGCTCATCCGGACCGCCCAACCCTCGTCTCGCGCCTCACCCAGCAGGGCGGTGACCGACCGGGGATCCTTGGCGATGTGGTTCGGTCGCCCGGCGCTGGCGTCGTCGCCAAACAGCCGGCCAACCGGTGGGTGACCGGGCCGAGAGCCCTTGCCGGAAGGCGGCGCGGGGGCGGCCGGCCGCCGGGGCGGGACGGCTCGCAGCCGGGTGACCAGGTCGGCCAGCCCCTCCTCGGAGAGGGGCGAAGGCGAACCGTGCGCATCGCGGCGCGCCAGGGAGACCAGGACGTCTCCGGGGATCCCGGTCAGGCGGCTCACCAGCTCGGCGCCGAGCTCCACGTCGTCCTCGTCGAGCAGGTCGAGGTCGAGCTCGTCGAGCAGGTCGAGGTCGAGCTCGTCGTCGGCGTCGAGCAGGCCGGCCGGCAGGGTTGAGGTGCCGGCACCACGGCTGACCCGGCGCGCTCGGATCCGCCGGGCCGGCGGGCGGGCCACCTTCATCGTGCCGTCGGCAGCCTCCTCCGCCGGCAGGTGGCCCGCAGCTCGGAGGGCTTCGGCCACCTCCGAGGGGGGACGGTCGCTGACCGCGACGGTCGGGGCCAGCAGGCGCAGGTGGAGCCGGGCTGTCTTCTTGCTGCGCTGCATCTCCGACAGCAGCGACGGGTCGGCGCAGCGCAGGTAGCACTGCGCCGGGCCGAGGCGCACCTGACCGTGCCGTCGGCCGACGTCTTGGACCAGATACGACAGCGGCTGGGGGACCCCGAGCTTGGCGTGCCGGTCGAGGAACCCGATGATGTCGCTGGCGCTGCGACCCGAATCGAACGCCCGCCGCAGCGACGCCTCGCTGAACCGCCACACCGTGGCATGACCGGTCGATTCGACGTCGGCCAGCAGGTCCAGCTCCGAGCGCAGCGCCGCCACCGGTTCGCCGGCGACGGTCGCCGTCAGGTCCGCCTGCAAGATGACCTGGTCCACCAGAGGAGGAGCCAGCGCCGTCAAGGCGCTCTGGGCGCCGGCCAGCTCACCGTCGAACAGCAGCCTCCCGAAGCCGCTCAGCGCGCCGGCGGCGGTGAAGCCGAGCATCTCGGCCTCGGCCAGGATCCAGCGCACCAGCTCGGCCGGCGAGGCCAGCCTCTCGTCCTCCCAGACCGAAGGCTTCATCCACAGCAGCCGGCGGCAGACCCCGGTCGGGTCAGCTGCCCGAGCCGGACCGGGCTCAGCCACGGCGGTGAGGGCGAGGTTCCGCTGGACCATGGCCGTCAGGTCGAGAGGGAGCCCGGCCAGCGGCGGCACGGCCTTGCCGTCGGGCTCGCGGGCGCCGGCCAGGCTCAGGTGCAGGGGCAGGGTCAACCAGGCCGCCGCCAGCGCGGCCCAGCGGGCCGGCCCGCTCAGCGCCCGCCAGGTGTCGTAGCGCTCGGTGGGGGCGACGGCATCGGCGTCCGCGTCGAGCAGGCCAGCCACGTGGGCCAGCTGCACCAGGCGGGCTGTGGCGTCCTCGGGCCGGCCGGTCACCTTGGCCAGCTTGCGGACCTCGCGCACCCCAACCCCTCCCGACTGCAGCGGCTTGGCCGGCACCGCGCTCCACGCCTCGCAGATGGCGCCGACGTCGGCCACCACTCCCAGCGCCGCCTCGGCCGCTTGTCGGTCCACCGCGGCTGCGTCCACCTCTCGAAGCGGGATTGGTGGTGGGACGGGGACGAACGACGGCCACAGCCGACCGCCCCGCACGGCGAGTGCGACCTCCCGGGGCATCACCGCCGTGGTGTACCCGGCGCCCACGATCAGCCCCCGCTGCAGGCACCAGGCGGGAGCACCACCGGCGCGCCGGAGCATCATCTCCACCGGGTGCGACAGCTGCAGGACCGGCCAGTGCAGCGCAGCCGTCTCCACCAGGTCCTCCACGCCGGGCGGGGCACCGCCGAGCAACGCCTTGACCCGTGCCGGGTCCGACAGCGCATCGGCGATCCGCTCCGTCAGCGCCGGCTTCGCCCCGTTGGGCGACAGGCCCAGCCGACGGTTGATGGCCACCAGCTCGCTGTTGGGCCGCGACCCGAGCAGCACCCGAGCGGGAGGCCCCAGCCGGCACGGCACCGGGATCGCCCTCTCCAGAGCGGGGTTGGCCACGAACCGGCCGCCGTCCCCCCCGAGCAGCAGCCCGGCGGCGGCCAGGCGCTCCACCATGGGAACGAGCAGCTCGTGCGGGCAACCCAGCGCCGCCGCCAGGCCGACCACGTCGACCGACGGACCGGTGACGGCGATGGCCTCCAGCAGCTGCCGGGTCCCCCGGTCGGCCCCATGGTGGAACGCCTGCACGCTGGACGGCGACACGACCCGCTCGGCCAGGTCGCCCAGGCTCGCCGGTGGCGGCAAGGCCAGGTCCGGCCGGGCCTGCAGCAGGGCGGTGAGCCGCTGGTCGTCTGCGCCGATCACCGCACCGAGCCACTCGTCGGGCACCGCCGCCGTCATCGCCGTCGCCACTGCCGAACCTCCCGACCGCTGCTGGTTTCCAGGGTGCTGGTTTCCAGGGTGCTGGTTTCCAGGATCCTGGTGCCCAGGGTGCTGGTGTCCAGGGTGCTGGTGTCCAGGGTGCTGGTGCCCAGGGTGCTGGTGTCGAAGGTCACGGTACTGCCTCCCCGCTCGCCGGAGGAAGGATCGGCCGCTCCCCGGAGGAAGGATCGGTCACCGGCGACGACGTGGGCGGCCGGTCGAGGAGATCACCGCTGGCGTCCCCGAGGCCTGGCCGAGCGGCGCCGGGCGGGCCGTCGCCGGCGGCCATGGTCAGCCGCCTGACGTCGCCCCGTGACCCGGCTGGCCGGAGCCGAGCGCGGCACCTCCCCATCTCCGGCCGGGGGGCCGGAGACGGGGAGGGCGGCTGGTGGGGAGGGTCACCGCCATCATCGTGCCGGCGGCACCTTGGTGTCAGCCGTGGTCAGACTGTGAGTCTCCTGTGAGTGACGTTGCCGAGGGGCGGTTCAAGCCCACCGCCACGGAACGTGGTCGACCGGGAAGTTGCGGTGACCCGGGGGTGCTGCTGGTGGCGCCGGGCGGACCGAGCCACTGCGGATGCCCAAGCGCTCCGAGCCGCCGGTGACCCGGGGGTGCTGCTGGTGGCGCCGGGCGATGCTCGCCTCGGGCTGCTGTCAGCCGGCAGGGTCTTCA
>JAJZNB010000048.1 GCA_021848085.1 Actinomycetes bacterium
GATCGGCCATACCAGCCGGCCCGATCGGCCGTGTCATCCGGCCCGATCGGCCATACCAGCCGGCCCGATCGGCCATACCAGCCGGCCCGATCGGCCGTGTCATCCGGCCCGATCGGCCATACCAGCCGGCCCGATCGGCCATGCCATCCGGCCCTCGGCCGCGCCTCGCCACCATGCCCCTCGTCGGCGCCGGCCCAGGCCGGCCGCCACTCAGCGCGCCGCGGTGCGCGCCGCCTGCTCGCGCAGCTCCCGGCGCAGGATCTTGCCGGTGACGGTCTTGGGCAGCTCGTCGACCAGCTCCAGCTGGCGCGGGTACTTGTAGGCGGCCATCCGCTCCTTGCAGTGGGCAATCAGTTCCTCAGGAGTGGCGGTGGCGCCCGGGCGCAGGCTGACGTAGGCCTTCACCGTCTCCCCCCGGTACTCGTCGGGGACGCCGACCACGGCCGACTCGAGCACAGCGGGATGCTCGGCCAGCACGTCTTCGACCTCCCGGGGCCACACCTTGTACCCCGCCGCGTTGATCATGTCCTTCTTGCGGTCGACGATGAACACCCACCCCTCGGGGGTCATGAAGCCGACGTCGCCGGACTTGAGCGCCCCGCCCGGCAGGCTGGCGGCCGTCTCCTCGGGTTTGCGCCAGTAGCCGGCCACCACCTGGGGGCCCTCGGCCACGATCTCACCGACCTCGCCCAGAGGCAGGTCCTGGCCGTCGTCGGCCTGGATGCGGACGATGGTGTTCGGGGCCGGCACCCCCACCGACAACGCCCCCGAGGCGGGGTCCACCGGCGACGGGGTGTGCAGCGGGGTTACCGTCATGGGGGAGGTGGTCTCGGTCAGCCCATAGGCGTTGTGGACCTGCCTGCCGGTGGCTTCGAAGAAGCGCCGCTCAGCGGCCGGTGAGATGGGCGCGCCGCCCGAGTACACCACGTCGAAGGAGCTGAAGTCGTCCTTGGCGAACCCAGGTGCGTTCAACAAGGCGGTGAAGGCGGTGATGGCGCCGATGGTGAACGTCGGCCGGTGCTCGCGGATCGCGTCGAGCATCACCTGCGGCTCGAAGCGATAGGTGAGCACCAGCGGCATCGGGGTTAGCAGGCTCAAGGCGACGTGGCCGATCAGCCCGGTGATGTGGAACAGCGGAGCCAGGCCCAGCACCGACGGCTCGGGGCTGTCGGCCTGCTTCATCCAGTCGCGGTACACCTGGGCGGTGAACACCACGTTGCGGTGCGTGTTCATGGCCCCCTTGGGAGCTCCGGTCGTTCCTGAGGTGTAGGTCAAGAAGGCGACGTCGTCGGGCGCCAGCTCCACCGGAGGTGGGATCCGGCCGCGATGTTGCTCGATGAGCTCGAGGAAGTCGGTGGTGGCGTCGAAGCTCTGCCGTTCGATCCCTTTGAACAGGCGTTGGTCGTTGCGCGTCTGGAAGTCGAGCTCGGAGGTGGTGAGCACCATCTCCACCTCGCTGTCGGGCACCACGTCGGCGGCCACCGAAGCGTAGAGCTGCTCCAGGCACACCAGCACCTTCGCTCCCGAGTCCTGGAGGAGATGGCGAAGCTCCCGGGCGCGGCTCATGGGGTTGATCGAGACCATGATGCCGCCGGCCTTCCATGTGGCCACCTGGGCGATCACGAACTGTGGGACGTTCTGCAGATAGACGGCCAGCCGGTCGCCACGGCCGAAGCCGGCGGCCAGCAGGGCGCTGGCCAAGGCGTCGCTCATCTCGTCGAGCTGACGACGGGTGACCGACCCGTCGAAGTAGGCGAGCGCCGGCTGGTCCGGGTGGGCTGCCAGGCCCGCCTCGAACATCTCAAGAGCATTGCGGTGCTCGATCTCGTAGTCGGCGGGCTGGTCGCCGTAGAGCGCCAGCCAGGGACGTTCGTCGTAGATGCTCACCCGGCCCCCCTTCGATGCCCTCGTGCTGACCCCATCTTCCTCCGTGCTGACCTCATGTTCTCCTACGTGGTCCCCACGTGCCGACCGTGTCGTTTCCTGCGTCGCCTCTTCCCATGGTCCGAGGTCTTTTCCCACGTTCCGAGCCTGCTGGTAGGCACCTGTGAGTTGCCACGTCTTCTTTGTTGGCACCTATTTGATGGCCACCGGGTTGACCGGTGACCCGCTGGCCTTGTGCACCTTCAACGGGGCGGCGACGTACAGGAAGTCATGTTGGCCATCTTCGGCGCAGTCGGCAGCCAACCTCTCCAGATCGGCGATCTCGGTCAAGGTGATTCCGAGGTTGCGCATCAAGGCATTGTGCAGCACCAGCGCCACCCCGTTGTTGGGGTCGGTGGTCACCTCGTTGGCGATCGTGTCGGTGACGAGGTTGGGGATCTCCATCTCCTGGAACCACCGCACCAGCTCGGGGCTGTAGACCAAACCCGGTTCGCAGAACCCGTCGTAGAACTTGTCGCCGAGCTCGTAGAACAGCTTCAGGTAGTTGGTGCGGACCACGAGGATGTCGCGCTTGGCGATGGTGGTGCCCTGCGCCTCGGCGCACGCCACCAGGTCCTCGTGGGTGAACGTCTCGCCGGCACCGAGGCAGTCTTTGTTGCGGAAGCGGGCCATGTCGAGCAGCACGCCCCGTCCCACCACCCCGCGCTGGGCGATCGGCTCCACGCTGGCTTTGTCGAGGCCGCCGATGGTGGTGCGGGCGTCATAGCCGTTCCAGATCTTGCCGCCGTACCACACATGGCCCAGGGCGTCGTACTGGGTGGAACCCTGCAAGAAGGCGTCGATCTTGTCGTCGGCGTAGTGGAGGCCGCCAGGGTACTGGGGTGCGTCGGGGCCGTCCCAGGTGGCCTCATCGAGGATCTGGGTGCGCTGGGCCGGCGCCCGCCCTGGCCACACCGGGTCGCCGGCAGGGTCGCCGATCAGCCGCTGCAAGGTGAAGACCTTGCCCTGGCGGACCAGGCGGACGGCGTTGAGCACCTCCGACGGCCCCAAGTAGTTGAGGGAACCCACCTCGTCGTCGGGACCCCACCTCCCCCAATTGGTGGGGGCGTCGCTCAGCAGGTCATCGAGAGCAGGGACAGCACGTACAGTGTCGGTCACGGCACCTCCCAAACGTCGCTCGCCACTCCATCTCGGCGCGGCGGCGCCACTCCACCTCGGCGCGGCGGCGCCGCTCCACCTCGGCGCGGCGGCGATGGCGAGCCGGTCACTTCCAGCGCAACATGGCAGCGGCAACGTACGCCGAGCCGAAATCGGTGTCAATGGCATGCGGGCCAACGAGCCACGGCCGCCAACCGGCTGTCGCCTCAGCCGTGGCGGCCCCCAGCAACAACCCGAGACCAACAACAACCCGAGACCAACAGCCCCAGCGTGATGCCAAGCTCCGACACCCGGACCCCGACTGCCGCCATCCCCACCGGCTCGGGTGACGTCGCCACCGACGGGTCGGCCCGGCGCCTGGGCGACTATCTGCCCCGCCGGCTGGGAGACCCCGACGAGCTGGCCGAGGCCAGCCCGCTGGAGCGGTTCTTGCGCTGGGCCGAGGACCGCAACCTGGAGCTGTACCCGGCCCAGGAGGAGGCGCTGCTCGAGGCGATGGCGGCCAGCCACGTGATCGTCAACACCCCTACCGGGTCGGGCAAGAGCCTCATCGCCCTCGGCGCCCACTTCGCCGCCGCCTGCGAGGGGCGGCGGAGCTGGTACACGGCCCCCATCAAGGCGCTGGTGTCGGAGAAGTTCTTCGACCTGGTCGCCGAGCTCGGTGCCGAGCGGGTCGGCATGGCCACCGGCGACGGGGCGGTCAACCGCGACGCCCCGGTCATCTGCGCCACCGCCGAGGTGCTGGCCAACCTGGCCCTGCGCCAGGGCGCACCGGCTCCGGTGGACCAGGTGGTGATGGACGAGTTCCACTTCTACGCCGACCCCGACCGTGGCTGGGCCTGGCAGGTGCCCCTGCTCGAGCTGACCGGCGCCCAGTTCCTGCTGCTGTCGGCCACCTTGGGCGACACCACCCGCTTCGAGACCGACCTGCGGCGCCGCACCGGCCGACCGGTGGCCGTGGTCCGCTCGGCCACCCGCCCGGTGCCGCTCGACTACACCTACGCCCACACCCCGCTGCACCAGACCCTCGAGGATCTCCTCGGAGCGGGCAAGGCCCCCATCTACGTGGTGCACTTCACCCAGAAGGAGGCGGTGGCCCGAGCCCAGGCGCTGACCTCCACCCCGGTGGCCACCCGCGCCGAGCGCGACGCCATCGCGGCGGAGATCGCCGGGTTCCGCTTCGCGGCGGGCTTCGGCCAGACCTTGGGCCGCTACCTGCGGGCCGGCATCGGCGTCCACCACGCCGGCATGCTGCCCCGCTATCGCCGCCTGGTGGAACGCCTGGCCCAGCGGGGGCTGCTCAAGGTGATCTGCGGCACCGACACCCTGGGGGTCGGCATCAACGTGCCGATCCGCACCGTGGTGCTGACCGCCCTGTCGAAGTACGACGGATCCACCAGCCGGCTGCTCACCGCCCGGGAATTCCACCAGATCGCCGGGCGGGCCGGCCGGGCCGGCTACGACACCGAGGGCTCGGTGGTGGTGCAGGCCCCCGAGCACGTCATCGACAACGAGCGGGCCCTGACCAAGGCCGGCGACGACGCCAAGAAGCGCCGCAAGGTGGTGCGGGCCAAGCCACCGCGGGGCTTCGTCCCCTGGACCGAGGACACCTTCGACCGGCTGCGCAGCTCGCCACCCGAGCCGCTCACCTCCTCCTTCACCGTCACCCACACCATGCTGCTCGGCGTGCTCGACCGTCCCGGCGACGGCTGCGCCCAGCTGCGCCGCCTGCTCACCGACAACCACGAGTCGCGCCCGGCCCAGCGGCGTCACATCCGCCGCAGCATCGCCATCTACCGGTCGCTCTTGGCGGCGGGCGCCCTCGAACGCCTCGACGCCCCCGACGAGGCGGGACGGCGCATCCGCGTCACCGCCGACCTGCAGGCCGACTTCGCCTTGAACCAGCCGCTGAGCCCGTTCGTGTTGGAGGTCCTGCCCCGCCTGCAGCCCTCGCCGACCTGGGCCCTCGACGCCGTGTCGATCGTGGAGGCCACCTTGGAGGACCCGGCCCCGGTGCTCGGTGCCCAGCTGGAGCGGCTGAAGGCCGAGACCGTGGCCCGCCTCAAGGCCGAGGGCGTGGAGTACGAGCAGCGCATGGAGGTCCTCGACAAGCTGACCTGGCCCAAGCCGCTCGGCGACGAGCTCTACGACGCCTTCGACGTCTACCGGGTGGCTCACCCCTGGGCCGCCGACCACAACATCAAGCCGAAGTCGGTGGTGCGCGACATGTGGGAGCGGGCCATGGGCTTCGCCGACTACGTGGCGCTCTACGGGCTGGGCCGCTCCGAGGGGCTGGTGCTGCGCTACCTGACCGACGCCTACCGGGGCCTGGTCCAGTCGATCCCCGAGGACCTGAAGACCGACGAGCTCGACGACATCACCCACTGGCTCGGCGAGCTGGTCCGCCAGGTCGACTCCAGCCTCCTCGACGAGTGGCAGGCGCTCAACGCCGCGGCGGGGGCGGCGGCCGGGGCTGGTCCCACCGCCACCGTGGTCTCGCCGTCGGGAGTGGCAGCTGGTGCTCGGGCCGGAGCAGGTGCGCCGGCCGGAGCGGGGGCGACGGCGGCGGGTGGGGCGGGATCGGCGGCGGCAGGTGCGGCGGCGGCGAGGATGCCGGTGGCTGCGGATGGTGCCGGGGCTCGGCCGGCGGTCGAGGAAGGCCCGCCGCCGGTGACGGCCAACCGTCGGGCCTTCACCGTCATGGTCCGCAACGCCTGCTTCCGCCGGGTGGAGATGCTGGCCCTGCGCAACTACGCCGCCCTGGGCCAGCTCGACGGCGCCAGCGGCTGGACCGCCGAGCGCTGGGAGCAGGCCGCCGCCGAGTACTTCGCCGAGCACGACAGCATCGGCATCGACGCCCGGGCCCGCTCGGCCGAGCTGGTCGCCATCGACACCTCGCGCTCCGATGGCTGGCTGGTGACCCAGACGCTGCTCGACCCGGCCGACTTCAACGAGTGGGTGCTGCGGCTGCGGGTCGACCTGGAAGCCTCCGACGCCACCGGCGAGGCGGTGGTGCACATGGAGGACCTGCAGCGCCTCTGATCGCCCCCGACCCGCGCCCGCCTGAGCGCTCCGCCGACGTCCCGCATCGCCACACCAACGACCAGCCCCGAGCCGCGGTGGACCGCCGTCACCGATCCGCCAGCCCTGCAGGTCGGCACCGAGGGACCGGGCCGGCGACACCGATCCGATGGAACCGGACCGCCGCCTCAGGGCTGTCAGTTCTCGAAGCGCTCGTGGACGGCTCCGGGGGCCGGGTGGGAAGGAGCGCTCGGAGAGGAGCGGGCAGGTGGGCAACGGCAACGGCGCGCACAGCAAGAAGGCCCCGCCCCGGCGGCACCTGACCCGCCTGCTGGTAGGAGCGGCGGTCGTTGCCGCCGCCTCCGGCGGGGTGGGGATGCTGTTGACCCGGGCCGCAGCCGCCCCCGACGGGGCCGGATCAGGCGGCATCTCGGCGCCAGCTGCGGCCACGGCCAGCGGATCGTCGACGACCGGCTGGGCGGAGGGCTCCTCGCTCCAGCCGGTGACGGCGGCCGCCGTCGGGCCGGCCGGCGGACGGCTCGGGCCCACCACGCCCATCACCGTCACCTACACCGGCCGCCCGCCGTTGTCGTTGCGGCCGACGCTGCAACCTCCGGTGGCCGGCAGCTGGACGGTATCAGGACGGGTCGCCACCTTCGTGCCCGCCGCCGACTGGCCGCCCTACAGCCATGTCACGGTGACGGTGCCGCCGCCGTCGGGTCACACGCTCGCCGGCAGCAGCCCAGCGACGTCGGCCAGCAGCAGCCCGGCGACGTCGGCCGGGGCGCGCACCGCCACCTTCACCACCCCGCCCATCTCGCTGCTGCGGGCCCAGCAGATCCTGGCCCGCCTCGGCTACCTGCCGGTGACGTTCAGCTCCACGGCTCCTGCACCGGCCACCGCCGCGGCCGAGACCGCCTTCGGCTACGACCCGCCGCCGGGCACCTTCCCCTGGCGGTCGGCGTCCCTGCAGGCCACGCTGGGGCCGCTGTGGGTCCCGGGGCAGGCGACCACCGTCACCACCGGGGCGCTGATGGCCTTCCAGGCCGACCACCAGCTGAGCGTCGACGGGATCTTCGGACCGCAGACCTGGGCCGCACTGGTCCAGGCCGACCTGGCCGACCACGAGCCGCCCAAGCCCTACACCACCGTGGTGGCCAACCTGAACGCTCCTGAGACGCTGACGGTGGAGGTCGACGGCAACCCGGTGCTGACCAGCCCGGTGAACTCGGGCATCGCCGGAGCCCGCACCCCCGCCGGCACCTTCCCCATCTTCGAGCGGCTACCGAGCACGACGATGCGTGGCACCATGCCCGATGGTGTCTCCTACGTCGACCCGAACATCCGGTGGGTGAACTACTTCTACGAGGGCGACGCCATCCACGGCTTCGTCCGCGCCGCCTACGGCTTCCCGCAGTCCAACGGCTGCCTGGAGCTGCCGGTGGCCACGGCCCAGAAGGTCTACGGGCTGCTGCACCTCGGCGACCTGGTGACGGTGGCGGGCACCTTCAGCCAGGCCGGGTGACGATCGGGTGCCGCTTCTCGCCACCAGGTCCGCCGACGGGGAAACGAGGGAGGCGCCAACCTCGCCCCGGCGGGGCGGTGCGCCAACCTCGCCCCGGCGGGGCGGTGCGCCTCTCGCGCTCTGCGGAGGCGGTGCGCCGCGCCCCCGGGCCCTGCTCCCGTCGGTCGGTGCCGGTCCGATGAGCGTCGAACGCACCGACGACTTGGAGGTCTTCTACCACCTCACCTACCAGCGGCTGGTCGGCCTGCTCACCTTGGCCGGCGGCAGCCGCAGCGACGCCGAGGAGATCGCCCAAGAGACCTACATCCGGCTGATCCCCCGCTGGTCGACGGTGTCGCGCTACGACCTTCCCGAGGCCTGGCTGCGCAAGGTGGCCTTCCGCCTGCTGGCCCAGCGCAACCGTCGCTCCCAGAACCGGGTGGTGGCCATGCGCCGCGCCGTCTCGGGCACAGCCAGCCCGGCCCCGTCGGCCGAGGGCGTCGACGTGATGCGAGCGCTGGCTCAGCTGCCCGACGGGCAGCGTCACGCCGTGGTGCTCCACCATCTGCTCGACCTGCCGGTGGAACAGGTCGCCGACGAGCTCGGGGTTCCGCCGGGCACGATCAAGAGCCGCCTGGCGCGGGCGCGCGCCGCCCTGGCCCCCCTGTTGGACCTGGAGGTGTCCGACGATGCGTGACCTGCACGACCTGCTGGTGGAGGCCGCCGACCGCAACCGACCCGACCGCATCCCGCCCTTCGCCGCGCTGCGGGCCAAGGCCCGGCACCGGCGGCGCCTTCGATTCGCCAGCCGGGCGGCGGCGGCCACCGCGGTGGCGGCCGCCGCCGCCGTCGCCGTGGTCGTGGTGCAGCCGTCGGCGGCGCCGATCTCGCAGCGGCCGCTGCAGGTCGGCGGCACCGCCGCCCCGCTGTCGTCGCCGGCCACCGAGGCCGCCGCCACCGCCGCCGCCTGTCACTCGACCGATCTGGCCGTCACCGCCACACCGGCGCAGTCCGCCGCCGGCCACAGCGGCCTGGAGCTGCACTTCACCGACACCAGCGGGCGGCCGTGCACCTTGGAGGGCTATCCCGGGGTGGCCGGCCTCGACGGCGCCGGCACCCAGGTCACCCAGGCGGTCCGCACCCCGGCGGGGTTCCTCGGCGGTCTCGGTGGCGGGGCCCACACCCCGCCGGTGGTGATCCTGTCCCCCGGGCAGGAGGGCACCGCCGTGGTGGAGGGCACCGACGTGCCCTCCGGCACCACCGCCTGCCCGACCCTGGTCGGCCTGCTGGTCACCGCCCCCAACACCTACCACTCGCTGCCGATCGCCCTCGCCCCCGGAGACTGCAGTGGGCTGCAGGTCCATCCCGTGGTGCCGGGCACGACCGGCAGCTGGCAGCCGTCGAACTCGACCACGCCGTCGGCGGCGCCGACCGCCATCTCGCCGCCGGCCGCGGCGGCCTGCCGCTCCACCCAGCTTCGGGTCGTCGCCGTCCGGAGCACCGCCGCATCAGCCCACGCCGCCCTGGTGCTGCGGTTCCGCAACATCAGCACCAGCAGCTGCCAGCTCTACGGCTACCCCGGGGTGGCCGGCCTCGACGCGGCCGGCACGCAAGTCACCCAGGCGAGGTGGACCCCGCGGGGACCGGCCGGCGGGCTGCGCCGGGGCCAGCGCACCGGGCCGGTCCTGACGCTGGCTCCCGGCCAGAGCGCCGCCGCCGTGGTCGAGAGCGTCTCCCGGTCCGGCCACGGCAGCTCATGCCGACGGCTGGCCGGGCTGCTCGTCACGGCGCCCAACACCCGCCACTCGGTGACGGTGCCGGTCGCCCCCCGCGACTGCGACGGGCTGCAGGCCCACCCGGTGCTGGCCGGGACCACCGGCCGTGCCCGCTGACCGACACCGGGCCGCACACCGACACCGGGGCCGCACACCGACACCGGGGCCGCACACCGACACCGGGCCGCACACCGACACCGGGCCGCACACCGACACCGGGCCGCACACCGACACCGGGCCGCACACCGACACCGGGGCCGGCGGGAACCCAACCGGCCGCTCACGGCTGTTCTGGTGCAGGCGGCGGTTCCGGTGCCGCCGGGAGGTGACCCGATCATGAGCCAACAGGCGACGGGACCGGCCCACAGGCGAGCGGCGCTGGGCGTGGTGGTGGCCGCCGGCCTCACCTTGACCGCGTGCGCCAGCACCACCGCCCCTTCCGTCTCGTCCTCTTCCGCCTCGTCGACCCCGCGGCGCCCGGCAGCCAGCCAGCCAGGTGGAGCGACGACCACCACCGCGCCGGCAGCGCCGGTGGCTGCCGGGTTCGCCCCCCTGTCGGTCACCTTCGTGTCGGCCCAGGTCGGTTGGGTGCTCGGCACGGCGCCGTCCGGCGACGGCACCCGCCTCGCCGTCGCCCACACCACCGACGGCGGCACCACCTGGTCACAGGGCCCGGCTCCGGCGGTGACCTTCGGCACCGGCGGCGCGGCCAACGGCGCCCGCATCCGCTTCGCCGACCCGGCCGACGGCTGGATCGTGACCCCGCCCACCGGCTCCACCGGCGCCCCCGCCTCCACGCTGTGGGCCACCCACGACGGCGGCGCCAGCTGGCACCAGGTGACCGTCCCCGGCGGCGGTGCGGTCGCCGCCCTCGAGGCGTCCGACGGGCTGGCCCATCTGGTCACCCTCGGGCCCAACGGGACGGGGGTGCACCTGTTCACCTCCTCCGTCCCCGGCGACTCCTGGGCCCGCTCCGCCACCACCCTGCCCATCGGGGGCGGCCCGGTCCCGTCGGCCGAGCTGACGCTGCACGGTGCGGCGGGATGGCTGGTCGAGAACGACCGGGTGGTGGTGGCCGGTGCCCGCCTGGCCAGCTCGGGCTGGGCCCGCTGGACCCCGCCTTGCACCGACGCCAACGGCCTGGCCCACCTCGCCGCCTCCTCCAGCTCCGACCTGGTCGCCGTCTGCGACGAAGGCCAGTGGGGTCCGCCAGCACCGGGAACCACGGCCCAGGCCGCGTGGCTGTTCACCTCCACCGACGGCGGCAGCCACTTCACCGCCGTCGGCGAGGTCGACAGCCCTGCCGTCTCGGCCTCGTCGGTGGCCACCGCGCCGGGCGATCCGCAGGTGGTGGTGGTCGCCGGACCGGGGCTGACCGCCAGCTTCGACGGCGGCCACACCTGGCGGACCGTCTACACCCCGCCGAGCGGGCAGACGGTGCGCTTCGTCGGCTTCACCACCGCCACCCAGGGCGTGGCCATCACCGCCGGCGCCAGCTCCTCCACGCTGCTCATGACCCACGACGGGGGAAGCACCTGGAGCGCCGTGGCGCTGTCGGCGACCTCGGCGTCGTGAGCCCCCCGACGAGCCCCGGCACCGGCTGGTCACGTCTGGCACGCCATACTGTCCGACGCCATGGCCCCCACGCCGACCCCGCCTCCGGCGCCGACGCGCGCCACACCTCGCGGCCCGACCCCGGACCGCGCCGCACCGCGCCAGCCACCTCCGGCGAGGCGCGCCACGACCCCCGGCCCGACGCCGACACCGCCGGCCCGATGCGGGGGCTGACCGCCGGCAGCCGCTGGTACCGCCTGGCCGTGGTCGTCGCCGCCCCGCTGGCAGCGGCGATCGCCGTCACCGTCACCGCCGCCGCCGTCCTCTCCTCCCCACCGGCGCCGCCCTCGTCGCCCCCGGCCAGCACGGCGCTGCGGGGCGCGGCCACCGGCCGATCGTCGCTGACCCCGACCGGTGTCGGTGCGGCCCACCTCGGTCAGGGCAGCGTCGGCGCCGTCGCCGCCCTGCAGCAGCTGCTCGGCACGCCCCGAGCCGCTTCGCCGCAGCCCGATCCGAGCTGCGACGTCAGCAGCTACCTGCCGTGGCCGGGGTTCTCCGCCTACTTCGACGCCGGTCGCTTCGTCGGCTACGCCACCACCGGCTCCGAGCTGGCCACCGCCCGGGGGCTGCGGGTGGGAGACACCGTGGCCCAAGCCCAGTCCCTCTACGGCGACGACTTCGCCCTGTCGACGGCCCAGGGCGGCTCCTACCAGCTGCGGCTCCCCTCCGGCCAGCTGAGCGGCCTGGTCGACGGCGCCACGGCCACCACCGCCCCGGCCAGCGCCACCATCGTCACCATCGCCGCCGGAAACATCGGCTGCCCGGGGATCACCTGAGTCGCGGGGACACGCCGCAGGCTCCCCCGGCTCGCCGACCGAGCCTCCCAGCTCCGCCGCGCCCTCAGCCCACCCCTCCGGCCAGCTTCCGCCGCCCCTCAGCCCAGACCGCCCCTCAGCCCAGACCGCCCCTCAGAACGTGTTTGAGAGGCGCTGACCGCACACCTCGCACGATCCGCCACCTGGGCCGAGCTCGGTGCCATCCTTGCTATGAGCGGAGGATGCTGATGGTGTCTTCATGAGGGTGGGGACATGTCACCC
>JAJZNB010000030.1 GCA_021848085.1 Actinomycetes bacterium
TCCACCGCCCCGCTGACCGGAGCCGTCGCCGGCCCGGTCGCCGGCACCGGCCTGGACCGCGCCGGCCTCGACACCACCGGCCTCGACACCACCGGCCTCGACACCACCGGCCTCGACACCACCGGCAGCGCCGTCAGCGCCGGCGAACCGGCGGGAACGGCCCTGGCCGGCGGCACCCATGCGGACGCCGCCGGCGAGGTGGCGGAACGGCCCGCCGCCCACGTCGCCCTGCCGGCGCCGGCCGCCGATCCCGCCGTGCCGGGCGCACCCGCCGGCGCCGACCGCCCGCGGCGGACCGGTCCGGCAGCCGGCGCAGAGCTCCGTCGACCTCCACCACCGTGCTCCACCCACCCGGCCGAGGCGCCCCCCCCAACCGACGATGACGCCGGATCGGCCAGCTGCACCGCCCGGGGACGGCTCGTCGGACCCGATCCCAGCCCTCCGGCCCCCACCACGGCGATCGCCACCACCACCGCCGCCGCAGCCGCCGCCCACGCCCAGCGAGCAACCCGCGCTCCACGGACCGCACCGGCGGCGCGGCCCGGCGCCGCGGCGCGACCGGCCGACCCACCGGCCGGGC
This sequence comes from Actinomycetes bacterium, assembly GCA_021848085.1. GTDB lineage: Bacteria > Actinomycetota > Acidimicrobiia > Acidimicrobiales > UBA8190 > JAJZNB01. The sequence goes on from JAJZNB010000030.1 coordinate 581, forward strand.
TCTCGCTGGCGGCGTCGCCGACAGGCTGCGGCTGCGCCACCACACGAAGCGGCCGCTGCGCCCGGCGCCGGTACAGGTCGCGGTCGGCCAGGGCGACCAAGGCCGGCACCTCCACGGCGTCGGCCGGGTAGGCGGCCACACCCCAGGAGAAGGCAGGAGCGCCGGAGGCAGCCATCCGCTCCATCAGGGCCGGCACCTGGCCGGCCGGCGCCGTCAGCACCAACACGAACTCGTCCCCACCGGTCCGGAACAGGGCGTCGCTCCGCCGCAGCACCCGCCGGGCGGCGTCGGCCAGCGCCCGCAGGGCGGTGTCCCCGGCGAGATGCCCGGCGGCGTCGTTGATCTGCTTGAGCCCGTCGAGGTCGAGCACCACCACGCTCATCGGAGCCTGGCGCCGAGCCGCCACCGACAGCGCCACCGCCGCGGCCTGCTCGAAGGCGCGCCGGTTGCCCACCCCGGTGAGCGGATCGGTGAGCGACGCCTGGTGCAGCCGCCGCAGCAGCTCGGCCGTGCCGGCTGCCGTCACCTCGTCGAGCGCACGCTGCAGCGCCAGCTCGTCACCGACCTGGCCGCTCAGCACCTCCCGCAGGACCGACAGGCTCCCCACCAGCTCCGAGACGGTGCCGGGGAAAGCCCCCCAGGCCCGGCCGGCATGCGACAGCCGGCCGGTGCCGTCACCCTCGACGGCCTGCAGCACCGCTTCCACCAGCCATGTCGCCTCGACGCTGGGCAACCTGGCCGTGCCCACCCCGACCTGGCGGCAGCGCTCACCCCATCGCCGGACCCAGGGCTCGGCTGCGCCGCCTCGCCCGGGCGGGCGGCCGTCGCCCACCGCCACGAACCGACCCTGTCGTTCGTCGGGGCCCGGATCTCGCATCGTCTCCTCCACTGGTGGATCATCCCCCGCCCAGAAGCGTTTAACACGCTTCGTAGTGGATAACGCTCTCTACGTGGTGTTCTTGCGGGCGGGTGCCACTGGGCTCGGCCCGGTGGCACCGTCGAGGCCGGGCTCGTGGGGCAGCCCCAGCACACGCTCGGCCACGATGTTGCGCTGCACCTCGGAGGTGCCACCGCCGATGGTCAGCGCCCGGGCGAAGCTGTGACCCTTGCCCCACGCCAGCGCCGGCCATCCTCCCGGCACGTCGTGGGTGCCGCCGGGGCCCGACGCCACCAGCATGCCGCCGGCACCGGCCAGGTCCTTGCCCAGCTCCATGACGTGCTGGCCGTGCAGGTCGGCCAGCGCCTTGCGCACCGACGCCTCCGGTCCGGGGGACCTGCCCGACAGCGCCGCTCCGATGGTGCGCAGCCGGATGAGGCGCAGCACCTCGCCCTCGGCCCACACCTGGGCCAGCCGCTGCCGCAGCAGCGGCGACAGGGGGCGTGCCGCCGTCCTCACCTCACGCACCAGGTCGTCGGCGGTGGGTCCCATGCCCCACAGGGCGCCCTCGCCCGACAGCGACACCCGCTCGTTGCCCAAGGTGACCTTGGCCAGGGTCCAGCCCTGGTTCACCTCGCCCACCAGGTTGGCCGCCGGGATCCGGACGTCGTCGAAGAACACCTCGTTGAACGAGTGGTCGCCGGTCATGTCGACGATGGGCCGGACCGTCAGCCCCGGCGCCTGCATGGGACAGATGAAGTAGGAGATGCCGCGGTGCTTGGGGGCGTCAGGGTCGGTCCGGGCCAGCAGGATCCCGAAGGCGGCCAGGTGGGCGAGGCTGGTCCACACCTTCTGCCCCGACACCACCCACTCGTCGCCGTCGCGCACTGCCCGGGTGGTGAGCCCGGCCAGGTCCGAGCCGGCGCCCGGCTCGCTGAACAGCTGGCACCAGATCTCCTCACCGGCCAGCAGCGGCAGCAGGTACCGCTGCTTCTGCTCCTCGGTGCCGGCATGGATGATGGTGGGCCCGGCCCAGCCGATGCCGATCTGGTTCGACGGCCGGTGCACCCCGGCAGCCCGAATCTCCTCGTCGATCACCAGCTGGTCGACGGGACCGGCACCCAGCCCCCAGGGGCGCGGCCAGTGCGGGGCGACGTAGCCCGCTTCGGCCAGCTGCCGGGGGGTGGGATCGGGGTGCTCGTCCAGCCAGGCCCGCCAGGCCACCCGAGCCGGATGTCGATCGTCGGGGAGTGCAAGGTCCACAAGGCCACAGCGTAGGCTCCGCCGGGTGACCGCCTGGAACTTCGCCGACGTGTGGGACGTCACGCCATGACCGCCTGGAACTTCGCCGACGTGTGGGAGACAGCCGCCGAGTGCGTGCCCGACGCCCCGGCCGTGGTGCAAGGAGGCCGCAGCACCACATGGGCCGCCTTCGACCGCCGGGCGGACGGCGTGGCCCGCTCCCTGCTCGACCACGGGCTGCAGCGCGGCACGTCGGTGGCCCTCTACCTCTACAACTCCCCCCAGTATCTCGAGGCCTCCTTCGCCGCCATGAAGATCGGCCTGGCCCCGGTCAACACCAACTACCGCTACGGCGACGACGAGCTGGCGTACCTGTGGGACAACGCCGATGCGGCCGCCGTGGTCTTCCACGGCACCTTCACCGAGCGGGTGGAGCGGCTGCGCCGGCGCCTCGACGCGGTGCGCCTGTGGCTGTGGGTCGACGACGGCAGCGGCCCCCAGCCCCCCTGGGCGGTCGACTACGAGCAGGCAGCCACGGCGGCCACCCAGCGGGTACGTGCGCCGTGGGGACGCGGCGGCGACGACCTGCTGCTGCTCTACACCGGCGGCACCACCGGCATGCCCAAGGGCGTCATGTGGCGCCAGGACGACCTGTTCTGCCGGCTCAACCGGGGCAACCTGGTCAGAGTCGACGAGGAGGGCGGTCTCGACGCGGTTCGGGCGGTCATCGGCGGCCCAGGCCCGGCGCTGATGCCGGCCTGCCCGCTGATGCACGGCACCGGCATGTTCACCTCGATCGGGGTCCTCAACGTGGGCGGCCGAGTGGTGCTGCTGGAGGGGCGCCACTTCGACCCCCTGGAGCTGTTCGGCACCGTCGACACCGAGCAGGTCAACGTGGTGACGATCGTGGGCGACGCCTTCGCCCGACCGATGCTGGCCGCCCTCGACCAGCATCCCGGCCGCTTCGAGCTCGACAGCCTGATCGGGATGATCTCGTCGGGGGTGATGTGGAGCGAGGAGACCAAGCAGGGGCTGCTGCGCCACCTGCCGTCGGTGCTGCTGATCGACGCCTTCTCGTCATCGGAGGCCCTCGGGATGGGCACGTCGGTGTCGAGCGCCCAAGAGACCCGGCGCACCGCCACCTTCTCACTGGGTCCAGACGTCCGGGTCATCGACGTCGACAGCGGCCGTGACGTGGAGCCCGGCTCCGGGGCCAGCGGGCTGCTGGCCCTCGGCGGACGCAACCCCATCGGGTACCACAAGGATCCTGACAGGTCGGCGGCCACCTTCCGGGTCATCGACGGCCAGCGCTTCTCGGTGCCCGGCGACTTCGCCATGGTGGAGGCCGACGGCACCGTCCGCCTGCTCGGCCGCGGCTCGGTCTGCATCAACACCGGCGGGGAGAAGGTCTTTCCCGAGGAGGTCGAGGAGGTGTTGAAGCGCCATCGGGCGGTGCGCGACGCGGTGGCCGTGCCCCTCGCCGACCCAACGTTCGTGGAGGTGGTGGCGGCGGTGGTGGAGCTCCATCCCGGCAGCTCGGCCACCGAGGCCGAGCTGCGCGACCACGTGCGCGCCTCGCTGGCCGCCTACAAGGCGCCCAAGCGGGTCATGTTCGTCGACACCATCGGGCGCAGCCCCTCGGGCAAGGTCGACTACGCCCGCCACCGCCGTGACATGGCGCAGTGGGCGGGCGTCACCGTGGGCTCAGCCTGACCGGCCTGCGCTGGCAGGGGCGGCCTGCCCTGGCAGGGGCGACCAGCCGGCGAAGCGGCCTGCCCTGGCAGGGGCGACCAGCCACCTCGGCGTTACACCGGCATGCGAAGGTGTGTGCGTGCTCGAGATGGTGCAGGAGGTTCGGGGCCGCCTGGCCGCTGAGGCGGAGGGACTCGACGTGGATGTGTTGGCGCCAGCGGACGCCTTGGATCTGTGGGTCGCTCTGACCGATCTGCAGCGTGTGGTGTCGGGGCTCCGGCTGGTCGTGACCCGGAAGGCGGCCACGGCGGAGGCGTGGAAGGCCGACGGGCTGCGCAGCTTCGAGGAGTGGGCGGCGACCCGCTCGGGCAGCGGCCATGGCGATGCGGTGCGCGAAGCGCGGGTCGCCGACCGGCTCGACGTCCTGCCCGACACCGAAGACGCGTTGCGCCGCGGGGAGATCACCCCTCGCCAGGCTGAGCAGGTGGCCGAGGCCGCGGCGGTTGACCCTGCGGCGGAGCAGGAGCTGCTGGGCCAGGCTCGCCAGGGCAAGCCGATGCGCGACCTTCGCAAGACGGCGAACCGGTTCAAAGCGGCGGCCACCTCGCGGTTGGAGGAACGCGAACGGATGCGTCGCTGGCGCCAAGCCCGCGATGTGCGCTTCTGGGTCGGCAGCGACGGGCTGGCCCACCTCGACGCCGTCGGGCCGCTCGCCGAGCTGGCCGCGGTGAGAGCCGCCATGGACAGCCGCGCTGACCAGCTGTTCGCGACAGCGCGCCAGCTCGGCGAGCCGACCGACCCGCGGCACCTCCGCTTCGACGCCCTCGTGGAGCTGGCCACCGAACAACGAGACGGCCGTGGAGCCGACGCGTCGGCACCGCATTGGACCGTCAACCTCCTCGCCGACCTCTCCGCCTTCCACCAGGGCTTCGTCGGCCGGGGTCAGCGCTGCAAGATCCCCGGCATCGGGCCGGTCCCCGTCGAAGCCGCCCGGGCCGTCTTGGGCGACGCCTACCTCAACCTGGTCATCACCGACGGCGTCGATGTCCGCACTGTCGCCACCGCCGGCCGTAACGTCCCGAAGTCGCTGAAGGTCGCCTTGTTGGCCCGCGACGGCGGCTGTGTGGTCTGCGGGTCGTCGTTCAACCTCGAACACGACCACTGGCGTCGCCAGCTCGCCCATCGCGGCCTCACCTGCCTCTCCAATCTCGTCACGCTGTGCCGCCGCCACCACCGCATGCGCCACTACGACGGCTGGACCCTCGACGGCGACCCCGGCCACTGGACCTGGACCCCACCCGACACCAACCCTCCGGACCCCGGCGCGCCCGCCCGGACCAGCGGACACCCGCCGGCCGGCCGCCCACCAGCACACCCCGCCAGTGGTCGAAGACCAGCACAACGATCACGGCCGCGGCCGGACGACCGACCAGAGCGTCGCCCCGGCGACCCGCAACTCGACCTGTTCACCGGCCGGCCGCCGCCTGCCGGCCGCTGACCACGCCCGATCCCTGCCCACGGGAAGGCCAGCCGCCGCCGACGGCGGACGCTGTCAGAGGACGCCCGCCGCCGACGGCGGGCGGATCGGCGCCGGCAGGTCAGCTCTTGTTGGCGCCGTTGGCTCGGACGTAGTCGTTGACGGCGTAGTACGCCTCGATCGACTCGCCGGCATCCCCCCAGAAGCCTTGCAGCACATCGAAGGCCATCTCGCCCTGGCCCACGTACCAGTTGTTGACGTCGGTGATCTCGAGCTCACCGCGTCCCGACGGCTCCAGGTGGCCGATCACCTCGAACACCTGCGGGTCATAGCAGTAGATGCCGGTCACGGCGTAGGAGCTCGGCGGCGTCTGCGGCTTCTCGTGGATGGCCACGACGTGGCCCTCCCCGTCGAGCTCCGGGACGCCGAGGTGCCGGAGGTGCACCGGATCGTCCTCCTCGGTGAGCAGGATGCGGGCCCCTTTGCCCTGGTCGGCGAAGGCCTCCACCGTCGACCGGAAGCTGTGCTCCACGATGTTGTCGGCCAACATCACCAGCACCGGGTCGTCGGCGACGAAGCGTTCGGCCAGGCCCAGCGCCTCGGCGATGCCCCCGGGGCGCTCCTGGTAGGCGTAGAAGAGCCGGTCGATGCCGTACTCCTCGCCGTTGCCCAGCAGCCGGAGGAACTCGCCGGCGTGGGTGCCACCGGTCACCAGCATCATCTCGTTGATGCCGGCCAGCACCAGCGCCTCGATGGCATAGCTGATCATCGGCCGGTCGTAGATCGGCAGCAGGTGCTTGTTGGTGATGCGGGTCAGCGGATGCAGTCGCGTTCCGCTCCCGCCGGCCAGGATGACGCCCTTCACGGGCTACGACTCTACGGCACCGAGGTGGCCGAGCCCCAGCCGCCGCCTGTCAGCCGTCCTCAGGCACTCAGTTCCGCCAGCACGTCGTCGGACAGCCGGGGCCACACCTCGGCGGCCCACTGGCCGAAGGGACGGTCGCTCAGCGAGCCGCACACCACGTCGGCGACCGGGTCGACCCACAGGAACCCGCCGGCCCGGCCGAAGTGACCGAAGGTGACGGCCGAGTTTCGGCTGCCGGTCCAGTGCGGACTCTTGGCGTCGCGCAGCTCCAGCCCCAGCCCCCAGTCGCACGGATCGTGACGGCCGAAGCCGGGCACCACCCCGGCCAGCCCCGGAAACGCCACCGTGGTCGCCTCCTCGATCGTGGTGGGAGCTACCAGCGTCGGGCGCAGCAGCTCCTGGCCGAGGCGCAACAGGTCAGCCAGCGGCCCGGAGGCTCCCGAAGCGGGAGACGCCCCCACCGGCAGGCTCGTCCCCACCATGCCCAGCGGCACCAGCACCGCCTGCGCCACATACTCCCCCACCGCCATGCCCGCCCGGCGGGCCAGCTCCCCTCCCAGCAGCTCGAAGCCCCCGTTGGAGTAGATGCGGCGGGTGCCCGGCGGCGCCAGCACCCGATCGCCGTCGGGAGCCAGCCCCGAGGCGTGAGCCAGCAGGTGCCGGACGGTCGAGCCCGGAGGCCCGGCTGGCTCGTCGAGCGCCACCGTCTCCTCCTCCACCGCGACCAGCACGCTGAGCGCCACCAGCACCTTGGTCAGCGAGGCCCAGGCGAACGGGCGCCGCACGTCGCCCACCGTGGCCGGGGTCTCGCCGCCGCGCCCGGCGCCGGCCACGGCCACCGCCGGCCATCGTCCGACCTGCTCCAAGGCGACCAGGCCCCCGGCGCTCACCGGCTGGGTCAGGTGTCGAGGAAGCGCCGGATGCCGAGCGCCGAGCCGATCGAGCCGATGCCCACGCCGATGAGCAGCACCACCACGCAGGTCCACACCGCCTCGGAGGTGGGCATCCGCATCTGGCCGACGAAGCTCTGGGGGTTCTGCCCAGCCAGCGACATCAAATAGTGCAGCAAGAAGACCAGCCCGGCGGCGACGGCCGCACCGATGACCCCTTGGACCAGCCCCTCGCACATGAACGGGATGCGGATGAACCAGTTGGTGGCGCCGACCAGCTTCATCACCGACACCTCGCGCCGACGGGCGAAGATGGCCAGCCGGATGGTGTTGAGGATGAGCACCGTCGCCGACAGCAGCAGGATGACGGCCACCGCCAGGAAGACCGCCTGCAGCACCCCGATCCACTTCTCCATGGTCTTGACCGCCTGGGTCGGGCCCACCACGTTCTGCACCCCTGGATAGCCCTGGAACTGGTGCTGGATGGCCACGATCTGGTTCGGGTCGTTGAGGACGCAGCGCAGCGACGACGGCGTGGTGCCGACGGTGAGCCCCTGGCTGACCGACGCGCCCAGCTGCCGCTGGGCCTCCTGGTAGTCGTAGGCCTGGTTGCGGAACAGGCAGCTGTGCACGTAGGGCAGCTGGGTCAGCTGGGTGTCGATGGCCCGCTGCTGGGGGGTCATCGCCGCCGGCGCCGCGCTGTCGGCCTTCAAGAAGACCAGCACGTTCACGCCGTGCTGCCACTTGGTGGTGGCCTGGGCCACGCCCTGCTTCACCAGCAGGGTGGCGCCGACCAGTGTCAGGGACACGGCCACCGTCAAGATGGCAGCCACGGTCATGAGCCGGTTGCGCCACAGGTTGGAGGCGGTCTCGCGGGTCACGTAGTCGAGGGAAACGGCCATGGCAGGGGGATGCTCCGTTGACTGGGGTCAGCGCTGACCGGGGATCAGCGTCGACCGGGGATCAGCGAACGCGGCGGCGGCCCGTCTCGGGTCGCCGCCGGATCTCAGGCGTACACACCTCGGGCCTGGTCGCGGACCAGGGTGCCGCGGTCGAGCTCGATGACGCGCCGGCGCATCTGGTCGACGATGCCGGCATCGTGGGTCGCCACCAACACGGTGGTGCCGGTTCGGTTGATGCGGTCCAGCAAGCGCATGATGCCCTGGCTGGTGTTGGGATCGAGGTTGCCGGTGGGCTCGTCGGCCAGCAGGATCAGCGGCCGGTTGACGAAGGCCCGGGCCACCGCCACCCGCTGCTGCTCGCCACCTGACAGCTCGGTCGGCCGGTTGTCGCGCTTCTTGGCCAGGCCGACCAGGTCGAGCACCTGCGGCACCTGCTTGGCGATGACGTGCTTGGGCCGGCCGATGACCTCGAGGGCGAAGGCCACGTTCTCGAACACGGTCTTGTTGGGCAGCAGGCGGAAGTCCTGGAAGACGCAGCCGATGTTCCGTCGCAGGTACGGGATCCGCCACTGGTTCAACGTGCCGATCTCGCGGCCAGCCACCCAGATCTTGCCCCGGTCCGGCGGCTCCTCCCGCAGCAGCAGCCGGATGAAGGTGGTCTTGCCCGATCCCGAGGGCCCCACGATGAAGACGAACTCGCCCTTCTCGATCTCCACCGAAAGATCCCGGAGGGCGATGGTTTCGGACTTGTACGTTTTCGTGACGTTCTCGAAACTGATCATCGCATGCTCTCTGTCAAGGCCCGCTGGGCAGCGCGTGTCGACCGGTAGGGCGGAAGAGGCTGCCAGAAGGCTAGCACCATCCCCCACGGCGGAACGACACCCACACACCGTGGTTTTTTGGCGGCATACGGGGTCGGTACCGGCCCGGATCAGGTCCGCGCCACAGCCCCTCGCTGGCGGCGCAGCTCCGCCTCGATGAACGGGTCGATGTCCCCGTCGAGCACGGCGTCGACGTTGCCGGTCTCGTACAGGGTGCGCAGATCCTTCACCTGCTGGTAGGGAGCCAGCACATAGGAGCGAATCTGGCTGCCCCACGACACCTCGCTCTGGGGCCCGCTGAGCGAGTCGAGCTCGGCCCGACGCTCGGCGCGCTGGCGCTCGGCCAGCTTGGCGGCCAGGATCTGCATGGCGCGGGCCCGGTTCTGGTGCTGGCTGCGCTCGTTCTGGCACGACACCACGATGCCGGTCGGCAGGTGGGTGATCCGCACCGCCGAATCGGTCTTGTTGACGTGCTGGCCTCCGGCGCCCGACGAGCGGTAGGTGTCGACCCGCAGGTCCTTGTCGTCGATGGCCACCTCGTCGCTGACGTCCTCGACGAAGGGGGTGACGTCCACCGAGGCGAAGCTGGTCTGGCGCCGGTGCTGGGAGTCGAACGGCGACATCCGCACCAGGCGGTGCACGCCGCGCTCGGCGGCCAGCAGCCCGTAGGCGAAGCGGCCCTTCACGATGATGGTGGCCGACAGCAGCCCCGCCTCCTGTCCGGCGGTCACCTCGTCCATCTCCACCTGGAACCCTCGGCGCTCGGCCCAACGCAGGTACATGCGCAGCAGCATCTCGCACCAGTCCTGGGCGTCGGTGCCGCCGGCGCCGGCGTGGAGCTCGGCGATGGCATCGCCGTCGTCGTACTCCCCGGTGAACAGCGAGCGCAGCTCCAGGTCGCCGACCCGCCGGGCCACGTCGTCGACGGCGGCGGCGACCTCCCCGGCCAGCGACTGCTCGCCCTCCTCCACCATCAGCTGGTGCAGCACCTCGGCATCCGACAGGCGGGACTCGAGATCCTCGAGCACGGCGATGTCGTCGCTGACCCGACCGAACTCGGAGGTGACGGTCTTGGCGTGCTCGGCGTCGTCCCACAGGTCGGGCCGGGCCACCTCGAGCTCCAGGTCGGCGCGCCGGGCCCGCAGCTGCTCGAGCCCCAGGTACCCCTCGGCCTCGACCAGCCGGGTGCGCAGGTCTCCCAGCTCGGCGCGCAGGTCACGAGGCGAGCCCCCCGCTCCGGGCTCAGGACGCGCCATGGCAGAGCTTGTACTTCTTGCCGCTGCCGCACCAGCACGGTGCGTTGCGCCCGATCTTCTCCGACGGCGCCTTCACCAGGGGCATCTGCCCGCTGTCGTCGCCGGCGTGGAGCGCGCCGAGGTCCGTCGGGGAGGTGGGCGGCGCCGGCCGCGGCGCCGACCCGCCACCGCCGGGTGGTGACGAGACGGGGGCGGGGGCCGGACCCCTCGCCCCGTTGCCCGCTGCCGGCGCCGCGGCCGGCACCAGCGACTCGGTGGCCCGGAAGGCGTCGAGCAGGCTGACGCCACCCACCGGATCGTCGGCGGCCAGGTAGCTGGCTCTCGACAGGTCGGGCTCAGGGGCGGCCTCGCGCACCACCTGGACGTGCAGCACGTAGCGCAGATAGTCGTCGTCGATCGACGACATCATCTGCTCGAACATCTCGAAGCCGTCCTTCTGCCAGGCCACCAGCGGATCCTGCTGCCCCATGGCCCGCAGGTTGATGCCCTCGCGCAGGTAGTCCATCTCGGCCAGGTGGTCGCGCCAGCGCTGGTCGATGATCTGCAGCATCACCTCGCGCTCGACCTGGCGGGCCTCCTCGGCGCCGCCGGGGAAGGTGTCGTCCCGGCCCCGGTAGTAGTCGAGCCCCTCGGTCAGCAGGCTCTCCGACAGCTGGGTGGTCGAGGCCGCCTCGGCCAGCTCTTCGACGGTGAACTGGGTCGGGTAGTACTGCTCCACCTCTCGCAGCAGCCCTTCGAGGTCCCATTCCTCGGGGTACTCGCTGGGGCACGACGCCGCCACCAGGGCGTCGATGGTCTCTTCGAGCAGCTCCTCGGTGCGGGCCTGCAGATCCTCGCCGTCGATGATCTGCAGACGGCGCTCGTAGACCACCTTGCGCTGCTTGTCGAGGACCTCGTCGTACTTGAGCACGTCCTTGCGGATCTCGGCGTTGCGACCCTCGACGGTGTTCTGGGCCCGCTCGATGGCCCGGCTGACCATCTTCGCCTCGATGGGCACGTCCTCGGGCAGCGCCTTGGTCATCACCCACTGCATGGCGCCGGTGGCGAACAGCCGCATCAGCTCGTCCTCGAGCGACAGGAAGAAGCGACTCTCCCCCGGGTCGCCCTGGCGGCCCGAGCGGCCCCGCAGCTGGTTGTCGATGCGGCGGCTCTCGTGGCGCTCGCTGCCCAGGACGTAGAGGCCGCCGAGCTTGCGGACCTGCTCGCCCTCCTCGGCGCAGCGCTCGTCCCAGCGGCGGCGGATGGCTTGGAGCTCGGCCCGCCCCTCGTCGGCATCGAGGTCGAGGCCCTGGGCCCGAGCCTCCTGCAGGGCCAGGCCCTCGGGGTTGCCGCCGAGCAGGATGTCGACGCCACGGC
>JAJZNB010000291.1:0-11155 GCA_021848085.1 Actinomycetes bacterium
CTGGTCGTGGCGGCCTCCGCGCGGCGTGGTCGATGCCGTGAGCGACCTGCTCGACGAAGGAGCACGGGGGTGAGCACGGCGCCCGGCGACACCGCGAGCACGGCGCCCGGCGACACCGCGAGCACGGCGCGGGCGGCAGCCGACCCCAACGACGCCCGGCTCGCGCACCGAGCCGAAGGGCTCCTCCGGTGGTTCAACCAGGCCGGGGTGCTCGACGCCGCCGAGGTCCACATCGCCCGACGGCTCGGGACCCTCGGCGCCGTCGACGACGAGGTGGTCCTGCTCGCCGCGGCGCTGGCGGCGCGCGCCCCGCGGCTGGGCCATGTCTGCGTCGACCTGGCCACCATCGCCGAGACGGCCGGGACCGAGGAGGGCGAGGCGGTGCCGGGCCTGCCCTGGCCGGCGCCCGAGGCCTGGCTGGCCGCGGTCAGCGCCAGCCCGCTGGTCGGGGCGGGCCGGCCGCTGCAGCTCCACGGCACCCTGTGCTACCTCGACCGGCTCCACGCCGCCGAGTGCCGGGTGGCCGCCGCCCTGCTCGAGCGGGCCGGCACGCCGGCCGACGCCGTCGACGAGGGGGCGCTGGTCGCCGGGCTCGACCGGCTCTTCCCTACCGACGACGGCGGCGACGATCTGCCCCGCCGGGTCGCCGAGACGGCGGTGCGGCGACGGCTGGCGGTGATCGCCGGCGGCCCGGGGACGGGCAAGACGACGACGGTAGCCCGCATCCTCGCCCTCCTCGAACACCAGGCCCGGGCCGGCGGCGGCCGCCCACCGCTGGTGGCGCTGGCCGCCCCCACCGGCAAGGCGGCGGCTCGGCTGCAAGAGGCGGTGCGCGGCGCCGACGTCGACCCGCCGCTGGCTGGATCCGCCGACCGCTGGACGGCCTCCACCCTCCACCGGCTGCTCGGCACCAGACCCGACTCGAGCACCCGGTTCCGCCACGACGAGACCCACCCGCTGGTCCACGACGTCGTCGTCGTCGACGAGGCGTCGATGCTGTCGCTGTCGCTGATGGACCGTCTCCTGGCCGCCGTCCGACCCGACGCCCGGCTGATCCTGCTCGGCGACCCCCAGCAGCTGGCTTCGGTCGAGGCCGGCGTCGTGCTCGGCGACATCGTCGGATCGCCCACCGCCACGGCACCCGACAGCGCCATCGCCGCCAGCGTCGTCGTCCTGCAGCGGATCCACCGCTTCCGGGGGGCCATCGCCGAGCTGGCAGGCGCGGTGCGCGACGGCAACGGGCCACGAGCCTTGGAGCTGCTCGCCGGCGGCGGCGGCGAGCTGACCTGGATCCCCCAGCCGGCCGACACGGCGGGCTCCGCAGACCTCGCCGGGGTGCGGGCCGAGGCGGTCGACGCCTGGAGGCAGGTGGCCGCCCGGGCCACCGCCGGGGACGGGCCGGGTGCGCTGGCGGGGCTCGGCACCTTCCGGGTGCTGTGCGCCCACCGCCACGGGGCGGCCGGCGCCGCCGGCTGGACCGAACACATCGAGCGGTGGCTGGCCGCGGCAGGAGTCGGCGGGGACCGCCGAGGCGGCTGGCACGCCGGGCAGCCTCTGCTCGTCACCGTCAACGACTACGACCTGCGCCTGTTCAACGGAGACACCGGTGTCGTGGTGGCCGAGCGGTCAGGGCGGCTGGCCGCCGCCTTCGAACAGGGCGGCTCGGTGGTGGCGCTGAGCCCCACCCGCCTGTCGCACGTGGAGACCTGCTACGCCATGACCATCCACAAGGCGCAAGGCTCCCAATTCGACGCCGTCGCCGTCGTCCTGCCGGACCCGGCGTCGCCGATCCTCACCCGCGAGCTGCTCTACACCGGCATCACCCGGGCCCGCAGCGCGGTGACCGTCGTCGGCGCGGCCGAGAGCATCACCGCCGCCATCGGACGGCCCGTCGCCCGGGCCTCGGGGCTCCGGCCCCGCCTGGCCCGGCCCGTGCAGCACGACCGACCTGACACCTAGCATGCGGCCGTGGCCTCACCCGCCGGACCCGCCGCCTACCGGCAGCTGCGCTTCGCGCCGCCGCCTGGCGCCACCCAGCTGCTGCTGGTCCGCCACGGCGAGTCGGAAGCCGCCGTCGACGGCTCACCCTTCGAGCGGCGCGACGGCCACGGCGATCCCCCCCTGTCGGAGGTGGGGCGCCGCCAGGCCGCCCGGGTGTGCGGCCGGTTGGCCTCCGCCGGCATCTCCGCCGTGTACACCACCACCCTCCAGCGCACCCACCAGACCGCCGAGCCGCTCCTGCAGGCGCTGGGCCTGTCGGCCCTGGTGGAGGCCGACCTGCGCGAGGTCTTCCTCGGAGCGTGGGAAGGCGGCCTCTACCGCAAGAAGGTGCTCGAAGGCGACCCGGTGGCCGTGGAGATGGCGGCCCAGGAGCGCTTCGACGTCATCCCCGGAGCCGAACCGGCCGAGGCCTTCGCCGCCCGGGTGGGCGCCGCCGTGGCCCGGCTCGCCGCCGCCCATCCCGACCAGCACGTCGCCGTGTTCACCCACGCCGGCACCATCGGGCAGGTGCTGGCCCAGGCCACCGGCTCCCGGCCCTTCGCCTTCGTCGGGGCCGACAACGCCTCCATCTCGCAGCTGGTCGTGGCCGGCGACCGGTGGATCCTGCGCCGCTTCAACGACACCGCCCATCTCGAAGCCGTCTCCGAGATGACCTCGGAGCCGCTGACCTGACCCGTCGGTCGGCGCAGGTGCGGGGAGGTGCCGTCGGGAACCCGCGAGGAGGCCACCATGCACGATGCTGGTTCTGGTGGGTGCACCGCCGACCCCGACACCGCCGGCGCGGGCGCCCTACCAACCAGCGCGGCCGCCGCCCAGGCTGACACCCCCTTCGCCGCCTGCCGGATCGCACCGGGGTGGCAGGTGGCGAGCTGGGCCGACCACCGCCGTCTGGCGGGAGGGCCAGCCCCCTGGCTGGTCAGGCTGCAGCAGCTCGACCCCGGCTACGTCGCCGCCGCCCGCCGCCAGATGACGTGGAACGGCGGCGTCGCCCAGCGCACCTTCGCCGTGGCGCTGGTCGCGCTCTGGTGCGTGGCGCTGAGCCTGCTGGTGGGCGGCCCGGTGGCGCTGGTCACCCCGGCCTGCCTTCCCGCCGCCGTCCTCGCCCCCCTCCTGGTCGCCCGTCTCGGCCGCGACCGGCAGATCGAGAAGGCCGGCGTGTCGCTGCGGGCACGCTTCGTGCGGCCGGAGCTGCGCTGCGACGACGGTCAACGCCGGTGGGCCGCCGCGGTGGTCGACGCCGCCGGCGCCGGCGATGCCCTGGTGCCGGCCGTCGTCGCCACCGCCGGTGCGGCCGTCGCCCGGAGCCGCACCGTCGGGGACCTCGACCGGGCCTTGGCCCACCTCGACCGCGGCGCCACCCCGGCCCAGGTCTCCGCCCTCCACACCTGGGTCGACACCCGCCTCGGCGACTGGCAGAGCGACCTGCGGACCACCCTGCACCGCCGGATCGAGCGGGTCGCCACCGTCGGCGACGTCGACACCCTGCAGCAGTCCCTGGGCAGGCTGGTCACCGTCGACGACCGGCGCCGAGCCGAGCAGGTGCTGGCCGACGCCCTGGTCGACGGCCGGCTGACGGTCGAAGAGCACCACCAGCGGCTGGAGCAGCTCGCCGCGGCCAGCGCCGCCGGCGAGCTGGACCTCGTCCTCGACGGGCTGCGTGAGCTCCGGCCCGGCGCCGGCGCCACCCGCTGAGAGCCACACGCCGGGCGCTGGCCGCGACCTGTTCGGCACCATCCTCGCTGCGCAGCCTCCAACCGACACATCGCGATATATCGCCGATAGTATGGCGATATATCGTAAGGATGAGAGGAGCGCACCCATGGGCGACGTGTTCGCATCGCAGGCGGAGCCGTTCGGCGGGCGGGGAGGTCCCGGAAGACGGCGGGGAGCCGGCCGGGCCGCCAAGTTCGGGGGCTTCGGACCGCCGGTCGGAGCCGGCGGCGGGTTCGAGGCGGGCGGGGGCTTTCCTCCCGGGTTCCGCCACGGGCACTGGCACGGCGGGCCGCCGCCGTGGGCCGGTGGGCGCCGGGCCCGCCGCGGCGACGTCCGCTGGGCCTTGCTCATCGCCCTGCTCGACGGGCCAGCCCACGGCTACGAGCTCATCGGCCGCCTCGAGGCCCGCGCCGGCGGTCTGTGGCGCCCGAGCGCCGGATCGGTCTACCCGACGCTGCAGCTGCTCGAGGAGGAGGGCTCGATCGCCGGCCGCGACGAGGGTGGCAAGCGGGTCTTCGACCTGACCGACACGGGCCGGGCCGCCGCCACCGAGGCGTCGGAACGGATCGGCCGGGGCCCATGGCCGGCCGAGGTTTCGGCCGGCCATGCCGAGCTGCGTGACGCCCTGCGGTCGTTGCTGATGGCGGTCCGCCAGGTCACCGCGGTGGGTGACGACGAGCAGGTCGCGACGGCAGGCGCGGTGATCACCGACGCCCGCCAGCGCCTTTACCGGGTCCTGGCCGGCGACCCGGCCGCCGACCGGCCGCAGCCGTAGCCGAGGTGGCAGCCCGAGCGGTGGTCAGCCCGAACGGTTGTCAGCCCGAACGGGTGTCAGCCGCCGGCGGCGGCCAGCTGCGCCGGCAGCGGCGGTGGCGGACCCGCCACCGCCACGGCGGCGAAGGCCTGCTCGAGGGCGGCGACCTCGGCCACGTAGGAGGCCGACTGGTTGTAGCTGTAGAGAGCGGCCACGTTGGGTCCGGTGGCGAACGACCCCGCCCGGCACAGATACAGCGCGGCGCCGACGGCGGCGTCCCACAGGTTGTTCGGATCGCCGGGCGCCATCCCCACGGAGGCACCGAGGGCGTTCCAGGTCCCGGGCAGGAACTGCAGCGGGCCGACAGCCCGTTGATACGGGCCGCCCCCGTCGGCGTAGCTGGTGGCGATGGCCGGGATGTCGGCGGTGTGGGCCTGGCCGTCGAGCGGCGGTCCGAGGATCGGCGGAGCGGTCTCGCCCGAGGCGGCGATGGCGGTGGCGCCGTGGCGGCCCTGGTTCGACTCGACCTGGGCGATGCCGGCCAGGTCGTACCACTGGATGCCGCACGACGGCGTGCGCTGGTCGGCCAGGGCGGCGGCGGCTCGGTAGGCCTCCATGGCCACCGTGGGGACGTCGGTGCCGGGCCAGACCATGGCCGCCCGCAGGTCGGCCGGATCCGGGCCGGCGGCGTGGATGGCGTGGGCGTCGGCGACCAGACGGCTCCGGACGGCACCGACGGCGTGCCGTGCCGCGCCGAGGGCGGCCGCCGCCCGGTGCACGGCGGAGATCAGCACGGCCCGGTGAGCCGGCCAGCGCCTGACCACCCGCTGGTAGCGGTGGAAGCGCCGCTGCAGCTGGGCCACGGCCAGGTGGGCCAAGGTGGCGTCGGCCAGCTGGCGGCCGGTCGGCTCGGCGAAGGGCTGGTCGGCAGTGGGGACGGCGTCGCCCGCCGAACCCATGTCCATGTAGAGGGTGACGGCGGCGGCCCCGAGGGCAGCGCGGGCCTGGCGCTCTTTGGCCGCCTCCACCGCTTCCACCAGCTCGGCCACACCGAGACGCTGTGTGGCTGCAGTCAGCGCGACGTTGGCGCGCTGCACGGCGACGGCGGCGCGGCCGGCGGCGGCCAGGTCGGCGGCGGTGCGCTGGGCCAGCCGCCCGTCGCGGGCGGTCTCGGCGGCCAGCCCGGCGTCGATGGCGGCCGCGCCGGCGGTGGCGGCCGCGCCGGCGGCAGTGGCGCGTGGCGTCGGGCCGGCCGCGGCGGGCGAAGCCGGCACCAGCAGCGCGGCGGCCACGGCGGCGGCCAGCGTCGGGGGCAGGAGATGGCGGAGGGACATGACGTCTGACGTCGGGAGGTCGAGAGGTCGGGAGATGTCGCCGGGCGGCGGACGACACCACGATGCACGATCCGCGACCCCATCGTGTCGCGGCCGGGTCCGGGCCGCACCCGCGCCGGGCGGCACCGGCGTCGCTGCCGCTCAGCGCGGGGTCAGGCCCTGCTCGTTCTCGATCGGCACCGGCTCGATGGCATCGGCGGGGGTGAAGCCCAGCACCCGACCGTAGAACCACAGCTCGGCTTCGGCGACCCTGGTGATGGTGTCGGCCTGGCGGAACCCGTGCTGCTCGCCGTCAAAGACCTGCAGGGCGAAGGGGATCTGCTTGGCCCGCAGGGCGGCGGCCATGGCCAGCGCCTGGTCGGGCGGCACGATCTTGTCCTCGGACCCCTGGAAGAAGATGACCGGGCAGCTGAGCTGGTCGGTGTGGTGGATCGGGGAGCGCTCCCGGTAGAGGGCCTCCGCCTCGGGCCACGGGCCGATCAGC
Source organism: Actinomycetes bacterium (assembly GCA_021848085.1). GTDB lineage: Bacteria > Actinomycetota > Acidimicrobiia > Acidimicrobiales > UBA8190 > JAJZNB01. The sequence goes on from JAJZNB010000291.1 coordinate 6,287, forward strand.
CCGTCGAGGTAGCGCGACTCGAACTTGTGGGTCTCTTGGGCCAAGGCGGCGGCGTCGGCCACGCCGTAGTGGCTGGCGCCCACGGCGAAGACGTCGCGGAAGGTGAGCGCGGCCAACGTGGTGTAGCCGCCGGCGCTGCCACCCCGGATGGCCAGCCGCCGGCCGTCGACCTCGCCCTGCTCGGCCAGCCAGCGGGCGGCGTTGACGCAGTCGTCGACGTCGATGACACCCCACTGGCCGCGCAGGCGCTGCCGGTAGGCCCGGCCGTAGCCGGTGCTGCCCCGATAGTCGACGGCGACGACCGCCAACCCCCGGCTGGTGAAGAGCTGGACGGTCGGGTTGAGCACCGAGGATGTCTGGCTCGTCGGACCGCCGTGGCTCATCACCACCAGCGGCGGCCGCTCGCCGTCAGGGCCGACGACGTCGCGGTTGGTGGGGGCATAGAACAGGCCGTGGGCGATCTCCCCGCCGCTGGTGGGGAACTCGATGTGGCGCGGCACCGACAGGTAGCCCGCGTCGACGTCGACCGGCCGGCTGCGGCGCAGCACCTCCACGGCACCGTCGGCAACGGCGATGCGCACCAGCGCCGGCGCCTCCCGCGGCGAGCCGGCCACCGCCACCACGGTGTCGCCCAGGGCGGTCAGCCCGGCGAAGGAGGTGAAGCGGGTGGGCACCTCGCACACGGCGCCGTCCGGGTCGAGCAGGCCGAGGTGGTCGGCTCCGGCCTCCGACCAGGCCAGCACCGCCCGCCCGTCGGCCAAGAAGGTGTAGGTCGACTGGCCGAACACCCAGTCGGGTCGGCCAAGCTCGGCGTCTCGGGGACAGCGGGGCCGGGGCGCACCGGCGGGGTCTTCGGCCTCGGCGTAGAGGTTCCACCAGCCGCTGCGGTCCGACAGGAAGTGCAGCACCCCGTCGGGGCTGAAGCGAGGCTGGCTGACCGACTCGTCGACCCCGCCGGCCACCAGCCGGACCGGGCCGGGGACCAGCTCGCCGTCGACCTCGGCGACGAAGAGCCAGGTGCCGTCCCAGGGCATGGCGGGATGGTCCCAGGCCAGCCAGGCCAGGCGCCGGCCGTCGGGGCTGAGGCGCGCGGCGCTGAAGAAGTCGTGGCCGGCGGCGACGACGTGCGGCGACGCCGATCCGTCGGCGGGGAAGGCCACCACCTCGTTCACCACCTGGCGGGCATCCCCGGGGGCTGGTGGATGCCGCTCGCGCACCGCCACCACCCACCGCCGGTCGGGGCTCAGCCACAGATCGGCGTAGCGCTCGCCGCCAGCGACGGCCGGTTCGGGGGTGACGGGCCGTGGCGGGGCGCCGGGGTCGACGCGCCACACCCGCTGGTCGGCCATGTTGCAGAACAGGGCGGCCTGGCCGGCCAAGGCGGTGCACAGCCCGCCGTACTCGTGGGCCAGGGTGCGGGCCGAGAAGCCCTCGGGGACGACGTCGACCGGCTCGGCCCCGGGTCGAGCCTGGCGGACCAGCACCTGGCGGCCGGCCTCGGCGGGGCGGGCCTCGGTCCAGGCCACGGAGTCGCCTTCCACCAGGGGGAAGCTGAGACCGACCACCGCCTCCACCAGCCACGAGGAGGTGATGGGCGACGGCCACGAGCCGTAGGGAGCGACCCTCACCGGCACCGCCTCCCCCCGCCGATCGGGGCTGGTGCAAGCCGGCTCTTCGAACCGCAAGATCGCGACGACGGCGCCACGACTGTCGACGGTAGCGCCTCGGGCACGCCGCCCTGCCGGCGGCGAACGGGTCCGATGTGGCACACTGCTCAGCCCCTCGCCGTAGGCCGGTCCGACCAGCCAAACCCGACCCGACCAGCCAAACCCGACCCGACCAGCCAAACCCGACCCGACCAGCCAACCCCGACCCGACCAGCCAACCCCGCTGCGCCCGCCTCTTCACCCGTGACCCGACGTGTCCGACTCCGCCGCTGGCAGAAGGAGGCCCTGGAGCGCTTCGACACCGCCGCCGGCCGCGACTTCCTGGCCGTCGCCACCCCCGGGGCGGGCAAGACGACCTTCGCCCTGACCGCCGCCGTCCGCCAGCTGGCCTCCTCCGGGGGCCCGCGGCGGCTGGTGGTGGTGGCACCCACCGCCCATCTCAAGCGGCAGTGGGCAGCGGCGGCGGTGCCCTTCGGGCTGCACCTCGACCATCGGTGGAGCCCGAGCCAAGGACGGCTGGCCGGCGACATGCACGGCATCGTCACCACCTACCAGCAGGTGGCGTGGGGCGCGCCGCAGCTGGCCCGGCTGGCCCCCCAGTCGATGGTGGTGTTCGACGAGATCCACCACGCCGGCGACGAGCGGGCCTGGGGATCGTCGATCCGTCAGGCGTTCGACGACGCCGCGCTGCGGCTGTCGCTGTCGGGCACCCCGTTCCGGTCCGACACGCGCAGCATCCCCTTCGTCCGCTACCACCTCGACGAGGCCCAGCCCGACTACGAGTTCGGCTATGGCGACGCCCTGGCCAACGGCCGGGTGGTGCGGCCCGTCTACTTCCCGCGGATCGGCGGGCACATGGAGTGGAGCGCGGCCGACGGGTCAGCCTGGGCGGCGACCTTCGACGACGCCTTGGACACGGTGCGGGCCAACCAGCGGCTGCGCGCCGCACTGTCGCTCGACGGTGAGTGGCTGCCGGCCGTGCTTCGGGTGGCGGACCGCCGTCTCGAGGAGCTGCGACGCCATCATCCCGACGCCGGAGGGCTGGTCATCGCCACCGACCAGGACCATGCCCGCGCCGTGGCCCACACCTTGGCCCGCCGTCACGGGGTGCGGCCGGTGCTCGCCGTCTCCGACGATGCCGCCGCCTCCGAACGCATCGCCGCCTTCGGCGCCTCGCGCCAGCCCTGGCTGGTGTCGGTGCGGATGGTGTCCGAAGGCGTCGACATCCCCCGGCTGCGGGTGGGGGTGTACGCCACCACCACGACCACCGAGCTGTTCTTCCGTCAGGCGGTGGGTCGCCTGGTGCGGTGGACGCCGGGGCTGGCGGCCCAGCCGGCCTACCTGTTCATCCCCGACGACCCTCGCCTGCGGGGCTGGGCGCAGCGCATCGCCGAGACCCGCCGCCACAGCCTGCGCCGCGACGACCCCGAGCCGGCCGACACCGCTCCCGAGCCGCTCGACCCGCCGGCCGAGGAACCGGCCGACGACCACCAGCAGCTGTCGCTGTTCGCCGTCATCTCGGCGGTGGCGACCGACCTGCACGACCCCGCGGAACATCTGGCCGGCGCCCACCTGGCCGCCGCTTCGCCGGACCCGGCCGGCGGCGCCGAGCCCGGCGCCGAGGAGGACCTGCTGGTCGACCTGCCACCGCTGGCCGGCCCGGCCGACGGCCCTCCGACCGACAGCGCCGACGGCGTGCCGCCGACCCCCGGCGACCACAAGCGGCGGCTGCGCCGCGCCAACGCCGAGGTGGCCCGAGCCCTGGTGCACAAGACGGGGTGGACCCACGCCAAGGTGAACGCCGAGCTCAACCGCCGGGCCGGCATCCGCCGGGTGACCGAAGCCACCCTGGAGCAGCTGCAGCGCCGTCTGCGCCACGCCGAGCACTGGCACACCACGGCGTGACCGGCGCCCGCGTCGGGCTGCGCCGGTTCAGCCGCCGGCGACGGGCTGCTTCAGGTGCTGGTCGAAGAAGGCGACGATGCGCCGGCGGGCGTCTCGGGCTGCGGTCTCGTCGTAGCCGTCGCCCGGGGTCAGCTTGCCCAGCACACGAAACACCAGCGGCAGCTCGTCGCCGGCCCCCGCATGGTCGTTGAGGAAGCCGTGACCGACGCCGGGGTACTCCTTGACGTCGTGTGGCACCCCGGCCTCTTCGAGGGCCGCTCGCACCCGGTCCGCCGCGCCGCGCAGGATGCGGTCCTCGGCGCCGTAGCTGGCCACCACCGGACAGGCGCCGGTGAGGAACTGGGGGGTGGCAGCGGCTCTGGGAGCGGTCCCGTAGTTGACGCTCGACGCCGAGAACCCTCTCCCGGGGGCGCTCAGCAGCGCCAACCCGCCGCCCATGCAGAAGCCGATGACGCCGACGGCGCCGGTGCAGTCGTCACGGGCCTGCAGCCAGGCGCGGGTGGCTTCGATGTCGTCGAAGGCGCGGCCCTGCCCGGCGCGGGCTTCGCGCATGGTGCGGACCATGCAGGCGAGCTGCCCGCCACCGCGGAACAGGTCGGGGGCGGCGGACAGGTAGCCCTCGCCGGCAAGCCAGTCGGCCTGGTTGCGCAGGTCCCCCGTCATGCCGAAGGCGTCGTGGATCACGACCACGCCGGGCCAGGGACCCGAGCCGGCCGGGACGGCCAGGTACAGCGGCAAGGCGCCGGCAGGCGAGACGATGGTGGTGGTGGACGTCATCGCCCCAGCTTGGCAGCCGGCGGCGGCTGTCGCCTCAGCCCGCAGCCGCACCAGCCGGGCGGCGGGCGCGGTGCGCTGAGCCAGCGGACCCGAAGCACAGCACAGCGGCCGCCACCGCCGTGGGAACGGTGGCCAACCTCCCCCCGGGCGAGGCGGCCAGCGACCAGAACCGCCAGAGGGCCAGCCGCCCGATGATCCGCCGCGACCCGTCGCCGCGACACGGCACCTGGCGGGCGTGGAGCAGCGGGCGGGCGGTGCACGAGCGGGTCTGGAGCCGCGGGCGGGCGGTGCACGAGCGGGTCTGGAGCCGCGGGCGGGCGGTGCACGAGCGGGTCTGGAGCCGCGGGCGGGCGGTGCACGAGCGGGTCTGGTTCATGGCACCTCGGGGACGACGCGTCGGGCGAGGAGGCGGACCTGGCGGTCGGCCGCCGCCGCCACAGCCACGTCGTGGGCGACCATCACGATGGTGGTGCCCTGCTGGCGGTGCAACCGGGTGAAGACCCCGACCACGTTGGCGACG
>JAJZNB010000291.1:11165-11889 GCA_021848085.1 Actinomycetes bacterium
GGCCAGCACCACGGCCGGGTCGTTGGCCAGCGCCCGGGCGATGGCCACCCGCTGGCGCTCCCCTCCCGACAGCTCCGGGGGCGTGCGGTCGGCCTGGGCGGTGAGCTGCACCAGCTCGAGCAGCTCGCCGGCCCGAGCCAGGCGGGCGACGCGGCTGCGATGGGTGCCGAACATGGCGATCTCGACGTTGCGCCGGGCGTCGAAGTGCGGCAGCAGGTTGTGCAGCTGGAACACCAGACCGATGTCGCGCCGACGGTACCGGTCCAGATAGCTGTGGCGATGAGGTCCGTCCCCTCGAAGCGGATGGTCCCGGAGGTGGGATGGTCCAAGGCGGCGAACAGCTGCAGCAGGGTCGACTTGCCCGATCCGGAGGCGCCGGCCACCGCCACCCATTCGCCGTGCCCCACCTGGAGCCCCACGCCGTCGAGGGCTCAGACACCGCCGTAGACCATGGCCACGTCGACCGCTTCGATCACTGGGGCGGTCGGTACCCGCCGGCGCTGGCGGGTCGAGGCGGCGGACCGGCGTGTCAGGGTGGGCGAAGACGGTGCCGGGCGGGGGCGCAGGCGGACGGGGCTCATGGGGTTGCCAACTGTTGACTGTTGAGCGGAATGGATGATTTTGTCTCAGCCGAGCGTAAGGGCTCACCGAGAGTTTGAGTGAGCAATGGTGTAGTTCCAGTCACCGTGGAAGTCGTGGCGGGTGAGTGGGACGGTTGCAAGCT
>JAJZNB010000072.1 GCA_021848085.1 Actinomycetes bacterium
ACCTACACCCGCCAGACCCTGGGTTACCCTCCGGCGCGCTTCACCGCCGGCGCCGACCTCGCCAGCCCGGCCGTCACCGACGCGGTGGCGGGGCCGCTCGACGGTGACGTGGCGGTGCCCGGCGGCCGGTTCCCGCTGGGTGCCGACCGCCACGAGCGCTTCGTGTTCGACAACGAGAAGTGGGTCCACCCGGTGCAGCTGGCCCCGTTCCAGATCGCCCGGGCGGCGGTGACCCAGGCCGAGTTCGCCGCCTTCGTCGACGACGGCGGCTACCGCAGCCGAAGTTTGTGGAGCGACGCCGGGTGGGCGTGGCGCAGCGCCGTCGGGGCGGAGCACCCCGTCTACTGGCGGCGGGTCGACGCCGCCGGTTCGCCCGCCTGGGAGCGGCGCCACTTCGACCGCTTCACGCCGCTCGAGCCGCACCGCCCGGTGAGCCACGTCTGCTTCTACGAGGCCCAGGCCTTCTGCCGCTGGGCCCGGCGGCGCCTGCCGAGCGAAGCCGAGTGGGAGGCGGCCGCCGTCGGCCAGCCGGCCGGCGCCGGCGACACCGGCGGATCGGCCCTGGCGGCGCAGCGGCGGCGGTTCCCGTGGGGCGACGAGCCGTTGACGGCGGCGAGGGCCAACGTCGACTGGGTCCACGGCGACACGGTGGACGTCGCCGCCTATCCGGCCGGTGACAGCGCCTTCGGCTGCCGGCAGATGCTCGGCAACGTCTGGGAGTGGACGGCGTCGAGCTTCGAGCCGTATCCCGGCTTCGAGCAGGACGCCTACCGGGACAACTCCTGGCCGTGGTTCGGCAGCCGGATGGTGCTGCGCGGCGGGGCGTGGGCCACCCGGGGCCGGCTGCTGCGGGCCACGCTGCGCAACTACTTCACCCCCGACCGCCGCGACGTGTTCGCCGGTCTTCGCACCTGCGCCCTCGACCGATGAGGATCGGCGTGGTGGGGATCTCAGAGGTGGGGATCTGCCCGGTGGGGATCTGCCCGGTGGGGACGGGCCGGTGAGGATCTGCCCGGTGGGGATCTGCCCGGTGGGGATGTTCTCGGTGGGGATCTGCCCGGTGGGGATGTTCTCGGTGGGGACGGGCCGGTGAGGATCTGCCTGGTGACGCCGGTCAGCCCAGGGGCCCGCACCGGCAACGCCACCACCGCTGGGCGTTGGGCCCGGCTGCTGCGCGACCTGGGCCACCGGGTCGAGGTCCGCGGCCGCTACGACGGGCAGCCTGCCGACCTGCTGGTCGCCCTCCACGCCCGACGCAGCGCCGACTCGGTGGAGCGGTTCGCGGCGACACGCCCGGGCCGGCCGGTGGTGGTGGCCCTGACCGGCACCGACCTCTACCACGACATCCACCACGATCCCGCCGCGGCCCGCACCTTGGAGCGGGCGACGGCCTTCGTGGTGCTGCAGGCCCTCGGCCTCGACCAGCTGCCCGACCGGCTGCGCCAGCGCACCTGGATCATCCACCAGTCGGCGCTGGCGCCGCCCGCCGTGCCGGCGCCGCTGGCACGCTGCTTCGAGGTGTGCGTGTCGGCCAACCTGCGGCCGGTGAAGGACCCGCTGCGGGCCGCCGAGGCGGCCCGGCTGCTGCCGGCCGACTCACGGCTGGTGGTGAGCCATCTCGGCCACGCCCTCGACGACGACCTCGAGGCCGCCGCCCGGGCCGAGATGGCCACCAACCCCCGCTATCGCTGGCTCGGCGGCCGCCCGCCGCGCCAGGCGCTGCGGCTGATGGGCCGGTCGCGGCTGCTGGTGCTCAGCTCGTGGTCCGAGGGCGGCGCCAACGTGGTGTCGGAGGCCATCGCCCTCGGGGTGCCGGTGGTGTCGTCTCACATCGCCGGCTCGATCGGGATCCTGGGCGAGGACCACCCCGGCTACTTCACCCCGGGTGACACCGAGGAGCTGGCCACCCTGCTGGCCCGGGCCGAGCGCCAGCCAGCTTGGCTCGAGGAGCTGCGCCAGCGCAGCCTGCGCCTCCGGCCTCTGGTCGACCCCCAGCGCGAGCGAGGGGAGTGGGCCCGTCTGCTCGCCGCCGTCACCGCCACCCCCGGCCCGGCGCCGGCGCCGGCGCCGGCGTCCTGATCGGAGGACCATGGGCCCATCGGCCGCTCGGAGGACCACGGGCCCATCGGCCGCCGACAGCGTGGTGCCCCGGCCGGTGCGGATCGTCGAGCGCAGCGGGCAGCTGGTGACCCTGGGCGACCCGGTGCGCATCGCCGCTCCCCGGCAGGTGGTCGGCGAGGCCCGTTGGTTCCGCCGCTGCCTGGAGGAAGCCACGGGGATGGCGGTGGAGCTGGTCGAGCCCGGTCAGCCGGCTGCGGTGATCCTCGACGTCGACGAGAGCGCCGTCTCCGGCGGCTTCGGCGGCTTCGGAGGCTTCGGGGGTTCCGGCGGCTCCAGAGGTTCCGGCGGCTCCAGGGCGGGGCGGACCGCCGGCGGCTACCGGCTGGTGGCCGGCGGCGACCGCATCGCCGTCACCGGCACCGATCCCGCCGGCGTCTTCCACGGACTGCAGACGCTGCGCCAGCTGCTGCCCGACACCGCCCTGCGGCGGGCGCCGACCACCGCACCCGGCGCTCCCGACGGGGCGCCGCCGCTGGCGGTGGAGCCGGTCGAGATCATCGACTGGCCCCGCTTCGCCTGGCGCGGCGTCCACCTCGACGTCAGCCGCCACTTCCTGCCCAAGGACTTCGTGTTGAAGCTGATCGACCTGGCCGCCTTCCACAAGTGCAACATGGTGCACCTCCACCTGACCGACGACCAGGGCTGGCGGGTGCCCGTCGACCGCTACCCGCGCCTGGTCGAGGTAGGGGCGTGGCGTCGGCGCTCACCGGCCGGCCACGCCAACCAGCACCGCTACGACGCCGTGCCGCACGGCGGCTTCTACACCAAGGCGGACGTGGGCGAGATGGTGGCCTTCGCCGCCTCCCGCCATGTCACCGTGGTCCCCGAGATCGACCTGCCCGGCCATGTGGTGGCGGCGCTGGCCGCCTACCCCGAGCTGGGCAACACCGGCCAGCGGTTCGAGGTGGCCTCCGACTGGGGCACCTCGCCGCACGTGCTGAACCTCGAGGAGACCACCGTCAGGTTCTGCACCGACGTCCTCGACGAGGTGGCCGACCTGTTCCCCGGCCGCTGGCTCCACATCGGCGGCGACGAGTGCCCTACCGACGAGTGGGAGCACAGCCCCCGGGCCCGCCAGCTGATGGCGGACCACGGCTACCGGCGGCCCCGCCAGCTGCAGGGCTGGTTCGCCGCCCGGCTGGCCGGCCATCTGGCCCGCGCCGGGCGCGTCCCGGTCGCTTGGGACGACCTGCTCGACGCCGGCGCCCCGCCGGGGATGGTGGTGATGGCGTGGCGCGGGGTACCGGGCGGGGTCGCCGCCGCGGCTGCCGGCCACGACGTGGTGATGGCCCCCCAACAGTGGCTGTACTTCGACTGGTCGCAGAGCGACGATCCGGCCGAGCCGCTGGCCTTGCGGGGGTCGACCCCGGTGGAGAAGGTCTACGGCTACGACCCGCTGGCCGGCCTGCCCGAGGAGCACCACCACCACGTGCTGGGCGCCCAGTGCCAGCTGTGGACCGAGTACGTCGCCACCCCGGCAGCCGCCGAGTACCAGTACTTCCCCCGGCTGTGCGCCTTCGCCGAGACGGTGTGGTCCCCACCGCCAGCCGACGGCGAACCCCGCCGGTACGGCGAATTCCGGCCCCGCCTGGCCCGCCACCTGGGGCGGCTGGCCGCCCTTGGCGTCAACTTCCGGCCGCTCGACGGGCCGACCCCGGGTCAGGCCCGTGTCTGGCGTGGGGAGACGGGCACCTGAACGCCGTCCAACCCGGGCACCTGACCGCGGCCGACTTGGGCACCTGACCGCGGCCGACCCGGCACCTGACAGCGGCCGACCCGGCACCTGACAGCGGCCGACCCGCCCCGGGCATATTTACGGCCGGCCAACGGTTGGAGGTTGGGACGAACGGCTCCCCGCCTCTCCCCCCGGCCTGGGTCGAGCCGTTCGTCGCGTCCGGAGCTCTCCCCGGCGAGATCGGGTGCGCCGGGGAACCTCCCCCGGTGCGCTAAGGTGGCTCTCCGTCGTTCACCTGCCCTGAGCAGGGAGAACGCGCCACGGGCTGTGGCGCAGCTTGGTTAGCGCGCTTGACTGGGGGTCAAGAGGTCGCGGGTTCAAATCCCGCCAGCCCGACTGGGAGGGTCCCAGCCCGACTGGGAGGGTCCCAGGTCAGAGGCCATGTCGAGCTTCACCGGCTTCCCGGGCGTGCCCAATACGTGCCCAGTCGGTCAGCAGTGGCGGACCGGATCGTCTCGTCGAGCCCGGCGGTAAGCGCATCGTCGAGGGCCGGGAACAGGTGGCCGTATCGGTCCAGGGTGACCGGGATCGGGCTGTTCGATCTCGCGTGCCCGCGTCTCGACCTGGGCGGCGGTGCGCACGGTGAGCATCCGCTTGGGTAGGCGTGGGTGGCGAACGCCGGCGGTGGGGTCGATGGCCAAGGCGCCTTCGGCGACCGCCAGCCGACAGATGGCACGACGTGGCACGAGCGCGAGGCGGATCGCATCGGGCTGGGCACCACCAGCGATCATCTCGGCCACCCATGCCTCGACGTGGGAGCGGGTGATTGCGGACAGCTCGACGTTGCCCCATCTGGGCAGCGCCCCGGCCCGCAGCACCTGCTCGTGGCCGGCCCGGGTCGTCGACTTCCAGTGCACAGATCGGGCCAGCCACCGGTCCGCCCATTCGCCGACCGTCCCGCCGTCGTCGAGGATCCGGCTGCCGGCCAGATCGTCGAGCTCGGCGGCGGCCAGCGCCCGCTCGGCCTCGGCGTGGGTCAGCCACGTGCCGAGTGAACGCATCGACCCGTCGGCTTCGGTCCGGCGGGCCTGCCATCGGCCCGACGGCAGCCTGCGCACCGATCCGGCCCCCGGCCGGCGATGGGAAGCCATGACCTGGCTGCCCCTCGCTGTCGGTCGACCCGGCCGGCGGGCCGGCCGTCGGGCATGCGAGGCGGTGGGTGGTTGGCGGGGCGCCCAGGCCCTTCGCCGCCTTGCGGGCCAGCCCATGAGCCGCGAGGAAGCCCTCGCCATGCGTGGGGTGCGCGCCATCGGCAAGCTGCCGGCTGACACCGGTCCTGCTCGCATCCGATGATCCTGGCCGATACGTCGGCTTGGGTCGAGTACGACCGGGCAACGGGGAGCCCGGTAGACGACCGAGTGTCCGAGCTCATCGCTGATGACGGCCCACTGGCGACGACAGAGCTGGTGATGATGGAGGTCATGGCAGGAGCCAAGACAGACGGCCGGCAAGCCGACCTGCGCAGATTGCTCTTGCGGCTCCATCTGCTCCCGTTCGACGCGGCGGCGGACTTCGAAGCCGCGGCGCGCATCTACCACCTGTGCCGGCGAGCCGGAGTCACACCGCGAGGCCTGATCGACTGCATGATCGCGTCGGTGGCGCGCCGGAGCCATGCCACGTTGCTCGCCCACGACGCCGACCTCACCCGAGTAGGAAGGGTCGTCGGGATCGCCATGGACCCCGCTTCACCCACGCTCGAAATGTGAAAGTCCCAGATCAAATGACACCTCACGAGCTCCGAGACCAGAGCTACGTCGGACCGTAGGCGTTACAGGCTGCTGGGATCATGGGGGGGTGGCTGGACGTTCGACGACATCGTCTGCTTCTCCTGATGCGGGGCTGGTTCTCGCCGGCGACAGGCTGGGCTCCGCCGGCGGGTTGGGGTCCGGTGAGGGGCTGCGTCTGGAGTGGCTTCGCCGTGTGGCCGGCGAGCTCCGAGACAAGCTCGAACATCTCGATCCGCGCTGTTTGTCAGGAGACGACGCGAAGCAGCTGGTGGAGGTCTTCGACGAGCTGGGCCGGCTGTGTTGCGCCGGCCGGCTGCTCAGCGCCCACCGGGCCGCCCAATGCAACGTCTGGCGGGCCGAAGGACGTCACGAGAGCCCCGGCCAGTGGCTGGCCGAGCAAAGCGGCATCCCGGTCTGTGACGCCGAACGGCAGCTCGCCACCGCCGGACGGCTGGTAGAGCTCCCCGAGGTCGCCGACGCCTTCCGCCGAGGCCAGCTCTCACCCCAACAAGCCGACGAGGTCGCCAAAGCCGCCGCCCACAACCCCGCAGCCCAATCCGACCTGCTCGACACCGCCCGCCGCAAGCGCTTCAAAGACCTCAAAGCCCGCGCCCGCCAGATCCGCCAGCAGGCAGCATCAGCCGAAGACGACGCGGCACGCGCCGCCCGCCTGCACCGCCGGCGCCGCGCCTACTTCGGCACCGACGACGAAGGCATGGGAACCCTCAACGCCGCCCTGCCACCACAGCTGATGGCCCGGCTGCGCCAGGCCGTCCTCGGCGAGGCAGACCAGATCTTCGACCACGCCCGCCAAACCGGCCTGCGAGAATCCCCCGCCGCCTACCGCGCCGACGCGCTGCTCGCCCTGGCCGAACGCGGCCGCCTCACCGCCCACCCCAACCACACCACCCGCCACGCCACCCACCAACCCGACACCCACACCACCCAAGACACCACCACCAGCACCGGCACCACCAACACCACCAACACCACCACCGGCGACGGCACCACCAGCACCGGCACCACCAGCGGCGGCACCACCAGCGGCGGCCCCGACGGACACCGTCCCGCCTCGGTCCGACGGCAGCTGACCCCGCGCATGTTGATCCGCGTCGACCTCACCGCCTTGCAACGCGGCTACACCATCGACGGCGAGATATGCGACATCCCCGGCGTCGGACCCATCCCGGTCGCCACCGCCCGCCAGCTTCTCGGCGAGTCCCTGCTCACCTTGGTCATCACCCACGGCGTCGACGTCCGCACCATCACCAGCGCACGCCGCCACATCCCAGCCGCCCTCGACCTGGCCCTGAAATGGCGCGACCCCACCTGCGTCGTCCCCGGCTGCGACCAGACCATCAGCCTCGAACGCGACCACTGGCGCACCGACTTCGCCAAACAAGGACCAACCCAGCTCGACAACCTCTGCCACCTCTGCCCCCGACACCACCACATGAAGACCCGAGACGGCTACCGCCTCCTCGGCGGACCCGGACACTGGCAATGGCTCCCCCCACCCACCCCCCACCACACCAACCTCGCCCAAACCGAACAACCCAAACCAGATGCCCTCACCCCGCCACCCAACCCAAACACATCGACACGCACCACCCCACCCACCAAACATGCCGACCCAACCAACGACGGCGGCAGAGCCGGCCGCGCCAGACGCCGTAGGCCCGGACCACGGCTCTTCGACCTCCCCGAAACCGGCTGAGCCCGGGCCGCTGCACGAGCCGCATGTCAGCGCTCGGATCGTTCCACCATGCGAACCGGCCGGGTGACAGACAGCGCTTCGGCTCCCAGCGCCACACAACCCTCCACGAACCCGGCGAGTTGACCGACCGAGCCGCCGGCACTTCATCGGGGCTCCACCCCTGACCTTCATCAACCGCTTCGCCAGCGGGCATGTGCAACTCGCTTCGCCACCAGGCTTCCCCAACCGCTTCACCACCAGGACTCAGCGATGGGTTGACCAACGGGCGTCGGCCACCGCGTCACCAGCGGGCGCCCGCAACGGTGTCGCCAGGGCTGCTGTCGTCTGCGACCGTTTCGCCAGCCGGCGTCTGCGACGGTTTCGCCAGGGCTGCGTCCGCGGGCGTCATTGGCGAGATGCGTTGGCGGGCGTCACCACTGGACAGATCCGGCCCTGAGGGCCGGAGACCGAGCCCAGCAGGGCAACGTCGCCGCGGCACCTGCGCCGCCGGGCATCCTGCCCCGGCGGTGCAGCACCGTGGCGCTTCGGCCGGCGCCCATTGGAGGTCGGTTCCAGTGGAGGTGGCCACGCAGTGCTGGTCCAGGTCCTGAGCGAGCTCGCCCAGCGCCTGGTGCATGACTCCACCACCATCACCGACGCTCTCCACGGCCTGGTCGATGCCGCACCGACCGCGTTCGGCGTCCCCGGCGCCGGCGCCGGCGCCGGGGTGTTGCCGGCCCACCAGGACACCCTCACCTTCGTGACCGCCGCCAGCGAAGCCGGCAACGCCGTCGAAGGCCTCCAGGAGCGCACCCAGTCCGGCCCGAGCGTCGACGCACACCACAGCAGCACCCCGGTGATCCTCGCCGACTTGCGGTCGCAGGACCACTGGCCGGTGATGGCCGAGGTTGCGGTGGGCACCGGATGGCTGCTGCCGCCGCCGTCAACCTCAGCCTGTGCCTGTGGCATCCCATCCCTCCGCGACGGCGGCTGACGCCTGCAGATCCGGTTTGCCACCGTCCGGCTCGGCCCCTACCATGAGCGAAGACACGCTTGGCGTGATCCGCAGGCCCCCAGACCCCGGTGCCTCTTTCGCGTCCCCTGGACCTAGGCGACGCGAACCCGACCGACACGGCGAAGGGGCACACCGATGCGGATGCAACGAACGTCGAGCGGGAATCGGGTACACCAGGCCTCGGGGGAGCTGAGCCCGGCCGCCACCACCCACCCGGCCGCCACCACCCACCCGGCCGCCACCACCCACCCGGCCGCCACCACCCACCCGGCCGCCACCACCCACCCGGCCGCTTTGGCAGCATCGGTGGCTGCAGCCGCGCCGCCACCGACGTCAACATCACCAACCGCCGCACCAAGCGCCACACCAACACCCAGAGCCGCTCATGCCTCGAGCGCCCTGTCCCCATCCAGCGCCACCTCGGCGACTCTGGCACCCCCTGCAGCACCCGGAGAGACAACTGTCACCATCGATGTCACGCCGGCCCTGGCGACGGTGCCGCGCCAGGCCACCCCGACCCCAGTGGCAGACACGGCACAACGTCCAGAGGGCGGCCTCACTGCGGATCCAGGGACAACCGAGTGCGCTCTCCGAGTCGGCACGGCCGAAACCGTCGGCAGCCGCTCCACAGACAGGAAAGAGATCGTGAGCGGAAACCAGGCCGCGGACCGAGACCACACCGTGGACCGTGACCACACCGTGGACGCAAACGACCTCTGGTTCAGCCGGCGATCCCACGGCGCCGACCAACAGAGCACCGCCGCCCCGGAAGGCGAATCCAGCTGGGCAGTGGTGATGACAGACGGTCTCGAGCAGAACCGGGGCGGCGGCGACTTCCGTCGTGCCCTCACCCACCTTCGCCGGGGAGCGGCTTACGTCGACCGGCTCTGGAACGAGGCCCGCACCTCTCCGTCCACCGACCGGCTGGCGCTGACCTTCGGTGAGGCCAGCCACGCCGTCCACCGTGCCCTGATCATGTTGACCGACCCGTCCATGGGTGACCTGTCGATGGCTGATCCGACGGGTGACCCGCCGACGGGCAACCCGCCGATGGGCAACCCGCCGATGGGCAACCCGCCAATGGGCGACGGGTCGACGACCGGTCCGTCGACAGCCGGTCCGTCGATGGCTGATCCGCCGACAGCCGGTCCGCCGATCGCCGATCCGCCGATGGCTGATCCGCCGATGGCTGATCCGCCGCAGGCCGCCGGAGGGAGGCACGACCACGGCCTCGACCATGACCACCACCGCCAGTGGAACGGCCGGCCGGGGGGGCATGCCCAAGCACGACGGCAGGACCAACCGGGCTGGCACGCCCGGCCAGGCTGGAACGGCCGGCCAGGCTGGAACGGCCGGCCAGGCTGGAACGGCCGGCCAGGCTGGAACGACCATCTGGGTTGGCGGGACCAAGCGGGATGAAACCGCCGGCCCCAGACGGCAAGATCGACCGGGATGGCACGCTGCGCCCGGGGGGCAGACGCAGCTGAGCTGGGCCGCACCGGCCGGCGCCGCGCCCACCGGACACGGACGCTCAGGCGACAGCCGGCAGCACCCGTTCGGCCAGCAGCTCCAAGTGCTCCAGGTCGCCGAGATCGAGCACCTGCAGGTAGGCGATCTCGGCGCCGGCGTCGGCGAAGCGGCCCAGCTTCTCCACCACCTCATCGGGCGTGCCGGCCGCCCCGTTGGCCCGCAGCTCGGCCGGCTCACGGCCGATGGCGGCAGCCCGCCGCTGCACCTCCGCCTCGTCCTCACCACAGCACACCACCAGCGCCACCGTCCGCCGCAACGTCCCGGGATCCCGCCCGGCGCGCTGGCAGGCGGCGTCGGCCTGACGCTGGCGGGCCTCGAACACCTCGAGCGGCGGGAACGGCAGGTTCAGCTCGTCGGCGAAGCGGGCGGCCAACGCCGGTGTCCGCGACGGGCCGAGCCCGCCGACGATCACCGGCGGACGGGGCCGCTGCACCGGCTGGGGCAGACCGACGTTGCCCTCCACCTGGTAGTGGGAGCCGGCAAAGCTGAACGGCGCCTCGGGCGAGGCCTCCCAGATGCCGGTGACGATGGCGAGCTGCTCCTGCAGCCGCTCGAAGCGCTCCTTGGTGCTCGGAAACGGGATGCCGAAGGCCCGGTGCTCCTCTTCGAACCAGCCGGCGCCCAGTCCCAGCTCCACCCGGCCGCCGCTCATGGCGTCGACCTGGGCCACCGTCACGGCCAGCGGACCCGGCAGCCGGAAGGTGGCACAGGTCAGCAGCGTCCCGAGCCGGATCCGCTCGGTGTCCACGGCCAGCCCAGCCAGTGTCGTCCAGGCGTCGGTCGGGCCTGGGCGCGGGTCGCCACCGCCCATGCGCACGTAGTGGTCGGAGCGGAAGAAGGCGTCGAAGCCCAGACGCTCGGCGGTGACGGCCACGGCCCGCAGCTGCTCATAGCTGGCGCCCTGCTGGGGCTCGGTGAAGACACGGAGTCGCATCCCCCCGTGCTAGCACCTGGCCCGCCGTGCCGAAGGCGGGGCCACCCCAGCCAGGGCGCAGCGGCCGGCTGGACACCCTCCGAAGCACGCAACGTCGACCACACCGCAACCTGGGATGGGCAATTCCATGCCACCGACACAAGAGCCGGCGAGGGGCCTGAGGCCGGAGCTGACCAGACGCCCGACGGCAGGAGCTGACGCAGGGGCTGACACCAGAGCTGACGCGGCCCGACCGAAGCGGCTGACGACAGCCCTACCGCAGCGGCCGACCAGACGCCCGACGGCAGGGGCCGACCAGACGCCCGACGGCAGCGGCCGACCAGACGCCCGACCGCACGAGCTGGCGGCAGGAGCTGACGGCACAACCGGCAGCGGGGCTGACAGGGAGGACCAGCCGGAGCGGGTCCGGCGTCTTGACCGGCTCAGGCGAACGCCGGTACCGTGCCCCCCACTTGAGGAAGGGATCGAGCCCGGGCCACGGCCCGACCGGGGGGGCGCCTCCAGGACATCTGGGAGGCTCCAGTAGCGGCATCGAACGAGCATCTCCCCCCGCCGGACCCAAAACCGTCGCAGACCGGACACGTCCCCCCGCCGGGCTGGCAGACCGCGATGCCGGCCGAGCCCAGCCGGCCCCCGGCCGGCCACCGGCACCCCGCCCGGCCGACCCGGCCCCCGCCGCCCGCCACCCGCCACCCGCCGCCCGACCGACCCGGCCCCCACCACACTCACCACGCGCCCGGCCGACCCGGCCCCCGCCGCCCGCCGCTCGACCGACCCGACCACACCCACCCGCCACCCGACCCCACCCCCCCCCCCCCCCCCCCCACCCCCCCCCCCCCCCCCCCCCGCCCCCCCGCCCCCCCCCCCCACCCCCACCCCCCCCCACCCCCCCCCCCCACCCACACCCCCCCCCCCCCCACACCCACCTCCCCACCC
>JAJZNB010000098.1 GCA_021848085.1 Actinomycetes bacterium
TGCCGGTCGACCGGCCCCACTTCCTGTTCGCCTCCGACGGCGCCGCCGCGGTGGAGCAGGCGTTGAAGATCGCCTTCCAGTACTGGGCCAACCTCGGCGCCTTCCACCGGCGCAGCTACCTGACGCTGGGCCGCGCCTACCACGGCGACACCGTCGGCTCGCTGTCGCTGGGCGACAGCGGGTTCGACACGGCGGTGTTCGACCCGCTGCGGTTCCCGGTGCTGCGCACCCCCGGCTACGACGACGCCGCCTGGGCCGACGCCGTGCTGGCCGCGCTGGGCGCCCACGGCGACGAGCTGGTCGCCGTGGTGCTCGAACCGCTGGTCCAAGGCGCGTCGGGCATGCTGACGGCCGACCCGGCCGACGTGGCCCGGGTGGCCGACGCCTGCCGCCAGGCCGGGGTGCTGCTGGTGGCCGACGAGGTGGCCACCGGCTTCGGCCGCACCGGCACCCTGTTCGCCTGCGACCGCTGCGGCATCCGCCCCGACCTGCTGTGCCTGGGCAAGGGCATCACCGGCGGCTACCTGCCCATGTCGGCCACCGTCGCCACCCAGCCGGTGTTCGACGCCTTCCTGGGCGAGGACCTCGGACCGCGCACCTTCTCCCACGGACATTCCTACGGCGGCAACGCCCTGGCCGCCGCGGTGGCCCGCCGCCACCTGCAGCTGCTCGACGAATGGGACGTGCTGGCCAACGTCGACGCCCGCGCCGCCCAGCTGGCCGGCCTGCTGGCCGAGCGGGTGGCGCCGCACCCCGCCGTGTCGGCCGTGCGCCAGCAGGGGCTGATGGTCGGGGTGGAGCTGGCCCCGCCGGCCCCGGATCTGCGCTGGGGACGGCGGGTGTGCGCGGCGGCGCTGTCCGCCGGCGTGCTGCTGCGGCCGCTGGGCGACGTGGTGGTGCTGATGCCGCCGCTGACCGTCACCGCCGCCGAGGTGGAACAGCTGGTCGACGCGCTGACGGCGGGGCTGGCCCAGCTGCAGCCGGACCTGGCGCCGCCGGCCCGTGCCGACCCGACCCGCCCGCCGGCCGATGGCTGAGCCGACCCGCCCGCCGGCCGCGCTCCGAGGCGAGGTGTCGACGCCGGCCTCGACGAGGCCCGCGACGTCCGAGGCGCCGGCCAGCTCGGCCGGCGCCTCGCCGGGCGCCGGGCATCCATGGACGGCCGCCGTCGACGAGCGCAGCCGCATCATCCGCGCCCAGGGTCGGTGGCGGGCCCCGCGGCGCTTCGACCCGGCGCCGGCCAACGACGGGTCGGGGTGGCTGGCCGACGACGGCCGGCGGGTGGTCGACTTCGCCTCCAACGACTACCTGGGCCTGGCCCGCCACCCGCAGGTGGTGGCGTCGGCGTGCGAGGCGACCGAACAGCTCGGCACCGGATCCGGAGCGTCGCGGCTGGTGAGCGGATCACGGTCGCTTCACCACCGGCTCGAGGCGGCCCTGGCCGGCTGGAAGCACACCGAGGCGGCAGTGGTGTTCCCCACCGGGTTCGCCGCCAACCTGGGAGTGCTGGCCACCTTCGGCGAGCGCGGCGTGCTGCTCTGCTCCGACGAGCTCAACCACGCCTCCATCATCGACGGCGCCCGGCTGGCCCGCGCCGAGGTCGCCGTCTACCGCCACGGCGACGTCGACCACCTCGACCGGGTGGCCTCCGGCTGGCCCGGCCGGGTGCTGGTGGTCAGCGACCTGGTGTTCTCCATGGACGGGGATCTGGCCCCCGTCGCCGAGCTGGCCGGCTGGTGCCGGCGCCGCCAGGCGCTGCTGGTCCTCGATGAGGCCCACGCCGTCCTCGGACCCGACGTCGGACCGCTGCTGCAAGAGGTGGAGGCCATCCGGGTCGGGACCTTGTCCAAGACGCTCGGCGCCCTGGGCGGGTTCGCGGCGACCAGCCGCCGCTTCGCCGAGCTGCTGGTCAACCAGGCCCGCCCCTACATCTTCACCACCGCCCCCACCCCGGCCAGCGCGGCGGCCGCCGTAGCCGCCCTCGACATCGTCACCTCGGCCGAAGGCGACCAGCTGCGGGCCCGGCTGAGCAGCCACATCGAGCAGGTCGCCCCGGGCCATCCCACCCCCATCGTGCCGGTGGTCCTCGGCGCCGAAGCGGCGGCGGTGGCCGCCTCCGAGCAGCTGCTGGCCGAGGGCATCTGGGTGCCGGCCATCCGCCCCCCCACCGTCCCCGCCGGCACCGCCCGGCTGCGGGTCACGCTGTCGGCCGCCCACCGGGCCGCTGACCTGCAGCGCCTGGCCGCCGCGCTCGCCGCCCTCCGCCCCGCCGAGGCCGGCCGGTGACCAGCCTGCCCCCGCCGCCGGGAGCGTCCCGGCCTCGGCGGCTGGTGGTGGTGGTCGGCACCGGCACCGAGGTCGGCAAGACCTGGACGTCAGACCAGCTGCTGCGCCGCTGGCGCCGGCAGCGGCTGCAGGTGGCGGCCCGCAAGCCGGCCCAGTCCTTCGAACCGGGAGCTGGCCCCACCGACGCCGAGGTGCTGGCTGCCGCCAGCGGCGAACCGGCCGACACCGTCTGCCCCCCGACCCGCCACTACCCGGTGCCGATGGCGCCGCCCATGGCCGCCGCCCGCCTCGGCCGCCCCGGCTTCACCCTGGGAGAGCTGGCCGACGGACTGGAGTGGCCCCAGCCGCCGGTGGACGTGGGGCTGGTGGAGACCGCCGGCGGGGTCCGCTCCCCCCAGGCCGACGACGGCGACGGTGTCGACCTGGTCCGCCGGCTGCAGCCCCAGGCGGTGCTGCTGGTCGGCGACGCCGGGTTGGGCACCATCAACGCCGTGCGCCTCAGCCTCGACGCCCTGACCCACGCCACGGCGCCGGGACAGCTGGCGGTGCTGCTCAACCGCTTCGACCCCGCCCAGCCGCTGCACCGGGCCAACCTCGACTGGCTGCGCCGCGCCCTGCCGGCCCAGGTGCTGGTGGCGGCGGGCGACGACGACCTCGACCGGCTGGCCCGCCACCTGACCGGCTGACCCCGCCGCAGACCGGTGCGCCGGCGGCCCGCCGGCTGATGCCGGCAGCGTCGGCTCACGGGGTGGGTCGACTCAGGTGGTGGGTCAGCTCAGGTGGTGGGCAGCACCCCGTGCTGTCGGCAGCGGGCCTGGAACCCGCCGGGGGTGACCCGCACCGCCATGCGCCGCCCGCAGCGCGGGCAGAACCGAGGCGGGTCGAGCGGCCGGGCGCACCCCGGGCAGTCGGCGGCACCACGGCCGCACCCGGTGCAGAACCGATCGCTGCTGCTGCCACTCCTGCCCTCGCTGCCGCTGCCGCTGGGGTCGGAGTCGCCGGGGCCGGAGTCGCCGGGGTCGGAGTCGCTGCCGATGTCGGCCATGGCCGCCGCCTGACGCCGGCCGCCGCTCAGATGGCGGCGCCGAGGGCGCCGATCGGCATGCGCAGATCCTGCAGCATCTGCAGGTCGTCGGCGGGGGAGCGCCCCAAGGTGGTCAGGTAGTTCCCCACGATCAGGGCGTTGATCCCTGAGGTCATGCCCAGCGCCTGCAGGTCGCGCAAGGTCACCTCCCGGCCGCCGGCGTAGCGCAGGATCACCCCGGGCAGCGCCAGGCGGAACAGGGCGATGTAGCGGATGGCCTCCCAGGCCTCCACCACCGGACGGTCCCCCAGCGGGGTGCCCGGACGCGGGTTCAAGAAGTTGACCGGCACCTCGGTGGGACCGAGCTGCTGTAGCTGGCCGAGCAGCTCTACCCGCTGCGCCGCCGTCTCGCCCATGCCCAGCAGCACCCCGCAGCACAGCTCCATGCCGTGGTCGAGCACCAGCCGGCAGGTCTGCTCCCGCTCCTCCCAGCGGTGGCTGGTCACCACCGACGGGAAGAACGAGCGGCTGGTCTCGAGGTTGTGGTTGTAGCGGTGCACCCCACCGTCGGCCAGCCGGCGGGCCTGCTCGGCGTCGAGGATGCCGGCCGACACGGCCACGTTCAGCCCGGTCGCCTGGCGCACCTGGGGCACCAGCTCCAGGATCCGCCCCAGGGTGCGCTCGTCGGGGCCGCGCACGGCCAGCACGATGCAGAACTCCGAGGCGCCCAACGCCGCGGTCTCCTCGGCGGCTCGCAGCACCTCGGCGGTGTCGAGGAAGGCCGTGGCCTGCACCGGCGAATCGAAGCGGGCCGACTGGGAGCAGAAGTGGCAGTCCTCAGGGCAGCCGCCGGTCTTGGCCGACACGATGCCCTCCACCTCCACCTGCGGTCCGCACCAGGCCAGTCGCACCTGGTGGGCCAGCGCGGCCAGCGCCCCCACCGACTCGTCGGGCACCACGCTCAGCGCGGCGATTTCAGAAAGGTCCAAGCCGCGCCGATCATCCAGCAGAGCCTCGCCCGCCGCGGCCAGCAGCCTTCGGGCCTCGGCCGCCGACGGCGGCTCGGGAAGCTCGACCGGGCACGACGGTGCCGCCCGCAGGCGGACCGGGTGCTGCACGGGGAGGGAGGTCTCCATCGACATGGCCGCAACGGTATCGGGTGCGGAAACCGGGCGAGAAGCGCCGCCCCGGTCTGCTCCGCCCGCCCCGTCCGGTGACGGCGGCCGTCGCCGCTGGCCGCGGCGCGATCGGCGCCGGTCCGACATCCCTGTCTCCACCACCGATGTCGGTTTGCATGTGGCCCCAGTGGTCCAGGCGGCCGTGGGGGGTGACGAGCTGCGGGCAGCGACGGCGCCGGCCGCCGCGGCGGAGCCCCACCTGGGCCGGGCCCTGTGGCGGCGGGCCAGTGGCGTCGACCGGGCGGTGGCTGTCGGGGTGGTGCTGCTGTGCGTGGCCAGCGCCGGAGATCTCACCACCAGCTACTGGGCGCCGAAGCCGGCGGTGCTGGCCGCGCTGGGCGCGGCCGGCCTGCCGGCCCTGGTCGCCCGGGCCGCCGGCCGGGGGCGCCGTCAGGTCGGCACCCGCACGGTGTGGGCCGCCCGGTTCGCCGTCGTGTTCGTGGCCGTGGCCGCGGTGGCCGCCGCCCAGGCGGCACGGCCCTGGTTCTCGTGGGGCGGGCAGTACCAGCAGGGCAACGGCTGGCTGCTGCTGGTGGCGCTGGCCGGGGTGTGGGCGCTGGGCACCTTCCTGAGCCCGTCCGGCCGCCGGCTGCTGGGACGGGCCGTCGTCTTCGGCGCCGTGGTCAACGCCGTGGCTGCCTTGGCCGAGGTGATCACCGGAGGCGTCGGTTGGTTGGGGTTGTCGCTCTATCAGCACCTGGCCCCGGCGTTGCAGGGCAACCCGGTCTTCTTCGGCGGGCTGATGGCAGCCGCCTTGGCCCTCCTCGGTGTCGAAGCCGACCGGGGGGAGCGCAGCCAGCGGCTGTGGACGGTGCTGTGCGCCGTGGGCCTCGGGTTGGCCGGGGTTCGCATGCCGCTGCTGGTGGTGGGCGCCGTCGTCGTCGTGGTGCTGTGGCGAGCCGGGAGGCGCCGAGGTGGCTGGCCCGCCTGGGCCCCGGCCGTGCTCTTCTCCGCCCAGGCCATCGGCGGCATCGCGGCCGGGTCGCTGCTGCTGCTGGAGCGCAGCGGCGGGAGCCGCCGCCTGGTCTCCTCCACCGCCCAAGGCACCTTCGGCGACCGGCTCCAGGCCTGGCGGGCCGGGCTGCTGGCGTTGGAGCACCACCCCCTGCTGGGCTACGGCCCTGGCCAGTTCGTCACCGCCACCGCCCGGTACTTCCCGGTCTGGTTCGACCGGCACGCGGCGGGCACGGTGTTCACCGACGGCCACAACCTGTTCGTCGACGTCGCCGTCGGGACCGGCGCCTTGGGGCTGGTGCTGGCGGTGGCGTGGATGGCCCTGTCGCTGCGGCGCCACGGCGGGCCGCTGCTGGTGCTGGTGCCGGCGCTGCTGGCCACCGCCTGCATCGAGCCGATGCAGGTGCTGATCACCCCGCTGCTGTTCCTGGCGCTGGGGGCCGTCGCCGGCAACCGACAGACCGCGGCCCGAGCCGTGGCCGCCGGATCCGACGACTCCCTCGCCGCCTTGGCGGCCGTGCTGCGCCGGCTCAGCGAAGCCGGACCGGCGCGCCGGCGCCGGTTGCGGCCCTTGACGGCAGCGACGGCGGTGGCCGTGGCGGTTGGCGCGGCCGCCGGCGTCGTCCTCGTCACCGGCGACGTCTTCTACCAGCGGTCGATCAACCTCCTCTACGCCGGGAACGAACCAGCGGCCCACCAGGCCGGCCGGCGAGCCGACACGCTGCTGGCGCTGTGGCCCAACCCGGCTGCCCAGCTCGGCACCGACGCCCTTCTCGCCCCTGGCATCGTCAGCCGCGGCCACGGCATCAGACTCAACCTGGCCGGCCCGGCCGGCGCTACCACACCGGCGTCCGGTGGCGTAGAGGCGGCCGCCGGCGCGCCCCGTGCCGCCCCCGCGCCACAGCCGGCGTCGCCGCTGCGGCAGGCCGTCTCCTGGCAGCGGGCCGCCGTACGCCGCGACCCGACCGACTTCGAGCTGCTCACCGGGCTGGCCGGCCTGCAGATCCGCGCCGGTGAGGATGGTGCCGCCGCCGCCTCGGCCCGCCGGGCGCTGGCCGTCGACCCGTGGTGGGGTCCGGCGCTGCAGGCCATGGCCACCATCAGCCATCTGCGAGGCGACCAGGCCGCGGCCAACCACTGGTTCGCCCTGGAGCGCCAGGTGAGCCCGGCGGCGACGGCGCCGTGGGCGCCGCCGGCCCCTGGCGCGCCGCCGACCCTGGGACCGCGCTGAGCCGGCCGTGGCCCGCCTGACCCGATCCGCCGTCTACCTGGCCCCGGTGGCCGTGGTGCTGGTGCTGGGAGAGATCCACGCCCATCTGATCGGCCACTACCCCTTTGCCGACACCTTCCGCTTCGGCTGGATGCTGGCCTACGTCGCCACCCTGTGGGTGTCCGGCTACGCCGTCGGGCTGCCCGACACCCCCCGCACGGTCGGGTCGGCCGTGGTGTCCTCGGCGGTGGCGGTGGCCGCCGGCGCCGGCGTCATCTCGCTGGCCCAGCTGCTGAGCGGCTCGTTGCTGCTGCCCCGCTTCGTGGTGCTGGGCGGGGCGGGTCTGCTGATCCCCGCTTACACCTGGCTGACGCTCGGCTCCGAACGGCTGCGCCGCCGGCGCGAGGGCAGCGACCGGGTGCTGGCCGTGGTCTGCGCCGAGGAGGCTGCCGCCTTGGCCCACGACCTGGCCCGGGCGCCGGAGCGGCCGGCGTCGCTGGTGGCGGCGCTGCCCGCCGCCGAAGCCGCCCGCCCCGCCCTGTCGCTGGCCCCCGCGGCCGGCGGTGAGCTGCGGCCGCCCCCGGCCGTGCCGCCGCTGGTGGAGCAGGCCCAGGCGGTGGGCGCCACCGTGATCGTCCTCGACCGCCAGGCCCAGGCCGACGAGACGGTGGTGGCCCAGGCCGCCCTCCTGCACGGCCAGGGGGTGCGGGTCCGGACCCTGTCGCTGTTCACCGACGAGTGGCTGGGCAAGCTGCCGGTCTCCGAGCTCGAGCAGATGTCGCTCATGTTCGACATCCAGGAGCTCCACGCCCAGCGCTACGCCCGCCTGAAGCGCTTCGTGGACCTGGCCGTCGGGCTGGCCGGCCTGGTGGCGCTGGCGGCGGCGGTGCCGGTGGTGTGGCTGCTCGACCGGGTCGGCAACCCCGGGCCGCTCTTCTACCGCCAGCCCCGCGTCGGCCAGGGCGGCGCGCTGTTCGACATCGTCAAGTTCCGCAGCATGCCGCCCGGCTCGGCCGGGTCACCGTGGACCGGCGACGACGACCCGCGCCTGTCGCCCGTCGGTCGCTGGATGCGCCGGGTGCACCTCGACGAGCTGCCCCAGGTGCTCAACATCGTCCGCGGCGAGCTGTCGCTGGTCGGGCCGCGTCCCGAGCAGCCCTGCTACGTGGAACAGTTGCGCGCCGAGATCCCCTTCTACGACGTGCGGCACCTGGTGCACCCGGGGCTGACCGGCTGGGCCCAGGTGAAGTACCAGTACGGGGCCAGCGTGGCCGACGCCCTCCAGAAGCTGCAGTACGAGTTCTACTACCTGCGCCACCAGAGCCTGGCTCTCGATCTCCGCATCGTGGCCCGCACCATCCGCTCGGTGGTGCACCGGCAGGGCCGCTGAGCGGCGCCGATCACCACCGGCGCCCAGACCAGGACGTGGCCCCCCCCGGCGTCCGGGGTGGCCGGCACCGGCGTCGAGGGGCGGGCCGCCGCCGGTCAGCTCGCGGCGCGCCGGCGGGTCAGGCGGCGCCGCTCCGGGCCGCGGCGGGGATGGGGACGCCGCCCGGCCCGGCGCAGCCGGGCGAAGCGCCGTCGGCTGCCGTCGGAGCTGCTGCGGCTTCGGCCCAGGTGCCGGAACCGGCCGCCCCCGCCGCTGCTTTTCGCGGGGGCGGTACCTGGCCCAGGGCCGGTGCCGCCTGTCGCCGAACCGGCGGTGCTGCCTGTCGCCGCCGGGGCGGCGCCGAAGCTGCTGGCGGTGTCGGAGGAGGACCGGTCGAAGCCACCCGGCCCGGATGCCGCTTCACCGCGGGCCGTCCGGCCGGCGCCCCCAGCGGGCGAGGACCACCCGGCGAGGCGGCTGGTGTCGCTGTCGGTGGTCGTCTTCGGGCTTTCGGGTTCGATGTGATCGCTGATCAGCGCGCTGCCGGAGGCGGCGGCGATCTCGGCCAGCCGGCGCCGGCCGGGCATGGCCACGCCGGCGACGAGGGCGGAGAGGGCCATCATGGCCGCCGCGGCCAGCAGGGCCAGGTCGAGGCCGTGGGAGAAGGCGCCGTAGGCGGCGGTGACGACCTCGTTGACGATGTGGCTGATGGCTGCCGGGGCGTGCTTGGTTTCGGCGGCGGCCTGGCTGCCGATGCTGCCGGTGGTCACCGCGGTGATGACCAGCGACTGGAACTGCTTGGGGATGCCCAAGGCGTTGAGCCGGTGGATGAGGTCGACGGTGAGCTGGCCGTTGACCACCGAGCCCAAGGTGGCCACCCCGACCACCGCGCCGAGCTCGCGGCTGGTGTTGGTCATCGAGGCGGCCATCCCCGAGTGCTCGGCGGGCAGCGAGGCCAAGGCGGAGGAGGTGACGGGCACGATGGCGATCCCGAAGCCGATGCCGGCCATGGGCAAGGTCCAGCCCAGCGTGGAGAAGCCGACGTGGGGTGACATGAAGGCGTTGGTGGCCAAGATGCCGGCGGTGGCCAAGGTGCAGCCGACCACCATCGGGAGGCGCGGGCCGCTGGCGGCCACCCACCGTCCGGTGAGGGCCGAGGCGACCACCATGCCGGCCGCCATGGGGGCGAAGTCGACGGCGGTGCCGTAGGGGGTGGTGGAGGCCACCACCTGCAGGTACAAGGCGACGAAGAAGAAGATGGCGAACACGCCGAAGTAGGTGGCGAAGGCCACCATGTTGGAGCCGGAGAACGAGCCGCGCCGGAAGTAGCGGACGTCGAGGACGGGGTTGGGGGTGTGGCGCTCCCAGGCCACGAAGCCGACGGCGGCCACCGCGGCCACGGCGAAGAGCACCATCACCCACCAGGTGTGGTAGCCCGACGTCTCGCCGGCGATGATGGCGAACGACAGGCAGCCCAAGGCGACCACGCCGATGCCGGCGCCGATCAGGTCGAGCCGGCGGTTGACCGGGTCGGCGTTCTCAGGCAGCACGGTGGCCGCCCCGGCCAACGCCACCAGACCGAACGCCAGGTTGAACCAGAAGATGTCGCGCCAGGAGCCGACGCCCGACAGCAGCCCGCCGATGACCGGTCCGAGAGCCAGGGCCAGCCCCGACACCGCGGCCCACACCCCCAGGCTGCGGGCCCGTTCGCGACGGTCGGGATAGAGGTGGCGGATCATCGACAAGGTGCCCGGTTCCGAGGCGGCCGCGCCGATGCCCATCACCACCCGGCCGGCGATCAGCACCTGGACGTCGGGAGCCACGGCGGCGATGACCGACCCGGCGCAGAAGGTGGCCACCCCGGCGAGCATGACGCGCTTGCGGCCGAACATGTCGCCGAGGGTGCCGAACAGCAGCATCAGGCTCGCGAACGCCAAGGCGTAGCCGTTCACCACCCACTGCAAGGCGGTCACCCCGGCGTGCAGCCCCGATTGCACGTCGGCCAGCACCACGCTGACGATGGTGTTGTCCAAGAAGGTCAGGAACAGCACGAGCGAGATGGTGGCCAGAGCCAGCCGCGGGGCGTGCTTGACCCCACCGGCGGTGCTGCTCCGCGGGTTCAGCGTCGTCATCTGCGTGCACACCTCACTGTGTCGGTGACCGTCGTCGATGAACCCCCTGGTGGGGCTATGAACCCCTAGTGGGACTATGAACCCCCTGGTGGGACTATGTCCACAGGCTGCATCTGTTGAACCACCAGCACCGGCCCGCGCATTCCCGACCGCCGGCGAACCCGCCGGCGCCCAAGGTGAGGCAGCAGCTGGGCGGGGTCGCCTGCCGCGGAGAGTGGTTGGCTCCCAGCCAGACCCGGTGCTGGACCGACCCGTCGGGCCCGGTAGCTGGTCGGGATCAGCGCCGGGCGGGCAGCAGGGTGCGGAAGACGGAGCGGTAGGCGGGGTCGTGGAACAGCTTGGCCGTCTGCAAGGTGCGCGGCACGGCCAGCCACAGGCCGGCGGCAGCCACCGCCCCGGCCAGCGGCCCGAGCACGTACACCCAGTAGAAGCGCCAGCGGTCGACGACCACGGCCGGCCCCAGGCTGCGGGCCGGGTTGAGGCTGGTGCCGGTGAAGGGGGCGAACTGCCACACCAGCACGGCCACCGTCACCAGCACGGCCAGCGGGGTGAGGCGGGCGGTGGCCGGCGAAGACACGAAGGCGAAGATGACCAGCACCAGCAGGGCGGTCATGGCGGCTTCGATGCCGACCGCCCCCCACGGCCCGACCCCGTCGCCGGGGGTGGTGAGGCCGCCGTGGACGCTGCGGCTGGCCGGCCACCACGCCCACCACACCACGGCCGCCCCCAGCATCCCGCCGCCGCACTGGGCGGCGACGTAGCCGGCCAGGTCGTAACGGTGCAGATGGCCGTGGAGGAAGAAGGCCAGGCTGACCGCCGGGTTGAGATGGGCACCAGAGCGGCGGCCCAGCGGTGACACCGTCACCAGCGCCCCGGTGGAGGCGAACAGCACCCCGGTGAGCAGCAGCCGCCACGACACCGAGGGGACGGCGCCGGCCACCGGCGAGTGGCGGGCGAAGTCGAGGGTCACCGCAGAGAGGCCGCCGACCAGCAGGATGGCGGTGCCGGCCAGCTCGCAGCCCCACTCGGCCCAGTGCCAGCCCGGCTGGGGAGCCTGGGCGTGGCCCGGGACGGCGGGCGGCTCGGCCGCCTGCTGGTCCACCACCGGGTCACCATGGGCGGTGGTCAGTGGTCGTGGACCTCCGTGGAGAGGTGGCCGTCTGCTCCCGTCGGCGCCATCACCGGGACTGTAGGACGCGGCGCCAGCCGTCGGCGCGGGCGGCGCCAGGTCCGACGCCGGCGCCGCCCCAGCCGAACCGGGCTGGTCCCGGCCGTCCGGTCCGGAGGCGGGCGGGGCGCCGCCAGGCCGGGGTCAGGCGGGGCGCCGCCAGG
>JAJZNB010000249.1 GCA_021848085.1 Actinomycetes bacterium
TCGACGAGGCGCTGTTCTTCGGGATGGCCGCGCTCCTCTTGGCAGCGGGCGCGTCGTGGCTCCGGGGCGGCAAGTACCACTACCGCGAACCGGCCGATCTGTCCTCCGGCGCGGCGCCGGCGGCTGCCGGGGGGGACACCGACCGGGTCGGCGGCACCCCGGTGCCGGCCGGTGTCGACGGCGCCGGTGGGGCCGCAGCCGGTCGGGACACCTCGGGGAACGACGGGTCGGACCTGCTGGCGGCCAGGCGAACCCGCTCAGGCCGCCACGAGGCATGAGCCACGGTCGAGCGCCGGCAGCGGCACCGTGCTGGCCGACTCGGGTGCCCGTGACGCCCGCCGGGAAGCACGCCATGTGGAGGATCCACGCCGGCGGTGCGGGCGGTGTCGGTGGTGGCGCAGAGCCAGCCCCGGGTCCTGGGTCACGTCTCCCCGCAGCCCGGCGGGCCCCTCACGATCGGCGGGGCGGGGCGGGCGGCCCGATGGGGGCGACGGCGGTCTCGCGCTCCGCCCACGAGCCGGCGTCCACGCCACCGCTTCGGGGGGGTCCCGTTCCCGGCCGCTCTCCACCCGACCTCGCCGGCCGCAACCGGTCGCCGGTGTGGTGGTCGTCCGTGAGGGGTTTCTTCCAGCCGAACAGGGTGCCGTAGAGCACGGCGTTGGCGCACTGGAAGAGCGCCGCCAGCTCGAAGGGCGCGGCCAGCCCGACCTCGTCGAAGAGGTACCCGGCCAGCACCTGGCCTGCACCCATGGTCCCCTGGGCCGGCAGGTTCGACAGCGCGGCGACGCTCGCCCGTTCGTCGGGATCGGCCAGGTCCTGGGTGAACGACTGACGCAACGGCAGCCCGACGCGCTGGGCCAGCATGCGCACGAAGAACACCGCCCCGGCGATCCAGAACGTCGGTGCGAGCACCATGGGGACCATCAGCACGCCGCCGATGCCCCGCACGGCGACGATGGCCCGGACGGTTCCCAGCCGGCGCCCGACACCGGCCGCGGCCAGGCTCGAGACCAACGATCCGAGGTTGACCAATGCGAACAGCAGCCCGATGGCGGCCGGGCTCGCGCCGTAGCGGCGGGCCAGCCAGTAGCTGATGAACGGGCCGAACAGGCCGATGCCCATCCCGTTGACGCTGTTGGTGACCGCTAGGCGCCACAACGCCGGCCACGAGCGGCGTGGCCATGAGATCCGAGCCCGCCGGCCGCCGCGGCCGGGCGAGGCGACCCGGTTGTGCACCGGCTCGCGCAGCCACAAGGCCACGACGGCTGCCACGCCAGCCAGCACGCCCGCGGCCACGAAGGCCGGGCGGTAGGCGGCGGTGGCTGCCGCGTGGGTCATGTGCGGGTGGGTGCGGGCCAGGGCGGCCAGCAGGGCGCCGACGAGCGCCCCCACCGACGAGGCGAAGGCCAGCCGGCCGAAGGCGGCGGTGCGGGCCGACCTCGGCACCCCTTCGGCCACCAAGGCGGACTCGGCGGGCTGATAGGGGCCGACGCTGCCCCCGCCCGCTCCCTGGCCGCGCCCGAAGCTCCCGAGAGCGGCGAAGACGAACAGCAGCGCCGGCACACCCGACACGGCGAACACCGCCGCCGACACCGCGCCCAGTAGGGGGACGGCGACCAGGAAGGGCTTGCGCCCCACCCGGTCCGACAACAGCCCGATGCCGGTGGACATGAGGGCCGACGCCACCGTCACGACCAGGAACAGCACCCCGATCTCGAGCGCGGAGAAACCCTCGGCGGCCAGGTACAGGGCGACCACCACCCCGGCGATGGCCCGAGCCATGCTCATGGCGCATCGGGCCGCCAGGATGATCCCCAGGTTGGCGTCGACCCACGACGGCCACAGCGCCTTCCACCAGCGCCCGGTCAACGGGCGCTGCCGTCCACCAGCTCGATCAACGCCTCGAGCGCAGGGAGGGCTGCCGAGATGGCCCGCTGCTGGGAGGTCGGCAGCCGGGCGATGTGCTCGCCCAGGGCCCGAGCGCGGGCCGCTCGGATCTGCCGGTGCAGCCGCCGCCCCCGGGCGGTCACCGACACCAGCGCACCCCGGCCGTCGGTCGGGTCGTCCTGGCGGCACAGTGCCCCGTCGTCGACCAGGCGGGCCAAGAGCCGCGACAGCGTGGTCGGGTTGATCCCCTCGCACCGCGCCAGCTCCGATGGGCGGATGGGCCCGCTGCGGACGGCCGCTCCCAACACGGAGAGCTCGGCCGGAGTCAGCCCGGAGCCGGCGTCGACGGCCCGCAGCCGACGACCGAGGCGGAGCAACACCGCCCGGAGGCGGGCCGCTTCGTCGAGGTCGCCAGCGGGGCGGGTTCCAGGCTCGTCGGCCATCAGGGGCCGGGATGGCGACCGCTCGGCCGGCGAGATGGACACCGAAGACGCCGGAGACAGCGGTTCCGACGTCGGTGTGTGACGGCTGCGCACCTCCCCATCATATCTGCTTATCTGCAAGCAACTACATGGGCGTGACCACCTGCGCCGTCCTGGAGGTTGGCATCGCGGGCTCGTCCTCGCTCATGCCACGCGGCCCGTGGTCGAGCCGATCGCCGTCGCCGGGGAACCGGCTCGCCACGCTGGCGCCACGACTGGGTGACACCGTCAGCCCGATCGCGTCAGCCAGCCGAGCCCCCAGGTCCCACCAGACCCCTGATCAGCTTCGACCAGGGATCATGCCGACGGTGCGATCTGACGAAGATCCTCGAGGCGCTCGGCGATGTGCAACCCGACCGACGTCGAGACCTGGCCGAGAGGGTGCTCCATCCAGCTCCCGCCGGTCCGCGGCACCGGGACGACGATGTGGTCAGCCGGCGGCGCCAAGTCGTCGAACAAGGTGGGTGACGAGGGGTCGAGGCGACCGCGACCATCGACATCGCCGAACGACTGGTCTGCTGAGGCCAGCGCCAGCAGCGGACGTGGGCAAGCTCCTGGACCACCTCCATGTGCCTGCCGGGTGATCTCAGCGCGCCATGCCGCCCGACCGCGGCGGCGGTGCGCCCCTACGGAGGTGATCAAGGCTCCCGCACATGCCCATCCCCACACGGCACATCGCGGGGGTTGGCCGGCACCCAGGATGAGCAGGGAGGCGGCTCTCACGATGAGCATGAAGGCGAGACGAGAGGAACAACGCCACAGATCGGGTGATCGCCGACATGGAGCGAGAGGCCGGGCGCGGCGGCTGGTGCGGAGGATCGCATCCCTTCGGCTACGACGTCGATCCCCACCTGGTCGATGACACGCTCTTCGACCGCGTTCAGGCCCTGCCCTCGGAGCGCGGCGAAGACTGCTCGAAGCGCGCCTTTGCGACGTGGCGCGGAACCGGAGGTTCGCGCCCTGGCGCGATCGGCGCCCTCGGCAGGACTCGAACCTGCGCACCCGGCTCCGGAGGCCGATGCTCTATCCGCTGAGCTACGAGGGCTGGTGTGGCAGTCGGCTGGCGGAACCGAACCGCGTCTCCACTGTAGCGCCCTGCCCTGCCACATCCCATCCCGGCATCCCGGCATCCTGGCAGCCCGGTGTCCCGGCATCCCGGTGTCCCGGCATCCCGGTGTCCCGGTGTCCCGGTGTCCCGGTGTCCCGGTGTCCGGTGTCCCGGTGTCCGGTGTCCGGTGTCCGGTGTCCGGTGTCCGGTGTCCCGGCATCGCTGTCCAAGGGGTGCTGGCACCGCCGGGACCCGGCAGCGCCGATAGCGTGCAGCACCGATGCTGCCGGAACCCGTTGCCCTGGCCGCGGTGCCGGCCCCTGATGAGGGGCCCATCCAGCGGTATCTGCTGCCCGACAACGCCGCCGTCGGATCCGACGGCCGCCTGTCCGTCGCCGGCGTCGACCTCGGCGACCTGGCCGCCGAGCACGGCACCCCGCTGTTCGTCTACGACGAAGCCCACCTGCGGGCCCGGTGCCGCCAGGCGGTGGACGCCTGGGGTGACGGCGTGGCCTACGCTACCAAGGCCTTCCTGTGCCGGGCCATGGCCCGCCTCGCCCACCAGGAGGGCATGGCGCTCGACGTGTCCACCGGCGGCGAGCTGCACACGGCCCTGGCCGCCGGGGTGCCCGCCTCGCGGCTGGTGCTGCATGGCAACAACAAGTCCGATGCCGAGCTCGAGCGGGCCCTGGCCGTCGGGGTGGGCCGGATCGTGGTCGACTCCTTCGACGAGATCGACCGCCTGACGCGCCTCACCGCCACCTCCGGGTCGAGCGCCACGGCACCCCCGGCGGTGCTGGTCCGGGTCACCCCGGGCGTGGAGGCTCACACCCACGAGTTCGTCCGCACCGGCCAGGACGACTCCAAGTTCGGCTTCGGGCTGGCGTCGGGGGCGGCGGCGGAGGCGGTGGCCCGACTGCGGGGCCTGGCCGGCGTCGACCTGGTCGGGATCCACGCCCACATCGGCAGCCAGGTGTTCCGGGTGGCCTCCTTCGCCGAGGAGGTGGAGGTGCTGGCCCGGTTCTTCGTGCCGCTCGGCCTGCCCGAGCTGTGCGTCGGCGGCGGCCTCGGGGTTGCCTACGTGGCCGGCGAGGAGACGCCCTCCATGGCGGACTGGGCGGCGGAGGTGCGGGCCGCCGCCACCAGAGCCGGCATCCCGCCGACCACGCGGCTCACCGCCGAGCCGGGGCGCTCCATCGTCGCCGCTGCCGGGCTCACCCTCTACACCGTCGGCACCGTCAAGGAGCTGCCTGGCATCCGCACCTACGTCGCCGTCGACGGCGGCATGAGCGACAACCCCCGGCCGGTGCTCTATGGCAGCGGCTACGAGGCGTTCCTGCCCCGCTGCGCCGACGCCCCGAGGCCCCGGGCCGTGCGGGTGGTCGGCAAGCACTGCGAGAGCGGCGACATCATCGTGGCCGACGGCCGGGTGCCGGCCGGGCTGCAGGTGGGCGACGTGCTGGCCACCCCGGTCACCGGCGCCTACGGCTATTCGATGGCCTCCACCTACAACCGGGTCCCCCGCCCTCCGGTCGCCTTCGTGGCCGGCGGTCACAGCCGGCTGGTCATCCGCCGGGAGACCGAGGACGACCTGCTGCGCCTCGACGGCTGAGGCGGGTCGGGACCGGCGCCTCCAAGGGGCACCTCGCCCGGCTGGCATCGACCGCCGCCGCGCCCGGCCGCCGCGCCCGGCCACCGGGCCAACCCGAGGTGACCCACGCTCGTGGCCCGTGGCCGTGCGGGCGGTAGTTTGAGCGGGATGGCAGGACGAGGGGGCGCAGAGCGCGCCGTGCGGGTGGCGGTGCTGGGCTGTGGCAACGTGGGCAGCGCCTTGGTGTCGCTGCTGCTGCGCGACCGTGACGGCATCGCCGAGCGCTCGGGGGTCCGCCTGGAGCTGGTCGGGGTGGCGGTGGCCGACGCGGCTCGGGCCCGCCCCGAGGTGCCGGCCGAGCTGCTCAGCGGCGATGCCAAGGCCCTCGCCACCACCGATGACGTCGACGTGGTGGTGGAGCTGATCGGCGGGGTCGACACCGCCCGTGAGCTGGTGGAGGCGGCCTTGGGCGCCGGCAAGGCCGTGGTGACCGGCAACAAGGCCCTGGTGGCCGCCCACGGGGCGGCGCTGGCCCGCATGGCCGCCGACGCCGGTGTCGACCTGCTCTACGAGGCGGCGGTGGCCGGCGCCATCCCCATCATCCGCCCGCTGCGGGAGTCGCTGGCCGGGGAGCGGGTGCGCCGGGTGATGGGCATCGTCAACGGCACCACCAACTTCATCCTGACCACCATGGCCGAAGAGGGTGTCGGCTACGACCAGGCCCTCGCCGAGGCTCAGCGCCTCGGCCTGGCCGAGCGTGACCCGACGGCCGACGTGGCCGGCCACGACGCCGCGGCCAAGGCCGCCATCCTGGCCGGGCTGGCCTTCCGCTGCGATGTGGTCGACGCCGACGTCTACCGGGAGGGCATCACCGACCTGCCTGCCGTCGACGTGGCCTTCGCCCGCCGCCTCGGCTACGTGGTGAAGCTGCTGGCGGTGGCCGAGCGCAGCCCCGATGGGGCCCTGTCGGTGCGGGTGCACCCGGCGCTGGTACCGGCCAGCCATCCGCTGGCCGCGGTGCGCGGCGCCTTCAACGCCGTGTTCGTGGAGGGCGAGGCCAGCGGCGAGCTGATGCTCTACGGCCGCGGGGCCGGCGGGCTGCCGACCGCCTCGGCGGTCCTCGGCGACGTCATCGACGCCGCCCACAACGTCCTGTCGGGCACCGCCGCCCCCGCCCCGGCGCGCTCCCCGGCCCGGCTGCAGCCCATCGAAGACGTGACGGGCGCCTTCTACCTGAGCCTCGAGGTGAAGGACCGCCCGGGGGTGCTGGCCGCGGTGGCCGCCGTGTTCGGCGACCACCAGGTGTCGATCCGCTCCATGGAGCAGCAGGGCCTCGGGGAGGAGGCACGTCTCGTCTTCCTCACCCACCGAGCCCGCGAGGGCGATGTGCGGGCCACCCTGGCCGTCCTCGAGGCGCTGTCGGCGGTCGACCACGTCGGGGCGGTGCTGCGGGTGGTGGGTGACGAGGAGCGGCCGTGACGTGCGCTGACGCGCCGGTGGCCCGGACCTGGCCTGGCGTCATCGAGGCCTACCGCCAGCACCTGCCGGTCACCGTCGCCACCCCGGTCGTCACCTTGCAGGAGGGCGGCACCATGCTGCTGCCGGCCCCCCGCCTGTCGGAGCGGGTGGGCGCCCGGGTGCTGTTGAAGCTCGAGGGGCTCAACCCCACCGGCTCCTTCAAGGACCGGGGCATGACCATGGCCATCTCCAAGGCGGCCGAGGAGGGGGCCAAGGCGGTGGTGTGCGCCTCGACCGGCAACACCTCGGCCTCCGCCGCCGCCTACGCGGCGCGCGCCGGCATGACCTGCGCCGTGCTCATCCCCGAGGGGCACATCGCCTTGGGCAAGCTGGCCCAGGCACTGGTGCACGGCGCCCGGGTGCTGCAGGTGCGCGGCAACTTCGACGAGGCGCTCACCATCGTCCGCCGGCTCGGCGAGCGGGCTCCGGTGACGGTGGTCAACTCCATCAACCCCTACCGCATCGAGGGGCAGAAGACCGGCGCCTTCGAGATCGTCGACGTCCTCGGGGACGCCCCCGACGTCCACTGCATCCCGGTCGGCAACGCCGGCAACATCACCGCCTACTGGCGCGGCTACCTCGAGTACCGTGAGGCCGGCCGCAGCACCAAGCTCCCCCGCATGCTCGGCTTCCAGGCGGCGGGGGCGGCCCCCATCGTGGAGGGCCGGATCGTGGAGCATCCCGACACCATCGCCACCGCCATCCGCATCGGCAACCCGGCGTCGTGGTACGGGGCCACCGCGGCGGCCAGCGAGTCGGGCGGCGCCATCGCCGCCGTCACCGACCAGGACATCCTGGGTGCCTACCGCTTCCTGGCCGAGCAGGAGTCGGTGTTCTGCGAAGCGGCCTCGGCCGCCTCGGTGGCCGGCCTGCTCAAGGTGGGCGTGCCCGAGGGGTCGACGGTGGTGTGCGTCCTGACCGGCCACGGCCTGAAAGACCCTGATCTGGCCATCAGCCAGATCACCGTGCCCACCCCCGTGGACGCCGAGTACGCTGCGGTGCTCGAAGCGCTGGGGCTGTGAGCCGCGTCGGGGAAGAAAGCGGGCCTGCGGGGGGTTGTTGCTGGTAGCCCCCGGCGACAGGTACGATGGCAGTGCCGCCGCCCCCCGATTCCGAGGGTTGCGACTCCCGAAAGAAGGCGTGGGCGGTTCGGGTTCCCACCGTACGGTGGCGAGCAGCGGTCTCCGCCAGCAGGCGAACCGGGCACCTTTCCTTTTGATCCAGTGTCCTCTGGCGTCCGGGGCTCCCACCCCTCCAAGCCGGCGGGGACGCAACTTAGTGAGGTAGCCGAATGGCTGCAGAGCAGCAGCTCGAGCGATCCGTACTCGAACGCAAGGAGCGCGACGAGCTCCGGGCGATCGCCCAGGCCATGTCGCTCGAGACCAACTCCCGATCCAAGAAGGCCGACATCGTCGACCAGATCCTGCGCGCCGCAGGGGTGGAGATCGCCCCGCCTGTCACCGACACGCCAACCAAGCCGGTGCCGCGGTCGCGTCGGCGGACCGCCGCCGCGGCGGACTTGACCACCACGGCCGACGCGACCCCCGTGGCCGGCGCAGACCCGGCCGCCACGGCCGGCGCGGGGCCGGCCACCTCCGCCAACGGCGCCGGCGCCCCGGCCAGCTCCAACGGGGCCGGTACCCCGTCGGCCGGCGCCGGCCAGGTGTCTGCCGGCGAGCGCACCGCCGCCACCAACGGTGCGGTGCGGCCGGCAGCGACGTCCGCCTCCGCCGCCACCCCGGTCGTCACCGGCGCGGCGACCGCCGAGGCCCGCTCCGACCGGGAGGCCGAGGCCCGCTCTGACCGGGAGGCCGAGGCCCGCTCTGACCGGGAGGCCGGCGCCGGCTCTGACCGGGAGGCCGGCGCCGGCTCTGACCGGGAGGCCGAGGCCCGCTCTGACCGGGAGGCCGGCGCCGGCTCTGACCGGGAGGCCGAGGCCCGCTCTGACCGGGAGGCCGGCGCCGGCTCCGACCGGGAGGCCGAGGCCCGCTCTGACCGGGGGGCACCGGCCGAGGCGCCGGCCGGCGCGGGCGAGGCGTCCGAGGAGCCCCGCTCCGGCGCTCAGACCGACCGGCTGCGGGCCGGGGGCGGTGCCGCGGACCACGGCAACGGCGGCAACGGTAACGGCGGTAACGGCGGCAGCGGCGGCAGCGGCGGCAGCGGCGGCAGCGGCCCCCGCCAGGGGCAGGGGCCCAGGCAGAACCTCACCGCCAACCGGGGGCAGAACCAGCCCGGCAACCAGGTGGGCGGCGAGCTCGGCAACCGCCGCAGCCGCCGGCGCCGTGGCCGAGAGCGCTCGGGCACCATGGAGCGCGAGCTGCAGGGCGGCGGGCAGGAAGGCCAGTACCAGGGCGAGCTGGTCCCGGTTCGAGGCCTGCTCGACCTGCGTGACGAGGGCTACGGCTTCGTCCGGGCCGACGGCTACCTGCCGAGCCCCCGCGATGTCTACGTCTCGATCAGCCAGGCCAAGCGCTTCGCCCTGCGCAAGGGCGACTACGTCGAAGGGGCCAGCCGACCGGCCGCCTCCAACGAGAAATTCCCGGCGCTGATCCGCATCGACTCGGTGAGCGGCATGGCCCCAGACGAGGCTCGCGGGCGGCCCCGCTTCGAGGACCTGACCCCGCTGTTCCCCGACTCCAAGCTCCGCCTCGAGGTGTCGGGAGCGGGGGAGATCACCTCACGGATCATCGATCTGCTGGCCCCCATCGGCAAGGGCCAGCGGGGCCTGATCGTGTCGCCGCCCAAGGCCGGCAAGACGACGGTGATGAAGCAGATCGCCCACTCCATCGAGGCCAACAACCCCGAGGTGCACCTGATGGTGCTGCTGGTCGACGAGCGCCCCGAGGAGGTCACCGACATGCGCCGGTCGGTGAAGGGCGAGGTTGTCGCCTCCACCTTCGACCGTCCCTCCGACGAGCACACCTCCATCGCCGAGCTCGCCATCGAACGGGCCAAGCGGCTGGTGGAGCAGGGCAAGGACGTCGTCATCATCCTCGACGGCATCACCCGCCTGGCCCGGGCCTACAACCTGGCCCAGCCGGCCAGCGGTCGGATCATGTCCGGCGGCGTCGACTCCGGCGCCTTGTACCCGCCCAAGAAGTTCTTCGGCGCCGCCCGCAACATCGAAGAGGGCGGGTCGCTGACCATCCTGGCCACCGCCCTGGTCGAGACCGGCTCCAAGATGGACGAGGTCATCTTCGAGGAGTTCAAGGGCACCGGCAACATGGAGCTGCGCCTCGACCGGCGCCTGGCCGAGCGGCGGCTGTACCCCTCCATCGACGTCAACGCCAGCTCCACCCGCCACGAGGAGCTGCTGTTCGAGCGGGGCCAGCTGCAGCAGGTCTGGAAGCTGCGGCGGGTCCTCAACGCCCTGGCCAACGACGGGTCGGCGGCGGCGGGGCTCGAGCTGCTCATGGACAAGATCCGCAGCACCCGCAGCAACGACGAGTTCCTGGCCGAGATCGCCAAGGGACCCTCCTGATCCACGCCGACCGCCGCTCGGCTCGGGCGGGCGGGTCCTTACACTGGGAGTCCTCATGAAGACCGACATCCACCCCGAGTACGTGGTCGCCACCGTGCACTGCTCGTGCGGCAACACGTTCACCACCCGCTCCACCAAGGCGGAGCTGCACAGCGAGCTGTGCAACGAGTGCCACCCCTTCTTCACCGGCAAGCAGAAGCTGGTGGACTCCGGGGGGCGGGTCGAGCGCTTCCAGCGCCGCTACGGGCAGCGCACGGCCAAGACGAAGAAGGCCTGACCGGCCGTCTCCCGCCCCCACACCTTGGGCTGACCAGCCCCCGGTGGGCGGTCGTCACCCCCCCATGGACATCGAACGCCTCGCCGCCTGGGAACGTGAGCGCGACCTGGTCGTGGACGCGCTGGCGGATCCCGATGTGCTGAGCGACCCGGCGCGCCTGCGTCACGCATCGCGGCGCCACAAGGAGCTCGAGGCGCTGGTCGGGTGCGCCCGGGCGCTGCAGCAGGCCGAGGACGACGCCGCCGTGGCCCAAGACCTGCTGGTCGAGGCGGCCGGCGACGACCGCGAGCTGGTACGGGCCGAGCTGCAGCAGGCCGAGCAGCAGGTGGAGGAGCTCCGCCAGCAGCTCCGCCTGCTGCTGCTGCCGCGGGACCCCAACGACGGCCGCAACGTCATCGTCGAGATCCGCGGTGCCGAGGGCGGCGAGGAGGCAAACCTCTTCGCCCGGGACCTGTTCGAGATCTACCGCCGCTACGCCGAGCGCCGCGGCTGGCAGGTGGAGGTGCTGTCCGCCGACCCCTCCGAGCGCGACGGGTTCAACGAGGTCACCTTCACCGTCGCTGGTGCCGACGCCTGGCAGCGGCTCAAGCACGAAGGCGGCACCCACCGGGTGCAGCGGGTGCCGGTCACCGAGTCCAAGGGGCGGATCCACACCTCGGCTGCCACCGTCAACGTGCTGCCCGAAGCCGAGGACGTCGACGTCCACCTCGACCCCAACGACCTGCGGATCGACGTGTTCCGCTCGTCGGGGCCCGGCGGCCAGTCGGTCAACACCACCGACTCGGCGGTGCGCATCACCCACCTGCCCACCGGCATCGTCGTCTCCATGCAGGACGAGAAGAGCCAGATCCAGAACCGGGCCAAGGCGCTGGTGGTGCTGCGGGCCCGCCTGCTGAAGGCCGAACAGGACCGGGTGGCGGCCGAGCAGTCCGAGCAGCGCCGCAGCCAGGTCGGTGGCGGCGGCCGCTCCGACAAGATCCGCACCTACAACTTCAAGGAGAACCGGGTCACCGACCACCGCGTCAACGTCACCTTGTACAAGCTCGAGCGGGTCCTCGACGGCGAGCTCGACGAGCTGGTCGACGCCCTGCTGGCCGACGAGCGCGAGCGGCAGCTGCGCGAAGGTGCCGCCGCCGGCGCCTGGTGAGCGGCCCGGC
>JAJZNB010000056.1 GCA_021848085.1 Actinomycetes bacterium
CGCTACCTGGTGCTGGCCTGCGGAGCGGAGGACGTCGCGGCCGTGGATCTCACCACCGGCGCCATCGTCCGGCTGCGGGTGGCGTGGACCGACGACCAGCCCCCCGACCTGTCACCCTACGACCTGGTCGACGCCACGCCGGCCGAGGACCCCGAGCGCGACGATCTGGCCCAGCCCGAGGCGCTCACGGTGACCGGGGTGCCCCAGGCGATCGGCTCGCTGCGGGGGCGGCAGGCCCGCCGGCTGCTCCGCCACCTGGTGGCCCCCACCGACGAGCATCTGCTGGGCTTCCCCGGCACGTCGTGGCCGTACTGGGAGTTCGACGGCATGCGGCCGTCGGTGGCGCTGGTGGTGCCGAGCCGAGGGCCGCTGGTGTTCCGCCGCCGGGCCGACGACTCGGTGTGGGCCCGCTTCGGTTCGCCCCGCAGCGACATCTGGATCCCGGTGGAAGACCGGCGGGCCATCGCCGCCCTGTGGGCGGCGCGCCGCGATCGCCTGTCGGGCAAGGACCTCGATGCCGCGCTGGGCTTCCGCGTCAACTACCTGCTGGTCACCTTGAGCCGGCCGCGCCACGGCCACTGCTACAAGACGGTGGCTGCCTTCCTGCCCCGTCCCTGACCCGCCGCCGGCAACGGTGGAGCAGCGGCGGCCCGGTGGCCCGGTGGAGCAGCGGCGGCCCGGTGGCCCGGTGGAGCAGCGGCGGCCCGGTGGCCCGGTGGCGCGGTCAGGCGGCCATCCGGCGGCGCACGTCGACCACGAAGCGGTCGCGCCCGGCCAGCCGGCGGCGGGTGGAGCGGTAGGCGACGTCGACCACCCGGTGCAGATCGTCGACGCGCAGCATGTTGGAGCCCTGGATCCGCACCACCTCGGCGTCGGGACGGATGAGCAGCACCGAGGCGCCGGCCTGGCGGGCGACGGCGACCTCCCGGGCCAGCGTGCGCGAGCCCGGCCGGCGCACCAGCGCCTGGGTCCGCGGCGGCGGTGCCTTGGGGTCGTACGACAGCGGCAAGCTGGCGATGACGGCGCGGACGCCGGCCTCGGCCACCAGGTCGAGGTGGGCCATGGAGCGCACCCCGCCGTCGACGAGCAGTCGCCGGCCCATGCGCACCGGCGGGAAGAGGACGGGGATGGCGCACGACGCCCGCACCGCGTCGGGCAGCGACAGGCGGCACGGGTGTCGACCCAGCACCACCCGCCGGCCGCTGACCAGGTCCACCGTGGTCAGCCACAGCGGCCGTGAAGGCCAGCTGCAGCCGAGGTCGCGGCGAAGCCGTTCCTTGGATTGCGCCATGGCCGCCAGACCGGCCGGGAAGCTCCGGCGCAGGGCGGTGGGCGGTGCCGGCACCGGAAACGCCACCGGCCAGCGGCTGCTCAGGGCCCGGCCCGCCACCCAGGCCGTGCCGAGCCCGCGGCGGGCCCAGGCACCTGGACCGCCCCTCATCCAGTCGAGCACCCGCGGCAACGGGTCGGCGGCG
Source organism: Actinomycetes bacterium (assembly GCA_021848085.1). Lineage (GTDB taxonomy): Bacteria > Actinomycetota > Acidimicrobiia > Acidimicrobiales > UBA8190 > JAJZNB01. Next base: position 1,476 of record JAJZNB010000056.1, read on the forward strand.
GCGCCCGAACCGTGCTCGGTGCCCAGCACCTGGGCCACCACCTCGTCCGGTTCCATGCCGGACCGCAGGTAGGCCCCCACCACGCTGCCGGCGCTGGTCCCAACCACCAGGTCGACGTCGTCGGCGGACAGACCCAGCTCGTCGCGCAGGGCCAACAGCACTCCGGTGTGGTAGGCGATGCCGACGGTTCCGCCACCGGCCAGCACAAGAGCCAACTTCATGCACGCATTGTGCTCCACTGGCACCGAGCCGTGGTGGAGGCGGGTCGGACCGGCGCTGGGCGGGCTGGCGGCGGGGGAAGGAGGCGGGCTATCTGCGTCCCTTACCCACCATCGGCCGACCGGAAGCCAGGCCTTCGAGATCCTCGGCCATGGCCCACCCGAAGGTGACGAGCCGGTCGCCTCGGTTCAGGTCGAGGCCGGCGAACAAGGCGGCCACGTCGGCATCGGGCTCCTTGACCTTGGGGCCGTCGAAGTCGAGGGCGCCGACCGGGCCGCCCTCGCCGCTGAGGACGAAGGTCCGGTCGTCGATGCGGCCCTCGGCACCGAAGCGCTTGGCCAGGCGTCGCCCCCAGGCCCGCTCCTCGCCCGACGCCTTGTGCTCGGGGCGAGGCACCACGTCGACCAGGCCGCTGAACGCCGCCACCGCCTGGGGTGCGGCCAGGCGAGCGCCGACCAGCACGTCCTCGTCGGGGAAGGCCAGCAGCGCCCGGCGGTACTGGTCGCCCATCAGCAGGCGCAGAGCCTGCTCGGCCTTGGCCGTGCGGTCGATGCTGGCCACACCGATCAGCAGCGACGGGGTGCCGCCGATGCGCTCGAGGGTGCAGAACGAGTAGCCGCGCAGCTTGGAGCCCTCGCGCACCTGGGTGATGAGCACCCACTCCTCGCACTGCTTGGACAAGAACCCGATGTCGAACGACGGTTCGCGATTCGCACAGAGGTCGGCCATCTCAGCCAGCTCGCCGTCGCTCAGCGACGTGCAGTCCTTCGTGCCCACTTCAAACGACATCGCACGCTCCGCGTTCGTCTCGCCCTGCTGCGCTCCTCAACCGGCCTCGTCGACCGGGGCGACCTGGTCCGATGGATGCCATCCGCCCGGGAACGTATCTCTCAAGGATACGGGATGTGAGCGGCTCCGGCCCACTCACCTGCCGACCGGAACCTTCAGCTGCCCCCCCGGCGGCGAGGCGACGGCTCCGGGCCAGCACCCCGGGCAGGGCAGAGCCCGTGCCCTTCAGGCCGGTTCCGGCTGGTGGATGGCCTGAGGGCCGAGCAGCACCCGCAGCTCGCCGAGCAACCCCCGCCGGCTGTCCACGTTCAGCTCCGGCGGCAGCCGCAGCGTCTGCTGCCCCACGTGCAAGAACACCGGCTCGTCGCCGGGGTGCTCCACCAGCAGCTCCTTGAGCCTGGTCACCACCGTGTCGGTCAGGGCGCCGAGCGGCAGCTCCAGGTGCAGCTCCCCGGCCCCCTCGGCCGACAGCTGGGGGCGGCGCAGCTCCATGGCGACCAGCTTCACCTGGTCGTCGCGGTGGTCGAGGCGGCCCTTCACCACCACCACGGCGTCGTCGGCCAGCAGCGGGCCGATCTCGGCCATCGTCTTGGGGAAGACGAACACCTCGATGGAGGCCCGCAGGTCCTCGAGGACGAAGGTGGCCATCAGCTCCCCGCGCTTGGTGTAGCGCCGCGACAGGTTGGTGACCACCCCGCCGACGACGCGCACGGCGCCGTCCCGCCCGGCGTCGACGGCGCCGGCGTCGTCGTCTTTGAGGTCGGCGACGGAGCAGTCGGCGAGGCGGGCCAGCGCCGCCTCGAAGCCCTTGAGCGGGTGATCGCTGACGTAGAGGCCGAGCATCTCCTTCTCGAAGGCCAGCCGCTGGGTCTTGTCGAACTCCCGGTCGGGGATCGGCACCCGGGTGTCGCTGTAGCCGCCGGATCCCCCGCCGTCGGCGCCGGGCTCCTCGAAGGCGGCGAACAAGGTGGAGATGCCGGCCTGCTCCTCGCGTCGACGCTCGAGGGTCCGATCGACGATGTCCTCGAACACCAGCAGCAGACCTTGGCGGGGGTGGCCCAAGGAGTCGAAGGCGCCAGCCTTGATCAGCGACTCGACGGTGCGCTTGTTGCACACGGCGGGGTCGACCCGCCGGCAGAAGTCGTAGAAGTCGCCGAAGGGGCCGTTGGCCTCGCGCTCGGCGACGACCTTCTCGACCAGCCCCTCCCCCACGTTGCGCACGGCGGCCAGCCCGAACACGATCCGCCGCCGGCCGTCGTCACCGACCAGGGGCGTGAACTCGGCGGCCGAGCGGTTGACGTCGGGCACCAGCACCTCGATGTCCTGGGCCCGGCACTCGCCGAGGTAGACGGCGGTCTTGTCCTTGTCGTCCTTCACCGAGGTGAGCAGAGCGGCCAGGTACTCGACGGGGTGGTGGGCCTTCAGCCAGGCCGTCTGGTAGGAGACGAAGCCGTAGCCGTAGGAGTGGCTCTTGTTGAAGGCGTAGTCGGCGAACGGCTCGATGATGTCGAAGAGCTTGGTTCCGATCTCCTGGCCGTAGCCGGTGTCGATGCAGCCCTGCACGAACTTCTCGCGCTCTTTGGCCATGATGGCCCGGACCTTCTTGCCGGCCGCCTTGCGCAGGTTGTCGGCCTCGGGCAGCGAGTACCCGGCGAACTTCTGCGCCACCCGCATCATCGACTCCTGGTAGATCATCAGGCCGTAGGTGTCGGCCAGGATGGACTCCAGGTCCGGGTGCAGGTACTCGATGGGCTTGCGGCCGTTCTTGCGGTCGGCGTAGTCCTTGTGCATGTTGGCCGCCATGGGCCCGGGCCGGTACAGCGCCACCAGGGCGGCCACGTCGTCGAAGCTGGTCGGCGCCAGCGACCGCATGAGGGCCCGCATCGGGCTGCCTTCGAGCTGGAACACGCCGATGGAGTCGCCGCGCCGCAGCATCTCCAAGGTGGCCTCGTCGTCGAGCGGCACGTTGTCGATGTCGGGGCGAGCGCCGTCGGTGCGCTCGACGAGGTCGAGGGCCCGCTCGATGACCGACAGGTTGCGCAGCCCGAGGAAGTCCATCTTCAGCAGGCCGAGCTCTTCGACCCCGTGCATCTCGTACTGGGTCACGACCGGCGCCTCGGCCGGATCCTGGCCGCTCTCGGGCTTGCGCTGCACCGGCAGGTACTCGGTCAGTGGCTCTCGGGTGATGACGACGGCGGCGGCGTGGATGCCGTCTTGGCGGCGCAGCCCCTCGAGCCCTTTGGCCACGTCGATCACCTTGCGGGCGTCGTCGTCGCTTTCGTACATGGCCCGGAGGTCGGCGGCGGTGACGTAGCCGTCCTCGTAGCCCTCCACCTTCTCGAGGCAGGCCCGCAGCGGCGTGTCGCGGCCCATGATGAGCGGCGGCATGGCCTTGGCGATCCGGTCCCCCACCGAGTAGGGATAGCCGAGCACCCGGGCCGCGTCGCGCACCGCCGCTCGGGCCTTGATGGTGGAGAAGGTGACGATCTGGGCCACGTGGTCCGAGCCGTAGCGCTCCGCCGCGTACTTGATCATGTCGCCGCGGTAGCGCTCGTCGAAGTCCATGTCGATGTCGGGCATCTGCTTGCGCCCGGGGTTGAGGAACCGCTCGAACAGCAGGTCGTAGCGGATGGGGTCGAGATCGACGATGTGCAGGCAGTAGGCGACGCAGCAGCCGGCCGCCGAGCCGCGTCCGGGACCGACGCGGATCCCGGCCCGCCGGGCGTAGTCGATGAGGTCCCCCACCACCAGGAAGTAGGCCGAGAACCCCATGGCCGAGATGACGCCGAGCTCGTAGTCGAGGCGGTCGGTGACCACCTTCGGCAGCGGTGTGCCGTAGCGCCGAGCCCCACCCTCGTAGGCCAGGTGGCGCAGGTAGCGGTCGGCGCGCTCCTCGTAGCTGGCGCCGGTGAGCTCGGCCGGGATGGGCGGATGGGGCAAGGCGTCGAGGCCGAACTCGATGTCGACATGCGCCCGCTCGGCGATGAGCAGCGTGTTGTCGCAGGCTTCGGGCAGCTCGGCGAAGAGATGCCGCATCTCCGCCGCGCTCTTCAGGTAGTGCTCTTCGCCCTCGAACTTGAACCGCTTGGGGTCGTCGATGGTGGCGCCGGTCTGGACGCACAAGAGCGCGTCGTGGGCCACGGCGTCGTGGCGGTGGGTGTAGTGGCTGTCGTTGGTGGCCAGCAGCGGGGCGTCGAGCTGGCGGGCGATGCGCACCAGCCCCGGGTTGGTCTGGCGCTGGGCGGCCAGACCATGGTCCTGCAGCTCCACGAACAGGTTGTCGCGCCCGAAGATGTCCTGGAGGCGCCCGGCGAGCTTCAGCGCTCGCTCCTCGTCGCCGCCGAGCAGCGCCTGCAGCACCACCCCGCCCAGGCAGCCGGTGGTGGCGATGAGCCCTTCGTGGTACTGCTCCAGGAGGTCCCAGTCGGTGCGGGGCTTGTAGAAGTAGCCCGACAGGTAGGCCTCCGACGACAGCTTCAGGAGGTTGCGGTAGCCCTGGGTGGTCTCGGCCAGCAGGGTCAGGTGGTAGTAGAGCTTCTGCCCGCCTTCGGTGTCGCCCCCCGTGTCGTCGATGCGGCCGCGGCGGGCCGGGCGCTCGAAGCGCGACTCCCCGGCCATGTAGGCCTCGGTGCCGATGACGGGGTTGATCCCCTTCTTCCGGCACAGGGCGTAGAAGTCGAGGACGCCGTACATGTTGCCGTGGTCGGTGATGCCCAGGGCCGGCTGCCCGTCGGCCACCGCCGCGTCGACCAGGTCTTCGAGCCGGGCGGCGCCGTCGAGCATCGAGTACTCGGTGTGGGTGTGCAGGTGGGTGAACGATCCGTCCCCGGCCATGTGGAGCTCGGCCTCCTCGGCGTCCTGGTGTGGGTCCTGGTCGGGCGCCGTCCCTGGTCAGCACCGCCACCGCGTCGCCGCCCCCGGATCGTCGTCCGCAGCCCGGAGGTGAACCACAACGGTGTGGTTCGGAGGTTAGTCGACGGCCGTGTCGCTCACAGGTACGTGCCGGGCCGGGCCGGAGGGGTGGCTTCGGGCGCCCGTCCCGGTGGCAGACCCCGCTGACGCATCTCCTCGAGCTGGGCCCGGGCCGCCATCTGCTGGGCCATCAAGGTGGCCTGGATCCCGTGGAACAGCCCCTCGAGCCAGCCGACCAGCTGCGCTTGCGCCACGCGCAGCTCGGCCTCCGACGGGGGACCCGCCTCGAACGGCGACGCCATCCGGTCGAGCTCCTGCGCCAGGTCGGGGCTGAGAGCACCGGCCAGCTCGCGCACCGACTGCTCGTAGATGTCGCGCAGGCGGACCCGGCTCTTCTCGTCGAGGTTGGAGTTGCGCACCTCGTCGAGCAGCTGCTTGACCATGGCGCCGATGCGCATCACCTTGGCCGGCTGCTCGACCGACTCGCGCTCCTCCTCGGGCGGCTCGACCCTCGAGCCGCCGGCAGCGCCGGGAGTCTCTCCGGGGCCGAGCAGCACGGCGTCGGCGGATTCGGGGGCCTGCTGGGTTCGCTCCTCGGGCTCCATCCCCCGCATCCTGCCAGGTCCGCCGCCCGACGCCAAAGCTGCCGGCCGGGGATCACCTCGGCGGATCAGGAGGCGGGCCACACCAGCAGCGGCACCAGCATCTCCACCGCCGTCAGCGACCCGTGGCGCGAAGCCAGGCGGGTCTCGCCGGTGTCGGCGGGATCGAGGAAGGCCACCGGCTGGTGGGCGACCAGGGCCACGTCGCCGAGGCGGGCCGCCAGCGCCGACGGCAGCGGCCCGCCGAACCAGCCCTCGTCGACGATCTGCTCGCGGCTGCGCACCCAGGCCTCCGAGCCGTGCAGCGCCTCGGCGACGTCGAGGAGGTCGGCGGCGGCGCCGGGGCGGGCGTGCAGCCACCGGAACCTGCCCTCTCCCGACAACAGGGCGGTGGCGGCCAGCAGCTCGGGTCCGGGCAGGCGGGTGTTGGCGCCGACCTCCACCTGGCCGTGGTCGGAGGTGATCACCAGGGCAGCCCCCGGCGGCAGCGCCGCCACCAGGTCGGCCACCAGCCGGTCGACGGCGACCAGCTCGGCGACGTAGTGCTCGCCGAGGCCGTATTGGTGGGCGACCTTGTCGAGGCCGTCGTAGTAGGCGTAGACGAACGGCTCGCCGGCGGCCAGCAGCCGGCGGGTCTCGACCACCATGGTGGAGGGCACGGCCCAGCCGACCAGGCGGGCGCCGCCGAGATGGGCGGCGGTGAACCCGGTGGAGGCGAACTCGGCCCGGGTGACCGCCTGGGCCTGCCGGCCCCGGAACGCCGGGCGGGGCTGGAAGGCCTCGGCCCGCACCAGCCGACGCAGGTCCCCGCGCTCGGAGCGCCAGCGCAGCACGTTCATGACCTGTTCGCTGTCGACGGGGGGGGTGCCGGTGTCCGGGCCGAGCCGGATCCGGTAGCCCACGACGCCGTGCTCGGCCGGCGTCAGCCCCAAGGCGATGGAGCTGAGGGCGGTGGCCGTGGTGGTCGGCGCCACCGAGGTGATGGCCCGTCCGACACCCGACAGCAAGGTGGGGGCCGCCGCCGCCAGGTCGTGGAGGTTGTGCCAGCCGATCCCGTCGAGCACCAGCAGCACCACCTGCCGAGCGTCGGCCAGCTCGGCGGGGAGCCACGGTGGCACCGGCTCCCCGGGCTGGCGCAGCAGGGCCGGCACCAACGAGCCGATGCAGGGGCCGCCGTAGGCCGGCAGGACAGGACCGCCGGCGGCAGGCTCGTCCGCCACGACGGCTGGCATGCTGGGAGGCACCGCCGCACTGTACCCACGCCGCCGCCGGGCCCCCAACCACCACCGGAGGCACCCGGCTGTCAGCCGACCGGAGGCACCCGGCTGTCAGCCGACCGGAGGCACCCGGCTGTCAGCCGACCGGAGGCACCCGGCTGTCAGCCGACCGGAGGCACGGTGGCCAGCCCCTGGGCCAGTCGCTCGTCGGTGACGTCCTCGTCGACCATGGTACCGCCGAGGTACTCCTGGTAGGCGGTCAGGTCGAAGTGCCCGTGGCCCGACAGCGCCGTCAAGATGACGGTCTCCTCGCCGCGGGCCTTGGCCGACAGCGCCTCGCGCACGGCGGCGGCCAGGGCGTGGGTGGGCTCGGGGGCCGGCATGATGCCTTCGGTGCGGGCGAACTGGACGCCGGCGGCGAAGCACTCGGTCTGGGGCAGCGCCACCGCCTCGATCAGCCCCAGCTCGTAGACGTGGCTGAGCAGCGGGGACATGCCGTGGTAGCGCAGACCGCCGGCGTGGATCGGGTCGGGGACGAAGTCGTGGCCCAAGGTGTGCATCTTCATGAGCGGGGTCATGCCGGCGGAGTCCCCGAAGTCGTAGGCGTAGACCCCCCGGGTCAGCGAGGGGCACGACGCCGGCTCCACCGCCCGGATGACGGGATCCATGGTGCCGGCCAGCTTCTCGCGCAGGAACGGGAAGGCCAGGCCGGCGAAGTTCGAACCGCCGCCGGTGCAGCCCACGATGACGTCGGGTCCGCGCTCACCGGCCTTGGCCAGCTGCAGCAGCGCCTCTTCGCCGATGACGGTCTGGTGCAACAGCACGTGGTTGAGGACGCTGCCCAAGGCGTAGCGGGTACCAGGATCCTGGGCGGCGACCTCGACCGCTTCGGAGATGGCGATGCCCAGCGACCCGGGATGCTGGGGATCTTCGGCCAGGTACCGCCGGCCGGCCTCGGTGATCGGCGACGGCGAACGGTGGACGGTGGCGCCGAAGGTCTCGATCATCAGTCGGCGGTAGGGCTTCTGGTCGTAGCTGGCGCCGACCTGCCAGACCTCGCACTGCAGGTCGAACAGGGCGCAGGCGAAGGCCAGCGCCGTGCCCCACTGCCCGGCACCGGTCTCGGTGGTGAGCTTGCCGACACCGGCCTTGGCGTTGTAGTAGGCCTGTGGCACGGCGGTGTTGGGCTTGTGGCTGCCGGCCGGGCTGACCCCCTCGTACTTGTAGTAGATGCGAGCCGGCGTGCCCAGAGCCCGTTCCAGGCGATGGGCCCGGAACAGCGGCGAGGGCCGCCACTGCCGGTAGACGTCGAGGACGGCGCCAGGGATGTCGACGAAGCGCTCGGTCGACACCTCTTGGAGGATCAGGTCCATCGGGAACAGCGGAGCGAAGTCGTCGGGGCCGGCGGGAGCCAGCGTGCCCGGATGCAGCGCCGGGGGCGGTGGGCTGGGCAGGTCGGGCACCAGGTTGTACCAGGTGGTCGGCATCTCCGACTCGTCGAGCACGATCTTGTGTTGGCGAACGGTCTCGTCCATGGCACCGGCCCCTTCCCGATCCTCGGGCCGCCTCCCGGCCGCCACGTGGGCTCAACCTAGCCAGCGCGCCAGCAGCCATGCACCCGCCGGCCCGCCATCGGACCGGATCCACCCGCCGGCCCGCCATCGGACCGGATCCACCCGCCGGCTCACCTGTGGGCGCGACGCTCCAGGTAGCATCGGCCCATGAAGGTGTCGACCCGGGGCGACTACGCGTGCCGGGCGCTGCTGTCGCTGGCGTTGCACCCGGAGGTGCAGCCGACGTCGGTGCGGGACATCGCCGAGCGCACCGGGCTCCCCCAGCCGTACCTGGAGCAGATCCTGCTGGCCCTCAAGGGCGCCGGCCTGGTGCGCTCCAAGCGTGGCGTCGGCGGCGGCTACGTGCTGGCCCGCTCCCCCGAGGAGATCACCTTGGGCCAGATCGTCAGCGCCGTCGACGGTCCGATCGTCGCCGGGGACTTCGGCCGGCCTCATGAGAACGGGGCCTGTGACCACGAGGGGCAGTGCGTGCTGCTCGACGTGTGGGCCGGTGTCGGCGAGCACATGCGCCGCCACCTCGACTCCTTCACGCTGGCCACCATGGTTCGCCGGGCTCGAGGTCCGGCCGTCCCCAGCGCAGCCCCCTGACCGTTTGGCGGGGCCTCGCCCTGGCGGCGGGGCTGGTGGTGGTCGGGGGCGACCTCCTCGACCTGGTCCGGGCCCTCATCGTGCCGCGCCCGTACACCGGAGGGCCGGTGGCGGCGACGGTGCGGCTGCTGCGCCGCGGCTACCTGGCTGTGGCCTGCCGCCTCGGCGACGACCATCGCCGGGACCTGGTGCTGGCCGCCGGCGAGCCGCTGCTGCTGCTGGTCCGCCTGGTGGTGTGGCTGGCCATCGGGCTGGTGGGCTTCGCTTTGCTGGTCTGGGCGGCCGACGGCGGCAGCTTCGGCTCGGCCCTGGTCGACAGCGGCTCGTCGCTGTTCACCCTGGGCTTCGCCAACGGTCGCGACGCCGGATCCAAGGTGGTGGTGTTCCTCGGCGCCGCCTTCGGCCTGGTGACGGTGGCGTTGCAGATCGCCTATCTGCCGGCTCTGTACGAGGCCTTCAACCGCCGTGAGACGCTGGTCACCATGCTCGAGAGCCGGGCCGGGACGCCGGCGTGGGGCCCGGAGCTGCTGGCCCGCCACCAGCTGGTGGGGATCGGCGGGAACCTGCCGGCGCTGTACGCCGACTGGGAGCGGTGGTCGGCCGACGTGGCGGAGAGCCACACCACCTACCCGGTGCTGCTGTGGCTGCGTTCGCCCCATCCGGCCAACTCGTGGATCGTCGGGCTGGTGGCGGTGCTCGACGCCGCCGCCTTGCAGCTGGCCTTCAACCCGTCGACGGCGCCCGCCGAGGCCCGCCTGTGCCTCCGGATGGGGTTCACCGCCCTGCGCGACATCGCCCGGGTGATGGGTCTGCCCTTCGACCCCGACCCCATGCCCGACGCCCCCCTGCAGCTGACCTTTGGCGAGCTCGAGGAGGCCGTGCAGCGGCTGCGCCGGGCCGAGGTGCCCTTGGAGCGCAGCTCCGAGGAGGCCTGGCCGCACTTTCGCGGCTGGCGGGTGAACTACGAGGGCACCGCCGCCGCGGTGGCCGCCGCCATCGCCGCCCCTGCCGCCCCCTGGGGTGGCCCTCGGCCC
>JAJZNB010000106.1 GCA_021848085.1 Actinomycetes bacterium
GCTGGCCGACGTTCCCGGCATCACCGAGGTGTTCTCGGTGGCGGGAGGGGTGGCCGACATCGTGGCCATCGTCCGGGTTCGCCACCACGACGAGCTGGTGGAGGTGGTGACGGGTCGCATCTCGGCCATGACCGGCATCCGCTCCACCACCACCTTGGTGGCGTTCCGGGCCTACAGCCGGCATGACCTCGAGGCACTGTGGGATCTCGGCCCTGCCTGACCGCCAGCCGGCCCTGCCTGACCGCCAGCCGGCCCTGCCTGACCGCCAGCCGGCCCTGGCCGTCGCGACGCCGGACGCGCCACGACCCAGTGGATGCTCCCTCGGGCGGAGGGACCACTGGGCCGTAGTGCAAGGGGCGGGGGGCGACCCTCACAGACGGGAACGTGACGGCCGGGGGCACCTGTCGGGCCGACCACCCCGAACCCTGCTATTGGGCCTTGATTGTGAAACGGGGGGCGGCGGTCGGCGCCGGGGTCAGCCGGCGGCGGCGGCCTGCGACACCCGGATCAGGGCGTCGAGGGTGGCCAGCGCCCGGCCGTCGTCGATGACGGCGGCGGCCAGCTCGATGCCGGCGCGCAGGTCGGCGGCCCGGCCGGCGACGACCAGGCCGGCGGCGGCGTTGAGCAGCACGATGTCGCGGTGGGGGCCCGCCGCGCCGCCAAGCACCCGTCGGACGACCTCTGCGTTGGTCGCCGGATCTCCTCCGCGCAGGTCGGCCACGGTGGCCGGGGCCAGGCCCAAGTCGGCCGGGTCGACGAGGTACCGGCGGATGGACCGGGCGGCGGACGCTTCGGCCGTGCCGAGCGCTGCGCTGGCCGAGGCGGGCTCCAGCACGTCGCCGGGGGCCGAGCCGGGCCCGCCGCCAGCCGCCAGCTCCAACACCGTGGTGGGTCCGGTGGTCGACAGCTCGTCGAGGCCGTCGGCGCCGTGGACGACCATGGCCCGCCGGGCGCCGTTGGCCGCCAGCACCCCGAGCATGGTCTCGGCCATCAGCGGGTCGCTCACCCCGACGACCTGCAACCGGGCCCGGGCCGGGTTGGCCAGCGGGCCGAGGAAGTTGAAGACGGTGGGGATGCCCAGCTCGCGCCGGACGGGGATGGCGAAGCGCATGGCCGGGTGGAAGCGCGGCGCGAAGCAGAATCCCATGCCCACCTCCTCGACGCAGCGGGCGACACCCGAGGGCGCCAGGTCGATGGCCACTCCCAGCGCCTCGAGGACATCGGCCGATCCGGCCGCCGACGACGCCGCCCGGCCGCCGTGCTTGCAGACCGGGGCTCCGGAGCCGGCCACCACGAAGGCGGCCATGGTCGACACGTTGATCGACGAGCTGCGGTCGCCGCCGGTGCCGCAGGTGTCGACCAGGTCGCCGGCCAGCTGCAGCGGCTCGGCGTGGTGCAGCATGGCACGCACCAGCCCGGCCATCTCCTCCACCGTCTCCCCCTTGGCCCGCAAGGCGGTGACGAAGGCTGCCAGCTGGGCCGCGGTGGCCCGCCCCGACAGCACCTCGCCGAGGGCCAGCGCCGCGTGGCGGGCGCCGAGGTCCTCGCCGGCCAGCAGCCGGGCCAGCACCGCTGGCCATCCCCCCATCGCCGTGAAGGCCTCTTCGTCGTCAGCCCGATCGCCGGCGCTGGGGGGATCATCGAGCCGGCCGCCGCCGCCGGGGCCAGCCGGTCCGACGTCGCTCCTGGCGCCGGACCGAGCGCGGCCGACCCGCTGGTGACCGTCTCGGCCGTCAACCCCCGACGGCGGCACCGTCAGTCCCACCACAGGTCGTGGTGCAGCACCCCGCGGGCGATCAACCCGAGCTGCACCTGGCTGGTGCCTTCGACGATGGTGACCTGCTTGGCCTCGCGGTACCACTGCTCGGTGGGTTGGTCCTCCATGCAGCCCGCCGCTCCGGGCAGCTGCACGGCCAGCCCCAAGATGCCGGCCCCGGACCCGCCTAAGGTCTCGGGGATGCACAGGCCGAGCAGGCCGGCGTGGCGAAACGCCTCGAAGAGATCCTGCGGGTACACGCCGCTGCGGTCGATCTCGCGGGCCCGAGGCTTCACCTTGTCCTGGGCCAAGCATCGGACGCTGCTCTGCAGCTCGGCCATCTCGGGGGAGAAGTCGAAATCCATTGGGCCGAGGCTAGCTGCAGCGTGCCGGTCGCTCCCGGGCCGGCCGTAGGCCGTCCGACGGCGCGGCTGGCGGCCGCCGAGCCCGGGATCAGGCCAAGCTGCCTCCCGGGATCAGGCCGACTTCCGTCGCTGCCGCAGGATCCGGCGCCGCTCGCGCTCGGTGGCGCCGCCCCACACCCCTTCCCGCTCACGGTGGGCGAGAGCGTGCTCCAGACAGGCCTGGCGGACCGGGCAGGCGTCGCAGATCGCCTTGGCCGGCCCGGCGTCCTCGTCGTCGACCGGGTAGAAGACCTCGGGGTCGATCCCCCGGCAGGCGGCTCGCTTGCGCCAGATGGCGGTCGTCGCGGCGGTCATGGTTCACATCCTCGGCACGTGGTGCGTGGTCGTCGGTCTGGATCTGCAGGAAGCGCCGGGCGGAGCTGGCACGCCCGGCGCGCCAGTCCAACAGCACCCCTCGCGGGGAAAACGGCGGAACGACAAGTATTGCCGACCGCCACTGCCCATGTCCAGACGATGCCCCCTGGTGAACAGGGGAAACACCGGTGCCGCCGGCGTCAGGGGCGCAGGTCGCGCAGCAGCTCGCGCCGGACCTCGTCGGAGAGGACGGCCGACTCGTGGTAGCGGGGGTGGTCGACCACCAGCGACGCCGGACCGGCGGCGAAGCGCTCCACCTGGTCGGGGTCGAGCTCGAAGCGCACGTAGTGGACGGCGGAGGTGACCGTCTCCCGGGTGAGCGACGCCTCGTGGGCCGCTTCGGGGACAGCCCCGACCACCACCCCGGCGGGTGCCCCGGCGGGCGCCCCGGCGGCGCGCTCTGAGGCCGGCCCCAGGTGCAGCTGCAGCGCCCGCTCCACCCCCACCAGCTGCGGCAGCCAGCGTCGCAGGTCCTCCTCGCTGGTCAGCTCGAGGAACATGGTGGCCGACAGCTGCCCCGCCTCGGGGATGAGCGGGTTGTAGGCGTCGAGCTCGCCTTGGATGGCCTCGTCGCGAAGCATCCGCTCGGCGCGGGCCATCTCCTGGATCTGGAACCGGATGGTGTCGCGGTTCTCGAACACCACGCTGATGACCGGGCCCACCGCCACCCGCCGCCGACGTTTCAGCTCGATGATCCGCCGGCGCAGCTCGTCGCGCTCGCGCTCGTAGGCCCGCAGGTCGCTGATGTCGTGGAGGGTGAGGTGACGGCTCATGAAGGCTCCCGGGTTTCGAGGCGGGCCGAGGTCCGCCGGATGAGCGGGCGGATGAGCGGGCGGGGTGGGCAGCGGCCGGTGGGCGAGGGTTGCCGGCGGCGAGCGACCGGCCCCCACCGTCACAGCCCGGCGCGCCGGTCAGCCGCGGCCGGGGACGCGCCGGTCGGGCGCCGCCGACCGCCGCCGGGGTGAGCCGCGTGGACCCGACCCCGGCGGCGCGGGCGGCTCAGGCGCCGACGGTCTGCAGGCCCTGCTGGAAGCGCCCGGCGTGGCTCTTCTCAGCCCGGGCCAGGGTCTCGAACCATTCGGCGATCTCGTCGAAGCCCTCATCGCGGGCGCTGCGGGCGAAGCCGGGGTACATCTCGCTGTACTCGTAGGTCTCACCTTCGATGGCCGACTTCAGGTTGTCGACGGTGGCTCCGACCGGCACGCCGGTGACCGGGTCGCCGACGGCCTTGAGGAAGTCGAAGTGACCGAAGGCGTGGCCGGTCTCGCCTTCGGCGACCGAACGGAACAGCGCGGCGACGTCGGGGTAGCCCTCGACGTCGGCCTTCTGGGCGAAGTACAGGTACCGGCGGTTGGCCTGGCTCTCGCCGGCGAACGCTTCCTTCAGGTTGGCTTCGGTCTTCGAACCCTTCAGGTCGGCCATGACCTCTCCTTGTCGTCGTCCGATCCGGCCGTCTGCCGGTGTCGGTGCTGGGTGGTGGATGCCTTGTTCCGGGTCGGTGACCGCCCGGTGCAGAACCGGCCCTGGTGACCGGGTGTTGCTGTGGATGCTGCCTGGTTCGGGCGGCTGCCGGGGCCCGTCAGCCGCTCGACGCGGGGGCGGGGCCGGTGGCCGCGGCTCGGGCAGCGGTGCCCGGCTTGCGGCACCCGTCGCACAACCCGCGGAACACCACCTCGGCCTCGCCCACCTCGAAACCGGCGTCGGCGCCGGGCGGCACCCGCAGCGCGGAGAAGTCCACGTGCAGGTCCCGGACCCGGCCACACGAGCGGCACACCAGGTGGTGGTGCACCTGTTCGACGTTGGGGTCGAAGCGTGCCATGCCGGTTCCAAGGTCGAGCGCTGCGATCTCCCCCAGGGCGGCCAGCTCGTGGAGCGTCTGGTACACCGTCTTCAACGAGATGGTCTGCATCCGCCGCCGGGCCGCGTCGTAGACCGCTTCGGCGGTGGGATGCGACACGTCGCCCTGCAGCACCGAGAAGATGCACTGCCGCTGGGCCGTCACCTTGCGGCCGTGAGCACGGAACAGGGCGGTCAGCTCGGCGGGGGTTCGCACAGCGGTACCAGTGTAGCGCAGCGTTTCGTAAACGATTGTTGATTGACCTCCGGGATCGGCGGGCGGTGGACGAGACCGGCGCCCCGGCTGGCGGCGCCGCCGGTGGACTGTGGCAGGCTGGCGGCGTGCCACCTGGCCTGCCCGATCCTCGCTTCGACCGCGCTGTGGCCCTGCGCCGCCTGGCCGAGGAACGCTTCGACGTGCTGGTGGTCGGGGGCGGCATCACCGGGGCGGGGGTGGCCCTCGACGCCGCGGCCCGGGGGCTGCGCACCGCCTTGGTGGAACGCCTCGACTTCGCCTCGGGCACCTCGTCGAGGTCCTCCAAGATGGTCCACGGCGGGCTGCGCTACCTGCAGCAGCGCGACTTCCGGCTGGTCTACGAGGCGCTGCGCGAACGCCAGCGGCTGCTGGCCAACGCGCCCCACCTGGTCACCCCCCTGCCGTTCCTGATCCCCCTGTTCGGCCGGGGCGGCGTGGTCGACACCGGCGTGGCCCGCGCCTACTCGACGGCGCTGTGGCTCTACGACCTGAGCGGCGGGCTGCGCATCGGGCGCCGCCACCGCCGCCTCGACGCCGCCGAGGCGCTGCGCCACCTGCCGACGCTGCAGGCCGAACGGCTGGTGGCCGCCTTCCTCTACTACGACGCCCAGGCCGACGACGCCCGCCTCACCCTCGCCGTGGCCCGCACCGCCGCCCTCGACCACGGGGCGGTGGTGGCCAACTACGCCGAGGTCACCGGCCTGCTGCACCGCGGGGGGCAGGTGGCCGGCGTGCGGCTGCGCCCCATGACGCCGGCAGGTCGGTCCGAGCCGGCCGCCGGCGTGGGCGCGGCAGGCGACATCGAGGTGGAGGCGGCGGTGGTGGTCAACGCCACCGGGGTGTGGGCCGACGACGTGCGCTCGCTGGACGAAGGGGCCCATCCCCGCTCGATCCGCCCGGCCAAGGGGGTGCACCTGACGGTTCCCCGGGCCAAGCTCCCCGCCGACACCGCCGCCGTGGTGCCGGTGCGCGGCGACCGCCGGTCGATCTTCGTGGTGCCGTGGCCCGACGGAGACGACGTCTACCTGGGAACCACCGACACCGCCTGGGACGGGCCGCTCGACGACCCGGTGTGCCTTCCCGAGGACGTCGACTACGTCCTCGACGCCATCAACGCGGTGGTGACCGACCCGCTGTCGCGCCATGACGTCACCGGGGTGTGGGCCGGGCTGCGTCCCCTGTTGGCCCAACCCGACGGCCACCACAGGCGCGAGCGCACCGCCGACCTGTCGCGGCGGCACACGGTGCGGGTCTCCGAGCACGGTCTGGTGACGGTGACCGGCGGCAAGCTCACCACCTACCGGTTGATGGCCCAGGACGCGGTAGACGCCGCCGTCGCCCAGCTGCGGCGCCTCGGCGCCGCCGTTCCCGAGCGGGCCCAGCGCAGCCGCACCGCCAGCCTGACCCTGCGCGGCGCGGCGGGTGCCGCCGACCTGCTGCGCTCGCCGGGGCAGCGCCCCGCCGGGATCGACGAGGCGACGTGGGTGGCGCTGATCGGTCGCCACGGCGGTGAGACCCCGCAGCTGCTGGACCGGGCCGGCGGGCAGCCGGAGCTGCTGCAGCCGCTGGTGCCGGGGCTGCCGACGCTGCGGGTGGAGGCGCTGTGGGCGGTGGAGCACGAGATGGCGCTGTGCCTCGACGACGTGTTGAGCCGCCGGACCCGCTCGCTGCTGCGCCGGGCCCACGACACCGCCGAGGCCGCCCCGGCCGTGGCGCAGCTGCTGGCTCCGCGGTGGCACCAGACGTCGGAGGCGGCCGCCGCCGAGGCGGACGTGCTGGCCGACCAGGCCCACGCCACCTTGGCCCGCGCCGGGCTGGCCCCGCCGGTGCCGAGGCAGACCCGGTGAGCAGCCCGGCCGGGCAGCCGGCCCGACCGGTCCCGGTCACCCCGGTCGACGCCGCCCCCGGCCGGCTGTCGGAGCGCATCGGCGGGCCGCGGGTCCCCGTCGACGAGGAGCTGGTGGGCCGGCTCGGCGACCTGTGCGACGTGGTGTCCACCGAGCTCGACGACCGGGCCGACGCCGGACGCGACTGGTGGCCGGCCGCCATCCGCTGGGCGGCGGCGGGCCAGGTGCCGGCCTTGCCGGCGGCGGTGGCCCGCCCGGCCGACATGGCCCAGGTAGCCGCGGTGCTGGCGCTGTGCCATCAGGCCCGCGTCCCGGTGACGGCGACCGCTGGCCGCTCGGGGGTGTGCGGGGCGAGCATCCCGCTGTTCGGCGGGGTGGCTCTCGACCTGTGCGGTCTGGCCGGGCTGGTCGACCTCGACGACACGTCGCTGCTGGCCGATCTGCACGCCGGCACCTTCGGGCCCGACGTGGAGCAGGCGGTGCGGAGCCAGGGCACCACCGTGGGCCACTGGCCCCAGTCGATGGAGCTGTCGACGGTGGGCGGATGGGTGGCGTGTCGGGGGGCCGGCCAGCTGTCGACCCGCTACGGCAAGATCGAGGACATGGTGGCCGGGCTCGAGGTGGTGCTGGCCGACGGGCAGGTCATCCACACCGGCGGTGCCGGGCCCCGCCAGGCCCTGGGCCCGGACCTGACCCAGCTGTTCGTCGGCTCCGAAGGCACCTTGGGGATCGTCACCCGGGTGCTGCTGCGGCTGCATCCGGTGCCGGCGGGACAGGCACAGCGGGCGGTGGGCTTCCCCGACTTCGCCGCCGGGCTCCACGCCTGCCGGCGGATCCTGCGCCGGGGCGCCACCCCCGCCGTGCTTCGCCTCTACGACGCCGCCGAGACGGCCCGCAGCTTCGAGCTGCCCGGCACATGCGCCCTGGTCGTGCTCGACGAGGCCGACCCGCCGCTGCTGGCGGCCACCATGGCCGTCGTCGACGACGAGACGCTCGGCGCCGGCGCCGCCGAGCTCGACGCGGCGCTGGTCGACCGCTGGCTGGCCCACCGCAACGACGTGTCGGCCCTGGTGCCGCTGACCCGGGCCGGGCTGGTGGTCGACACCGTCGAGATCGCCGGGCGCTGGGCCACGCTGCCGGCGCTGTACCGGCGCTGCGTCGACGCCCTGCAGGCGCTGCCCGGCACGTTGGCCGCCTCGGCCCACCAGTCCCACGCCTACCGCGACGGCGCCTGCCTGTACTTCACCTTCGCCGGTCGCCATCCCGACGGGCCCGTCGAGCCGGGCGACCCCGACGCCGACGCCTGGGCCGAGCGGTACTACCTGGGGGCGTGGCAGGCGGTGCTCGACGAGGTGCTGGCCGCTGGGGCGGCCATCAGCCACCACCACGGCATCGGCGTCAACCGGGCCCGGTTCGTCGCCCCGGCGCTGGGGGCGGCGGCCGCCGTGCATGTCTCGCTCAAGCAGGCGCTCGATCCCCGCGGCATCCTGAACCCGGGCAAGCTCGGCCTGCCGTCGCCCTTCGGGGAGGTGCCCTGGCCATGAAGGTGCTGGTCATCGACGTCGGGACCTCGGGGGTGCGGGCCGGCGTGTTCGACGCCTCGGGAGCCGCCCGCCACACACAGCACCGGACGGTGCTGCCCTCGTCACCGGCGCCTGGCCTGGTGGAGCTGGACCCGGTGGCGCTGGCCGACGCCGTGGTGCAGGTGGCGCAGGCCGCTTTGCTGGCGGCGGGCCCCGTCGACGGGGTCGGCATCGCCAACCAGCGGGCCACCACGGTGGTGTGGGACCGGGCCAGCGGCGAGCCGGTCGGCCCCGGCATCGGCTGGCAGGACCTGCGCACCGTCGGCACCTGCCTGACCCTGCAGGGCGAGGGGATCCGGGTGGCGCCCAACGCCTCGGCCACCAAGCTGGCCTGGCTCCTCGACCAGGCCGACCCCGACCGCCGCCGCGACCTGTGCTTCGGCACCGTCGACACCTGGGTGGCCCACGTCTTGTCGGGCGGTGCGCTGCACGTCACCGATCCGACCAACGCCGGCGTCACCGGGCTGCTGGCCCGCGGCGGACAGGGCTGGGACGAGCAGGTGCTGCAGGCGCTGCGCATCCCCCCCGCCGTGCTGCCCGAGGTGGTGGACTCCTCGGGAGCGCTGGGTCAGGCCCGCGCCCTGCCCGGCGCGCCGCCCATCTGCGGCATGGCCGGCGACCAGCAGGCGTCGCTGGTGGGCCAGGGCTGCACCCGACCCGGGCTGGCCAAGATCACCTTCGGCACCGGCGGCATGCTGGACTGCTGCGTCGGTGAGCAGCGACCCGGCGACGCCGTGCGGGGCGCGGCCGGCACCTTCCCCATCATCGCCTGGCGCCGCCGGGGGCGCACCGTGTGGGGTGCCGAGGCCATCATGCTGTCGGCCGGCACCTGCGTCGAATGGCTGCGCGACGACCTGGGCCTGCTGGCCAGCGCGGCGGAGTCCGAGGCCGTCGCCGCTCGATGCGACGACAGCGGCGACGTGTGGTTCGTGCCGGCCCTGCTCGGGCTGGGCACCCCGGTGTGGGACTTCGGGGCCCGCGGCACCGTGCTCGGCATCACCCGGGGGACCGGCCGACCGCAGCTGGTGCGAGCCGTGCTGCAGGGGGTGGCGCACCGGGGGGTGGACCTGGTGGAGGCAGCCGAGTCCGACACCGGACTGCACTTCGCCACGCTGCGCATCGACGGGGGGATGGCGGCCAACGCCGTCTTCGTCCAGGAGCTGGCCGACGCCTTGGGACGGCCGGTGGAGGTCGCCCCGGTGGTGGAGGCCACCTCTCTGGGGGCGGCCTACCTGGCCGGCATGGCGCTGGGCATGTGGGCCGACGAGGACGACGTCGCCGCCGCCTGGCGACCGGGCCAGGTGGTGCCACCGCGCCTCGACGACCAGGCCCGAGCGGCCCGCCGCGACCGCTGGCTCGAGGCCCGCAGCCGGGCCGAGCAGACCATCCCCGAGCTGTCGGCCCTCGACTTCTGACCCGGCCGGCTCCGCCCGCCGCAGGGCCGCTGCAGAGGTGGCCGGTGGCTGCCGATAACGTCCCGGTGATGGAGGTCGCCCCGGCCGGGGACACCGGCACGCTGCGCTCCGGCGCCCCCGGCGGTGCGACCCGTGCCGAGGCAGCGCCGGCGGCGGGAGGTCTCGAGGCTGCCGTCGACCTCGGCCGCCGCCTGACGGCGAACCTGAACCAGGTGGTGCTGGGCACCCCCGGGGCGGTGACCGCGGCAGCAGCAGCGGCCCTGGCCGGCGGGCACCTGCTGGTCGAGGACGTCCCCGGCGTGGGCAAGACGGTGCTGGCCCACGCCTTGGCCCGCTCCCTGGGAGTGGCGCTGGCCCGGGTGCAGGGCAATCCCGACCTGCTGCCCTCCGACATCACCGGCGTCACCGTCTACTCCCCCGACTCCGGCGGATGGGAGTTCCGCCCCGGCCCGGTGTTCGCCCACGTGGTGCTGGTCGACGAGCTGAACCGCACCCCGCCGCGCACCCAGGCCGCCCTCCTGGAGACCATGGAGGAGCAGCAGGTGTCGGTGGACGGCACCTCCTACCCGCTACCCGACCCGCACCTGGTGGTCGCCACCCAGAACCCGCTGTCGCAGCTGGGCACCTACCCGCTGGTGGAGAGCCAGCTCGACCGCTTCGCCCTGGCCACCTCCATCGGCTATCCCGACGCCGCCACCGAGGTGGCGCTGGTGCGCGGCAGCGGCGGGCGGCCGGCGCTGGCCGACGTGGAGCCGGTGTGCGACCTGGCCGGCTGGACCGCGGCCCGCCAGGCCACGGCGGCGGTGGCGGTGGCCCCGGCGGTGGCCGAGTACACCGTCGCCGTGTGCCGCGCCACCCGCCACGCCGCCGGTGTCCGCCTGGGGGCGAGCCCTCGGGCAGCGATCTGGGTCATCCGCTGCGCCCAGGCTCACGCCGTGCTGTCGGGGCGTCGCTACGTGACGCCCGGCGACGTGCAGGCCCTGGCGGTGGCCTGCCTGGCCCACCGGCTGCTCAGCGACGACGGCATCGGGCACCAGGTGGCTGTGGTCCGCCAGGTGCTCGACTCGGTCCCCGCCCCACGCCCATGAGCGGCCGGGGCGGAGCGACCCGCCCCCGTCCGGTCCGGGCCGCCGGACCGCTGCTGGGCAGCGGCGTCATCCTGGCCGCCTGGGAGGCGGTAGCCCACAACAGCGGAGCCGGCTGGGTGCAGGCGCTGGGGACGGTCGTCGGGGCGGTGCTGCTGGTCGGTCTGGGCGGCCCGGCGCTGGCCCTGGCCCGGACCCGGCTCACGGTGGTGGCCGCTCCGCTCGACGCCACCGCCGGCAGCCCGGTGGCGCTGCAGCTGTCGGCCTCGACCCGGGTCCAGATCCGCCCGGTGGACCCTCCGGGGCAGACGACGCTGGCCGGCCCGGTCACCGGCGACACCCGGCCGGCCGGCGCCGGCCAGCTGACGGTGGTGTTCCCGACCCGGCAGGTGGCCTCCCGGGTCGTGGTGGAGGTGTCGAGCGCCGCTCCCTTCGGTCTGCTGTGGTGGCGGCGGCGGCAGCTGCTCGCCCTGCCCGCCGCGCTCCACGTCGGTCCCCGGCTGGGGCCGGCCGACCCCCTGCCGGCCGTTCTCGACCCGGTTGCCGGCGACAGCCGGCGGCGGCTGCCCGCACCGGTCGGCGAGCCGCGGGGGGTGCGCGACTACCAGCCGGGTGACAGCCGCCGGTTCGTCCACTGGCCGGCCACCGCCCACCATGGCCGGCTGCTGGTGCGGGCCATGGAG
>JAJZNB010000078.1 GCA_021848085.1 Actinomycetes bacterium
TTCCGGACTGCGGTCTGGCACACCCGCGGTCTGGCACACCCGCGGTCTGGCACACCCGCGCCGACGCGGTGGGAGAGAGGCAGCCGTCGGTGACTCTCGCGGCTGTCGGTGGCGCCGACCGCGGCCGGCTTCGGCTGGGATGCCGGGACCTGCTAAGCCCGACGAGGTGAGCTTCTACCGAGAGCAGGTGCTGCCGCGGCTGATCGACTGGGTGTGTGGCACCGGAGAGCTGCACCGGTGGCGGGCCGAGGTGACCGAAGGGCTGGCGGGGCGGGTGGTCGAGATCGGCTTCGGCTCGGGGCTCAACGCCGCCCACTACCCGCCCGACGTCGAGGTGGTCTACGCGGTGGAGCCGGCCGCGGTCGCCCGCCATCTCGCCGCTCGCCGGCTGGCCCGCCACGACGTGCGGGTCGAGCACGTCGGGCTCGACGGGCACCACATCCCCCTCGACGACGCCAGCTGCGACGCGGCCCTGTCGACCTTCACCCTCTGCACGGTGACCGACCCGCGCCAGGTCCTGGGCGAGCTGCGCCGGGTGCTGCGCCCCGGGGGTCATCTGCATGCCCTGGAGCACGGCCTCGCCCCCGACGCCTCCGTTGCCGCCTGGCAGCGACGCCTCGACCCGCTGCAGCAGCGGCTGGCCGACGGCTGCCACCTCACTCGGGACGCCGCCAGCCTGATCACCGCGGCGGGGTTCGAGGTGCAGCGCCTGGAGCAGCGTTATGCCAAAGGGCCAAGGCCATGGAGCTGGATGAGCCTGGTGGTGGCGGTCAATCCCGATCCGCCCGCCGCCCAACCCTGAGCGGCACCGCCGGTGCGCCACCCGAGCCGGTGCTCGGGGCAACCGAGCAGGAGCCATCCCAGGCGGCCCGACCCCCGCGACGCCGACACGTCGAGAGGTCGTATGACACCAGTACGTGGCACAATGGCGCGTGGTCGAAAGCCGGCCGGGCTACATCTGCCTGGCGCGCCGCAGCCCGGTGATCCACCGGAAGGTGCCGCTCGTCGGCGTCTGGGGGTGAGCGTGAACGACCGGCGCGTCTCGGCCACAGCCCCAACACAACCGAAGCATCCGACCCGGCGCCGGCCCCCTCTGGCCACCGTGCCGGGGCGCTCTTCGCCTCGGCCACGTCATCTCCTGGTGGGTGCGGCCTGGGCGGTGCTCGGGGTGCTGGTCCTCTACGGCCTGGCCGCCAGTGGCGTGGTCAGCCAGCGCCCATTCGGGGTGCTGGTGGGCGCCGAGGGCGGCTGCGTCGCGCTGTGGCTGGTCGGCGTCCGCTCCTACCGGCTGCGGCCGTCGAAGGCGACCGCCCACGTCCGCGTGGCCACCCAGGCCCTCGCCGTCACCGTGACCATCTATCTCCTCGGCTGGGGTCCGGCACTGGCCATCGCCTACGGCTTTGCCATCGTCAACAACGCCTTCCGCATCGGTTCGCGCAGCCGATGGGCGTTGGTGGTGTGGCCGGTGATGACCCTGGTGCTGGGTCAGGTGATGGCCGTCGCCGTGGGCCTGCGCCTGCGAGTCTCGGACGCCACCGCCGGAGGGCTCACCGCCGTCGATGCCGTCACCTTGGTGCTGGTGGCGTTGTTCGTGGCCCAGCTGGTGGCCGGCAAGGAGGCGGCCGAGCGCAAGCTGGCCCATGCCGCCTCCCACGACCCGCTGACCGGTCTCATGAACCGCGCGGCCTTCACCCGCCTGCTGGCCCGGCGCCTGGCGGCGAGCACGGCCGTTGCCTCGTCCTTCTGGAGGGCCACCCCCCAGGCGGCGGGCGGCTGGCGGAGGGCTGCCGTCGGAAGCGTCCCCGCCCGGGTCGCCACCTCCGGGCCGGCCGCCTCTCGAGGGCCCGCCCAGGCCTCAGGCGGCTCTTGGAGGCAGCGCGGCGGCGATCTCCGCCGTGACCGCCGCCTGCCCCGGCGAACGCAGCGGGGGGCTGCGGCGGCCGTGCTGTTCGGTGACCTGGTGGGGTTCAAAGACGTCAACGACCGCTTCGGCCACGACGCAGGCGATGCCGTGCTGGCCCAGGTCGCCGCCCGGCTGGCCAGCGCGGTGCGCCACGAGGACCTGCTGGCCCGCTTCGCCGGCGACGAGTTCGTGGTCGGCCTCTGCCCGGTCGCCTCGCCGCGCGACGCGGTGGCCGCCGCTGAGCGGGTGCTGGCCGTGTTCGACACCCCCTTCGTGGTGGCCGGCACGGCCATCTGCCTGGGGATCAGCGTCGGCATCGTCTACAGCGCCACCGGCCGGGTGCGGGTGGAGGCGCTGCTGGCCGAGGCCGACGCCGCCATGTACGAAGCCAAGGCCACCCGCCGGTCGGCCTGGGCGTTGCTGCAGGTGGCCTGACCGTCCCTGGCCGGCCGCCTGACCATGGTGCAGGTCGTGTGACCCACCCTGCCGGTCCCTGGTCCGACCCCGATGACGTGGCAGAGGCGCCGGTAGCGTGGGATCCACCGCCGTTTGCGAGGAGGGAACCATGGTCGACACCGCCCGGCCGGCTACACCCGAGGCGGACCGGCACCCCACCGCCGCGCCTCCGCCCCCGCCCGCCGCCTCATCGTCGGAAGACAGCCGGCAGGCCGAGAAAGCCTTTACCCAGGTGCGCGCCGCCTTCCGCTCCGGGCGCACCCGCACCGTGTCGTGGCGGATGGCCCAGCTTCAGGGGATCGAACGCCTGGTGCGCGAGGGCGAAGGCGAGCTGCTGAGCGCGCTGGCCGACGACTTCGGCAAGCCGCGGGTGGAGGCGTGGCTGACTGACCTGGCGCCGGTCGGCGCCGAAGCGGCTGCCACCCGCCGGCACCTGCGCCGGTGGATGCGGTCCACCCGGGTCTTCGCCGGCAAGACCAACCTGCCCGGCAGCGCCTGGACGGTTCCCGAACCTCTGGGCACGGTGCTGATCATCTCGCCGTGGAACTACCCGGTGCAGCTGGCCTTGGCGCCGCTGGTGGCGGCCGTCTCCGCCGGGAACGCCGTGGTGCTGAAGCCGTCAGAGCTGACGCCGCACACGTCGGCGGCGCTGGCCCGGCTGGTGCCGCGCTACGTCGATCCCCAGGCGGTGGTGGTGGTCG
This sequence comes from Actinomycetes bacterium, assembly GCA_021848085.1. Taxonomy (GTDB): domain Bacteria; phylum Actinomycetota; class Acidimicrobiia; order Acidimicrobiales; family UBA8190; genus JAJZNB01. The sequence continues at coordinate 3,061 of JAJZNB010000078.1, forward strand.
AAGGGGCAGTGGAGGCCGCCACCGCCCTGCTCGACCAGCCGTTCGACCACATCTTCTTCACCGGCAGCACCAGCGTCGGCCGTGTGGTGATGGCCGCCGCCGCCAAGCACCTCGCCTCGGTGACCCTGGAGCTCGGCGGCAAGAGCCCCGCCATCGTCGCCGCCGACGCCGACATCGACATCGCAGCGCGGCGCATCGCCTGGGGCAAGCTGCTCAACTCCGGGCAGACCTGCATCGCCCCCGACTACGTGCTGGTGGAGCGCCCCGTCACCGACCGGCTCCTGCAGGCGCTGCAGGTGGAGCTGGGCCGCCTCCAAGGCGCCGACCCGTCGGCCACCCGGACCCGCATCGTCAACGAACGGCACCTGCACCGCCTCGAGTCGCTGCTGGCCGGCGCTGGCGGCCAGGTGGTGACCGGCGGCACCGTCGACCACGACCAGCGGTGGGTGGAGCCGACGATCATCGTCGACCCCGACCCTGACTCGGAGCTGATGCGCGACGAGATCTTCGGGCCGATCCTGCCGGTGGTGCAGGTTGACTCGCTGCAGCAGGCCGTCGAGGAGGTCAACCGCCACGACAAGCCCCTGGCGCTGTACCTGTTCACCGCTTCCCAGCAGGTCGAAGACCGGGTGCTCGACGCCACCACCTCCGGCGGGGTGTGCATCAACCACGTCATGATGCACTTCAACGTTCCGGGCCTGCCCTTCGGCGGGGTCGGCGCCAGCGGTCTGGGTGCCTACCACGGCCGCGCCGGCTTCGAGGAGCTGAGCCATCGCAAGCCGGTGCTGCGCCGCACGGCTCGCCCCGACCTGCCGCTGGCCTACCCGCCCTACGACACCAGGAAGGAACGCCTGCTGCGCCGGCTGTTGTAGCCGGGCGGCGCCGACCCGACCGCAGAGCCCTGCACTCGGACGCGCGGTGCCGGCCGCCGCGATCCCCCTGCCGTCGGCGGCGGGGGCCGCCGGCGGGTCACACCCAGGCGGGTCACATCCAGGCGTTGGTCCAGGCTTCGGAACGTCCCCACAGCTCGGCGCCCAGCTCGGCGGTGGCCGCCGCGCTCGGCCGGCGGGGGGCGCAGCGGTCGAAGAAGCCGCCGGACATGGTGGTCGGCTCCGAGGCGGTGGCACACCACACCGGGGTGCGGGCCCCGTCCTCGGGGCTGAGCATGAACCAGGTGATCAGCGGCCGGACCGGCCGCGGCACCCGACGCCAGATGTCGGAGGCGACAATGCCCGGGTGCAGGGCGGCGGCGGTGACGGCGCTGGCGCGGGTCGGGCGGGCCAGCTCCTGGGTGAACAGCACGTTGGCCAGCTTCGACACCGCGTACTCGCGCATGCCGGTGAAGCTCCGGGTCGGGCGTCGCACCAGCTCCCAGGGGATGCCGTCGGCCTGGTAGTGCGACTCGCTCGACACCGTGACCACCCGCGCCGGGCTGCTCTCGCGCAGGCGGGGCAGCAGCAGCCGGCTCAGCAGGAAGTGGCCCATGTGGTTGACGCCGAAGGCCAGCTCGAAGCCGCTAGCCGTCAGGCCCCGCACCCCGGCCACCCCGGCATTGTTGACGAGCACGTGCAGGGGCCGGCCGCTGGCCAGGAAGGCATCGGCGCAGGCCCGCACCGAGTCGAAGTCGCCGAGGTCGAGCGGGAGGAACGTGGCGTCGCCGTGGGGGCTCAGGCCACGCAGCTCGTCGAGCACCGGCCGGGTCCGCTGCTCGGAGCGGCAGGCCAGCACCAGCCTGGCTCCGCGGTGGGCGAGGGCTAGCGCCGTGGCCCGGCCGACCCCGCTGGTGGCCCCGGTGATGAGCACCGTGGGCTCGGCGTGGTCGAGCGGCTCGGCACCTTCGGTGTCGTCGGTCATGGGCTCTCCCTCCGGGCCTCGGGCGGCACCATCATGCAGCAGACGCTCATACAGCAGACGCTCATGCAGCAGCCGCTCATGGAGCAGCCGCCGCCGAAGGAGGCGGTGCCCAGCAGGTCCGCCGTCGGTTGAGGAGCCGCCCTCGGGAAGTGGCGGCTCCTGGAGCGCCGGCTCCTGCAGTGCCGGCTCCTGGAGTGGCGGCTCCTAGAGTGACGGCGTGGCCGTCCCCGCCGCTCCCCACCACCTCCCCCGGCCCGGCGCCGACGCGCCCGACGTCCCCGCCGACGTCTCCGCCACCGAGGTGCCCCGCCGCCAGGTGCCGGTGACCGGCTGCTTCAACTTCCGCGACCTCGGTGGCTACCGCACCGCCGGCGGCCACCGCGTGCGTTGGCGACGGCTGTTTCGGGCCGATGGGCTGGCCGGGCTCGGCGCCGACGGTGTGGCCGGCCTGGTCCGCCTCGAGGTGGTCACCGTCCTGGACCTGCGCAGCCCCGGCGAGCTCCACGCCCGAGGCCGGTTCCCCGAGGTGGCTGGCATCCGCTACGCCCACCTGCCGTTCACCGAGAGCCTGCCCGGCGCCTCCGACGCCGAACGCTGGAGCGACCCGGGCTACGTCGGGCGCCACTACCTGCAGCTGCTCCACGACGCCGAGCCGGCCGTGGTCGCCGCCTTGCGGCTGCTGGCCGAGCCCGACGCCCTGCCGGCGGTGTTCCACTGCAGCGTCGGCAAGGACCGCACCGGCGTGCTGGCCGCCATGGTGCTGGGCCTGCTCGGCGTCGACGACGCCCACATCGTCGAGGACTACGCCCTCAGCCGTCGCCCCATGGAACGGTTCCTGCAGGCGCTGCGGGCCGAGACCGCCCCGCAGGTGACGGCCATGGTGGAGCGCTACACCCCGGTGATCCTGGCCGCCGCCCCTGAGTCGATGGCCGCCTTCGTGGCCGGGGTCCGCCGCGACTTCGGCTCTTTCGCCGGGTGGGCGCGCCATGCCGGCGTCGGTGACGTGGCCGAAGCGCTGCGGGCCCGGCTGCTGCAGCCCGGCTGAGGGGCCCCCGTCCGGTCGCGCCCCGGCTGGCCAGGCCCGGCTTGGCTGAGGACCCGGCTTCTGCAGCTCGATGTGGTGTTCTGCGGCTCAATGCGCCGCCACGCCGCCACGCCGCCACGCCGCCGGCTCAGCGCACGGCGGCGTCGATTCGGGCCAGCACGGCGTCGTCGAGGTGCGGCAGCACCTCGAGCGCCCCCATGTTCTCCACCACCTGCTCGGGTCGGCTGGCCCCGGTGATGACCGTCGACACCCGGGGGTTGTGGGCGCACCAGGCGATGGCCAGCTGCGCCAAGCTGCAGCCCAGGTCCGACGCCACGTCGGCCAGGGCCCGCACCTTGGCGTTGGCCTCGGCGGCCGTGAGCATGTCCCGCAGCCACTCGTAGCCCGGCAAGGTGGCCCGGCTGCCCTCAGGCACCCCGTCGAGGTACTTGCCGGTGAGCAGGCCCGAGGCCAGGGGGCTCCAGGTGGTGAGGCCCAGGCCGATGTCGTCGTAGAGACGGGCGTAGTCGCGTTCCACGGTGCGCCGGGCCAACAGGTTGTACTGGGGCTGCTCCATCACCGGTTTGTGGAGGTGGTGGCGCTCGGCGATCTCCCAGGCGGCCCGGATGTCGTCGGCCGGCCATTCCGAGGTGCCCCAGTACAGTGCCTGGCCCCGGCTGACGATGTCGGACATGGCCCACACCGTCTCCTCCACCGGGGTGTCAGGGTCGGGGCGGTGGCAGAAGACCAGGTCGACGAGCTCGAGGCCGAAGCGCTCCAAGGAGCCCTCGATGCCTTGCAGCAGGTACTTGCGGTTGAGGGTGTGCGACATGTTGACCGTGGCGCCGTGGATCCCCCAGTAGAGCTTGGTCGACACCACATAGCTGTGGCGGGGCCAGCCCAGCCGGTCGATGGCCCGGCCCATGATCCGCTCGGACTCCCCGCCGGCGTAGGCCTCGGCGTTGTCGAAGAAGTTGACCCCCGCCTCTCGGGCCGCGGCCAGGCAGTCGGCGGCCAGGCCGACGTCGAGCTGGTCGCCGAAGGTCACCCACGACCCGAACGACAGCACGCTCACCTTCAGGCCCGAGCGGCCCAGGCGCCGGTACTGCATCTCCATGCCTGCCTCCTCCGATGGTGGGCCAGCCGTAGCCGGCCGGCGCCATGGCAGCCTACGGAACGACCCGAGGCGTCGTCACCAGAGGTGCCACCACGCAGGCAGATCCGCATGCGGGCCACAGCCCATCCTCAGGGTCAGCTGGCCCGGTGGCGTGGCGCCTGGAGCTTGGGGCGTCCTCGATGGCGTGAAGCGGAGTGCTGCGGCTGGTGGGGCGCCTGGTGCGCCCGGCGCCGGCGGGCTCAGGGTCGGCCGGCGGGCTCAGGGTCGGCCGGCGGGCTCAGGGTCGGCCGGCGCCCACCAGCCCCTGGGTCCAGATGGCGTGGTACGAGACCGTCTGGCCGGTGGCCGGCGCCTGGATGACCTCGCCGTTGCCGACGTACATCGCGACGTGGCCGATCGTGCCGCCCTCGTCCCAGAACAGCAGATCGCCGGGCTGGATGGCCGACATCGGCACGTGGGTGGTGGCCGCGTACTGAGCGGCGGCGGTGCGGGGGATGGCCACCCCGGCCTGCCGCCAGGCCCACTGGGTCAGCCCCGAGCAGTCGAAGCCGACACCGGGCTGCTCACCACCCCACACGTAGGGGACGCCGAGCTGGCTCTGGGCGGCCTGCACGGCCCGGGCGGCACCACCGGCGGCCGGCAGCGGCTGGGGGGCGGTGGCGGTGTTGAAGGTGGCCTGCTGGGCCTGGGTGGCGGCGGCGGCCAGCTTGGCCAGGAAGGCCTGCCGGGCGGCGGCCGCGGCGGCGGCCTGCTGGGCGGCGATGATGGCTCTGATCTGCCCGTTGACGCGGCTGAGGGCGGCGGTTTCGGCTGCCTGGGTGGTCTCGGCTTGCTGGCGGGCGCCGGCGGCGGCGGCGGCCGCCGCCTGGGCCTGGTGCTCGGTGGCCTGCAGCCGGTTCTGCTGGGCGCTCAACGCCGCCTGTGCTCGATGGAGCCGGTCGAGGCTGTCCTGCAGGTTGCCGGTGGCGACGGTCCGGTACTCCTGGACCGTCGACGCCTGCTCGGCACCCGACGAGAAGATCCCGCCGAGGCCGGTGGAGGTGCTGCCCTGCACGTAGGCATCGAGGGCGGCCTGGTGCAGGGCCTGGTGGGCGGCGTCGACCTGCTGGCGGGTCTGACCGATGGTGTGCTGCAGGGCAGCCAGCTTCACCGCCAGCGTCTGTACCTGCTGCTCGGCGTTGTCGTACTGCTGGGCCAGCACGTCGAGGCGGGCCGAGTCGGCGGCGATCTCGGCGGACAGCTGGGCAGCCTGCGCCTTGGCGTTCGCCAAGGCGGCTGCCCCTGCCGGCCGGGCTGGCACCAGCACCATGGTCATGACGGTGACGACGGTCCAGACGAGCCCCGCAGCCCTCCCCAAGGGTGCCATCCTTCGGCTCGACCGCGCCGTCGAGTTGCGCTCGACGTCAGTCACGATCCGCACGGTCTAGCAAGGCGCCGAGAGCGGCCGCAAACCCCTGCACAGCCGCGCCCGGTCAATGCCGCGATGACCAGGGACCTTGAGGCCGAGAATCGTGACCCCGGGGGCAGCGGCCGGCGCATCTTTGCCCACGCTGAGGAACGGCTGGTGGTCCCGAGCACCGTGTCGAGCACCGTTCGTTCGTGCCCGGTCCGCCGCCTGCGGAGGCCCCGGAGGGTTCTCCGTCCCAGGTCGTCGATCATTGACTCGCCGCTCACCCGATGCGATGCTTGCCCCGTTCTTCGTGGTTTGGGGCGATCGGCGGTGTCTTGCGCCGGGGGCGGTCGCACAGCAGTCTGCGGAGGGGGAGACATGGCTGATCCGGCTGCTGCACGGGTTCCCTCCCAACCCGGTGCCCCACCTCGCCCGGCCGAGGCGCCGGGTCGCTACGTGGTCACGGCGATCCTGCTGCTGGCCGCATTCGTCGGGTTGCTGTGGGTGCCGAGCTACGCACATCTGACGCCCAGCCTGGGCGGCATCCCGTTCTTCTACTGGTACTCGATGCTGTGGCTCGTGGTCAACGCCGCCTGTCAGGCCATGGCCTACGGGCTCATGGTCGTCTTGCCCCGGCGGAAGAGGGAGCGGTCATGAAGCTCGACGGCGTCGCCCTCACCGTGTTCATCATCCTGTTCCTTCTCGTCGCCGCCATCGGGTTCGCCGGAGCCCGCTGGCGCCGGGCCCGCCTCGACAATCTCGACCAGTGGGGGTTGGGCGGTCGGTCGTTCGGCGGCTTCGTCACCTGGTTCCTGCTGGGCGGCGACCTCTACACGGCCTACACCTTCATCGCCGTCCCCGGAGCCATGTACGCCTTGGGGGCGGTGTCCGGCTGGTTCGCCGTCGCCTACACCATCTTGGTGTGGCCGATCGTGTTCGTGCTCATGCCCCGCATGTGGTCGGTGGCCAAGCGGCACGGGTACGTGACCCCGGCCGACTTCGTCATGGGTCGTTTCGGCAGCTCGGGCCTCGGGCTGGCCGTGGCCTTCACCGGCATCCTGGCCCTCATGCCGTACATCGCCCTGCAGCTGGTGGGCATCCAGTCGGTGCTCGACGTCATGGGCGTCGGCCACGGCGCCTCCTCGTTCGTCAAGGACCTGCCGCTCATCATCGCCTTCGTCGTGCTGGCGGCCTTCACCTACACGTCAGGCTTGCGGGCGCCTGCCTTGATCGCCTTCGTCAAGGACCTCCTCATCTACGTGGTGGTCCTGGTGGCCGTCATCTACATCCCGATCCGCCTCGGCGGGTATGGCCACATCTTCTCGGCGGTCGAGGCACATGCCAAGACGGTGGCTGCCGCGGCCAAGAAGGCTGGCAAGCCGCCCCCGTTCGCCATCCTGCCGTCGGCGAAGACGTACTGGGCGTACGGGACCTTGGCCTTGGGATCGGCGCTGGCACTCTTCATGTACCCCCACGCCATCACCGGGGTCCTGGCCTCCAAGGAGCGCGAGACGATCCGCCGGAACACGGTGGCGCTCCCCCTGTACTCGCTGGCGCTGGCCTTCATCGCCCTGCTCGGCTACATGGCGATCGCCGCCCACATCTCCACCACCAACTCGAGGCTGGCGGCTCCGCTGCTGTTCCGGGCCATGTTCCCCAGCTGGTTCGCCGGCGTGGCCTACGCCGCCGTGGCCATCGGGGCCCTGGTGCCCGCTGCCATCATGTCGATCGCCGCGGCGAACTTGTTCACCCGCAACATCTACAAGGCCTATCTCCGCCGCCAGGCCAGCGCCCGCGAGGAGGCCAACGTCTCCAAGCTGGCGTCGCTGGTGGTCAAGTTCGGGGCGCTGGCCTTCGTCTTGGGCATCAGCACGCAGAACGCCATCAACCTGCAGCTGCTCGGAGGGATCTGGATCCTGCAGACACTGCCGGCCATCGGCTTTGGGCTGTTCACCAAGTGGCTGCACCGGTGGGCGCTGTTGGCGGGCTGGCTCGTGGCCATGGTGTGGGGAACCTACGAGGCCTACAACGTGTCCTCTCCGACTGTGGCGCACTTCGCCGGTTCGATCGCCGCCATCCCCTTCACGCACACCACGGGCTACATCGGGCTGTCCGCCGCCGTGATCAACGTGGTGGTGGCAGCCGTCCTCACCGTCGTCCTCCGGCTGGTGTGGGCCCGGTCGGAGGGACCTGACGTGACGGTTCCCTCTGACTACCTGACCGATGTCGGCCAGGACCTGGCGCCAGTCGAGGCGGTGGTCGTCGGCGAGGCAGCGCCGATCGAGGAGTCCGGTTCTCCCCCCATGGGCGCACCGGCGTAGGGCCACAGCCGCAGACGGGGACCCAGCCACGGCCCCGGGCGGTGCCTCGCAAGGGACCGCGGATCGAGCCGTTCCCCCAGGCGGAGGAGGGCAGATCGTGATGGCACCGTGAACGACCCTGCGGCGGGGGGCCACCCTGCGGCGAGCGACCCCGACGGAGAGACCCTGCGCGCGATTCCTGCGGCGCCACCGGCCGGCGCGGCCCACATCGGGCGGGCCTTCTCGCGCCGTGCCTTCCTGCACGGCGGCCTCGCCGGCGCGGCGGCGGTGGGCGTGACCGCCCTGCCTGTCACCGGGACTCGGCCTCATGTCTCAGAACGTGTTTGAGAGGCGCTGACCGCACACCTCGCACGATCCGCCACCTGGGCCGAGCTCGGTGCCATCCTTGCTATGAGCGG
>JAJZNB010000124.1 GCA_021848085.1 Actinomycetes bacterium
AAGGATGGCACCGAGCTCGGCCCAGGTGGCGGATCGTGCGAGGTGTGCGGTCAGCGCCTCTCAAACACGTTCTGAGACCTCGGCGCAGTCGACCGACCTTGAGCTCCGTCCGGGGGGCTCGGCCTTGCCGATCGCCGTTCGCGTCCCATCCGTGGCTCACACGCAGCGACATGCGAGGAGCCGGCTTCGACGCAGCCTTCAGCCTTCGCTGTGTCCGTCTCGCTGCGCCGGATCGTTGGCGCCGTTGGTGCCGGCCTGCTCTGCCCGGATCCGGGCCAACGCGGCGTCACGGGCGCCACCGACATGCCGACGGACCGCGGCAACCGCCGCATCTGGGTCCCGGCGGGCGATGGCGTCGAAGATCCTTCGGTGATCTCGCCGTGCCCGCTCCACCCGGCCCGGGATCACCAGTGTCGTCTCCATCCCCGCCGTCAGTATCTCGTTCAGAACCCCAAGCGTCTGTTGGAGAAACCGGTTGCGGGCCATGCGGACGATCTGCATGTGGAAACCTGCGTCGAGGCCTCGGAGGCGGTCGAACTCGATCGGGGGTGTCCTGGCCTCCTCTTCGACCGCCAGGGCGCTGGCGAGCTGGTCGACATCCTCGTCGGTAGCCCGCTGCGCCGCCCAGGCGGCGGCCGGCTCTTCGAGCACCAGCCGCATGTCGAACAGCTCGTTGAGGCTCACCTCCAAGCTCGCCAGACGCTCCCGAACGGCGGACTCCGGGGTGCGGGCCACGAACACACCTTGGCCGTGTCGCGCCACGAGCACCCCACGGGCCTCGAGCACCTTGACAGCTTCTCTAAGCGCTGGTCGGCTGACGCCGAGCATCCGTGCCATCTCGCGCTCGGCCGGCAAGCGCTCACCCGGCTCCACCGCGCTGTCCGACACCAGCCCCAGGATCCGATCCACGATCCGATCGGTCAGGCTTCCAGGCTGCTTGATCGGCTGCCAGGTGCTCACGACCCCTTGGCTCCGTCCTGCGGCCGGTGCGTGGTAGGCCGGCGGCTCGATCGCACCTTGGTCACCGCTCCTCCGTTCCCATGCCAGTCCGCCCGCAACAGGTTAGACCCCTGGCCACGTGGGAGCGGGGCGGCGGGGCCACGGCGACTGCGACTGCGACTGCGACTGCGACTGCGACTGCGACTGCGACTGCGACTGCGACTGCGACTGCGACTGCGACTGCGACTGCGACTGCGACTGCGAACATCATCCAACGTCACCCAGGGCCAGAGACGGCATGCCACGCTGTCCCTTCCCGCACCCACCGCCTGTTCCTCGGCCGGCCCTCGAGCAAAGCCTCCAGTCCACCTCCATCGCACCTCCGCGGGTGTTTTACAGAGCCCAGCTTCCGCCGGCGCCACCGAGGCCGGAGCACGGTCCCAGCCACGCCATGCCCCGACCGCCGGTGCTGTGCCGCCGCCGTTCAGGTGGCGGGCCGCCCGGGCCGTTCGGCGAGGTGCAGTGCGTCCTTCGGGCTGACCGGCGCGCCACCGCCGGGGAGGGGCCGTCCGGCCAGGGCGTGCACCTCGGCACCGTCGACGGTCTCACGCTCGAGCAGCAGCTCGACCAGCTGGGTGTAGGCGTCGCGGTGATCTTCGAGGAGGGCGGTGGCGCGCTGCTCGGCTTCCGTGACCAGACGCGCCACCTCGGCGTCGATGGCGGCCTGGGTCTGCTCGGCGAACGGCCGGCTCGACCAGGCCGCCCCGCCACCGCCCAGGAACACCGACCCCCCGCTGGGGTAGCCCACCGGGCCGAGCCGCGGTGACAGGCCGAGCACGCGCACCATCTTGGTGGCCAGCTCCGTCGCCCGGGCCAGGTCGTTGGCCGCCCCGGTCGATCCCTGGCCGAACACCACCCGCTCGCCGGCGCGGACGCCGAGCATGCCGGCCAGCATGTCGAAGAGATGGTCCTCACCGTAGCGATGGCGTTCCACCTCGGGGGGCTGCTCGGTCACCCCGAGGGCCTGGCTGGCGGGGAGGATCGTCACCTTGGCCACCGGATCGGCCGTCGGCGAGCAGACGGCGCCCCGCCTCGTGGACGGCGACCGCCCGCTTCTCCTCGGGGAGCAGCACGTTGGAGCCTCCGCGGCGGCCCAAGATGATCCGGTCCCGGGCCTGGGCGAAGTCGTCGGCGCAGAGCACGTGGCGCCCGGCGCGCACCGCGTTGATGGCCGCCTCGTTGGCCAGGTTGGCCAGGTCGGCACCTGAGGACCCCGGGGTGTCGCGGGCGACCACGTCGAGATCCACGCTGGTGTCGAGCTGCTTGCCCCGGTAGTGCACCTCCAGGGTCGCCCGGCGCTCCGCCAGGTTGGGCAGCGGGATGGTCACCTGCCGGTCGAAGCGGCCCGGGCGCAGCAGCGCCGGGTCGAGGACCTCGGGACGGTTGGTCGCCGCCAGCACGACGACGCCGGTGGCTGGGTCGAAGCCGTCCATCTCGGCCAGCAGCTGGTTGAGGGTCTGCTCGCGCTCGTCGTTGGCCACCACCATGCCGCTCGACGAGCGGCGCCGGCCGATGGCGTCGATCTCGTCGACGAACACGATGGCCGGCGCCCGCTTCCTCACCTCGGCGAACAGGTCACGGACGCGGGCCGCGCCGACGCCGACGGACATCTCGACGAAGCTCGACCCGGTCACCGAGAAGAACGGCACGGCTGCCTCGCCGGCCACCGCCCGGGCCAGCAGCGTCTTGCCGGTGCTCGGCGGCCCCATCTGAGCACCCCTCGAGGGGCTTTCGCCCCGGCCCGGGCGTACCGCTCGGCTTGGCGGAGGAAGTCGACCACCTCGCCGATCTCCACCTTGGCACCTTCGTAGCCGGCCACATCGGCGAAGGTCGTGGTGGGGCGTTCGACGTCGAAGAGCTTCGCTTTGGACCGCCCGGCGCCCAGCGCTCCTTGGAGATGTCCGGCCGCGCCCCTCGACATCCGCCACCACAGAAAGCCGAGGAAGGCGGACAGCGCCAGCAGGATCAGCCAGGAGAGGACCTGGGATCCGAAGGAGAGGGGTCGCCATCGCGGTGACCTGGACATGGCCGGTGTCGTACCCGCAGCGGCCGGCCGGCGGCCGCGTTGACGCCACATGACGCGCCTGGCCGGCACCGACGACCTTCGCCTCGGCCAGGACCATGGCCCACGCGACGTCGAGGACGGCCTCGGCCTTCGGGTCCTGGACGAAGCCGACCAGCGCGCTCATCGCCACGGCGCCGAAGACACTCCGGCGCCGCCGCACCCCCCGAGCCGTGTGGTGCCGCCACCGGCGGCCCGGCAGCCTGAAGATCAGCGGGTGGTGGAGCTGGCGGGCGCCGACCAGCGGCCCGCCGACGTGGGCGGGAGCCCGCTGCGACGCCCCGGCACACCCACCACCACCGCACCACGTTATTCTGTCTCTTAGTAGAACTACCGAGGGGCCGCACTGTGGACCAGTCGTTGCAGCAGGAGGCTCGGGCGCTCGGCGACCCGACGCGCCACCGCATCTTCCGCTTCATCGCCGAGGCCGAGGGCCCTGTCGGGGTCGCCGAGCTCACCCAGCACGTGCAGCTCAACCACAACGCCGTGCGCCAGCACCTGGCGGTGTTGAAGCGGGCCGGGCTGGTCGTCGAGCAGACCGAGGAGCGCACCCGGCCGGGCCGGCCCCGCCTCCTGTACCGCCTGCACCCCGAGGTCTCCGACCGGTGGGGCACCGCCGGGGCCTATGCCTGGTTGGCCGGTCTTCTCGCCGCCGCCGTCAGTGAGGACCGCGAGCCTCGCCAGGTCGGCCGGCGCGAGGGGCGGCGCCGGGCCGCCCAGCTCGCCGGGGCCGGAGCCGGCGACGAGCTGCTCCAGCAGGAGGCGACCCGGCGGGGCTTCCGTCCGGTGCGGGTGGACCAGGGGCGCCACATGGAGCTGGTCCTCGGCCGCTGCCCGTTCGCCGAGGTGGCCGGATCCGATCCGGCCACCGTCTGTCAGCTGCACCTCGGCCTGGTGGAAGGGCTGGCCGACGGATTGGGCGGCCTCCGGGTGGAGCAGCTGGTCGCCGAGGACCCGCACCGGGCCGGATGCCGGGTCGTGGTGCATCGCGACCAGCGCGCCCCGGCTCCGTCCTAGGTCGGCCGAGGTCGAAGACGTGGACGGCGCCCACCACGATCCCGGCACCGGCGACCCCGGCGGCACCGGCGAGGTGCCGCCCGAGTTGGACGAGTCAGACGACGACGGCCCTGGCGAGCGCATCGTCATCGAGCCGTCACAGGTGCGCCGGAGCCGCCTGCCGCACGCTGACGCACCGGACAGCCACTGGTTGCCGGCAACAACGGGTGGAGTGTGCTCCGATAGGGTTTCGGGGCATCGGGGGGACGGACGCTTGGGACGCACACCGGGCAGCACCAGCACGCACCACGACCAGATTGTGCACGCCTTGGGCCGTGCCCTGTCGTCCTATGACCCGGACCTGTGGCTGCACTCCGACCGGGTGGCCCGGCTGACCATGCTTTTGGCTGCCCAGCTCGACCTGGATCACCCCGACCGGCTCCTGGCCCGCAGCGCCGGGCTGCTCCACGACATCGGCAAGCTCGGTCTTCCCCCGGCGGTCATCGCCAAGCCAGGCCCGCTCACCGCCGAGGAGCACGCCGTGGTGGAGGACCACACGGCCATCGGCGCCAACCTGCTGCGGGCACTGCCGCGGCTGCCGGCGCCGCTGGCTGCCGCCGTCCGCGCCCACCACGAACGCTGGGACGGCCTCGGCTACCCCGACCGGCTGGCCGGTGCGGCGATCCCACGCCTGGGCCGTCTGCTGACGACCATCGACGTCTATTGCGCCCTGACCCAGCTGCGCGGCTACCGCAGCGACGTGTTCAGCCCGGCCGAAGCACGCGCCTATCTCGAACAGCACAGCGGCACCCAATTCGACCCCGAGTGCGTCCGGGCGAGCCTCGAGGTGCTTCGTGCCGACGCCCTCGGCCGCCGGCAATTCGCCGCCGGCGCCCCGCGAGCGCAACGGCCGTCGCCGGGCGGCGCCGGGGACGTTCCCCGAGCTCCGGCGACGTGACCATTCGACACCGACAGGCGAGCGCCGCCCTCTACCGCCTGAGAGATTCAGTGGGCAGCGCGGTAAGCCTCCACGATCTGACCGGCGATCCGGCCACGGCTCGACACCTGATAGCCGTTGGCCTGCGCCCATTCCCGGATGGCGGCCAGGTCCTCACGGCTGCTCGACCGCGCCGCCCTGCCCGAGCGGACCGGGCTGTGGCGGGCGGCGCGCCGACCGTCGCCGCGGGCGGGCCGCGCCGCGCCGACGTACTTCTCCATGGCCCGATCGAACGCGGCCGCATTCTTCGCCGACAGGTCGATGACGTAGTCGTTGCCGCGATAGGAGAACCGGACGGTCTCCTCGGCAGCGGAACCGTCAAGGTCGTCTTCGAGCTGCACGAGCACCTTTTCCACCATCACGAGAACTCCTCGCTCGAGTTTCCAGCCACGGCCACTGTAGCCATTCGTGGGTTCGACTGAATCGACCTTGGAGCGCCCGCTTCGATCTCTGCCATCACAATGCACATCTCACGTCGCGCACCTCCACGTCGCGCACCCACAATGCACATCTCACGTCGCGCACCTCCACGTCGCGCACCCACAATGCACATCTCACGTCGCGCACCTCACATCGCGCACCTCACATCGCGCACCTCACATCGCGACATCGCGCACCTCCACATTGCGCACCCTGCCGCTGCACCCTGCCGCTGCACCTTGCCCTGCACCCCGCCGCGCCCCCTGCCACTGCGCCCGGCCAGTGCGCCTTGCGGAGCCTTCCCGGCCGGCCGAGACGCCCCGGTGCGATCCGCCCGGTGCGACCGCCGCGGCTGTCTCGTTTCCAACGCAACTGTCCCGCGCCCAACCAAGGTGGTACGTTGCGGACCCATGACACCCGGCACTGACCGACCGGGTCCGCCGTGCGTGCCGCGCCTCGGCGCCGGTCAGTTGGGTCGCCGGCTCGGGGGACACCGCCTGGCCCTGACGCAGAGGCGGCCGCGCGCCGGGACCACCAGCTGGCCACGGCGCCGGCTGCTCGCCGCCGTCGCCGTGGTGATGGGGGTGGTCGGCGCCGGCCTGTCGACCGGCGCGGCGCCGGCGTCGGCCGGCCTGGCGTCGGATCGAGCGCAGGCGTCCCAGCTGCAGCAGCAGATCGTCCACCAGGGTGTGGTCGTGCAGCAGCTCATGGCCGGCGCCGACGCGGCGCAGGCCATGCTGACCGGCCTCGACCAGCGCCTGGCCGTCACCGACGCCCAGCTGGCCGCCGACCAACGCGCCACCGATGCCGCCCGGCTGCACCTGCGTCAGGTGGCGCTCCAGGCCTACATGTTCGGCAGCCAGCAGAGCGGCCCGCTGGCGCTGTTCGACGCCGGCAACAGCGAACAGGCCGCCACCGGTCAGGAGTACCGGTCGCTGGCCGCCGGCAACCTGCGCGGCGCCCTCGACGCCGAACGGCTCGATGCCGCCCGGACCAGGACCGCCCAGCAGACGCTGCGCCGCGAGCAGGCCCAGGCGGCGGCAACCGCCGCCCAGCTGGTCGTCCAGCGCCGCCAGGCGCAGGTCGCGCTGCACCGTGACGTCACGCTGCTGAGCCAGGTCCACAGCACCATCGCCACGCTGCAGGCGGAGGCCGCCCTCCGGCAGCTCCAGGCCCGCCGCGCCGCGCAGGAGGCTGCGCTGGCTGCCGCGCTGGCTCGGCAGGCCAGCCGACACCAGACGCCTCCGCCGCCGCAGGCGGTTCCCGTCCAGACCGCCCAGCCGACGTCGACGGCGCCGACCGTCTCCTCGACGCCGACCGTCTCCTCGACGCCGACCGTCTCCCCGACGCCGACCGTCTCCCCGACGCCGGCCGCGCCGCCTGCGACGGTGCCGCCGGGCACCTACGCCAACCCGCTGCGGGCCGTCGCCGGGCTGTCGCCGGAGCGGGTCGACCAGGGAGTCGACTACGGCGGATATGGGCCGATCTACGCCATCGGCGACGGGGTGGTGCTCAACACCGTCAACGGTGGCTGGCCAGGTGGGACCTTCATCGCCTACCGCCTGACCGACGGGCCGGCCGCCGGCTTGGTCGTCTACGCGGCGGAGGACATCGCACCGGCAGTGTCGGTAGGCCAGCAGGTGACCCCCTCCACCGTGCTCGGCACCCTCTATGAAGGCCCGGCCGGCATGGAGACCGGCTGGTCGGACTCCTCGGGCGACGGGCTCACCATGGCCGCCACCAACCAGCAGTTCAGCGGCGCCAATTCGACCGCCTTCGGGGCGAACTTCTCGCAGCTGCTGGCCACGCTCGGGGCACCACCGGGCATCATGCAGAACAACCCGCCGACCGGCAGCCTCCCGCCGGGCTGGCCGAGCTGGTAGCTCGAGCGCTCCGCCACCGGGCCGGGCGCTGGTCACCTGCGGCCGCGGCTCACCCCTCCCGACGTCGCCCGGCGAACCCCGGACTGGCGCCGGTGCCAGCAGAGACGGTCTGGGTCACGGGACGCGGACGTCGTGGACGGCCGCGGCGGCGGCCTGCTCCTCGACGGTCATGGCCGCCGGGTCGAGCGGAGACACCAGGGCCCAGTGGTGACCAACTGGGCAGCGCTGATAGCGGCGGCGGCCGAGACGCACCGCCTTCAACGAGGCGAGAGGCACCCAGATCGTCGTGAAGAGGTGCCCGTCAGCGCAGCGCACGGGACGTTCGAAACGTTGGAACATCAGGCGCCTCCACCGGGCACGGCGGGAGATCCCGTCATCGACGGCATCCTGTCACAGGATCCGGCCTGTCACAGGATCCGGCCTGTCACAGGATCCGGCCGTCAGCGGGATCCGGCCTGTCACAGGATCCGGCCGTCAGCGGGATCCGGTCAGCTTCCAGGCTGCCGGGAGCAGACCGGCGGCGAGGGCCGCCTTCACGGCGTCGCCGACGACGAAGGGGGTGAAGCCGAGGGCGATGGCCTTGGCTGCACCGACGTGGAGGCTGGCCGCCAGCCACGACACCCCGATCACGTACATGACGAGCTCGCCGGCGACCATGGCCGGCGCCGATCGCCACCAGGTCCGGTCGGCCTTGTGCTCGGCCAGGTAGCCGCACAGCGCCGCCGACGCCACGAAGCCGACCACATAGCCGAACGACGCCCCGACGTAACCGCTGGTGTGCCCGGCGAACCATGGCACCCCGGCCAGCCCGGCCAGGGCGTAGAGCACCAGCGCGGTGAGGCCGCGACGCCAGCCCAGCGCCGCGCCGACCAGCAGCACACCGAGGGTCTGCCCGGTGATGGGCACCGGCGTGAACCCCAGGTGGATCGAGACCTGGGCCAGCGCGCCGACCAGGGCGGCGCCTCCGACGACGAGGGCGGCGTCGCGCAGGGCCGACCCCGACAGGAGATCGGCCAGGACCAGTGGCTCGCGGTGCTCCAAGACGGCAACGTCGGACATGTCGGCTGAGCCTCCTCGTAGTGGGCCGGCAGAGATGAAGCAGCCCGGCCAACGTCGGGTCCGCATCTTCAGCATGCTTCTTAGCCAGCCGCAGAGGTGGCGCGCCAGCTGGGCGCCACCCGATGCGCCACCATGGAGCGGTGGACGTCGCCGACACGCTCGAGTACCTGCTCGGCCGCTGGTCGGTCCACCGGTCGCTGGTCCACCGCGACGGCCGGGCGGGCACCTTCGTCGGCACGGGGGTCTTCACGGCGGAGGTCGGTGTCGACGAACTCCGGCGCCGGGTCCGCTACGAGGAAACCGGCAGCCTTCGCTTCGGCCAGCTCGGCGGGCAGGCGACCCGCCGCCTGGACTACGTCGCCGGTGCCCGCGGCGGACCCGTCGCCGTCCTCTTCGGCGACGGACGGTTCTTCATCGAGGTCGACCTGACAGCCGGCAGCTGCACGGCACGCCACCGCTGCGGCGAGGACGACTACGAGATCACCACCTGGGTGCTGTCGGGCGGAACCGTCGAGGAGCGCTGGAGGGTGCGGGGCCCGGCCAAGGCCTACGACGCTGTCACCACGTTGAGACGGCTGGACTCCTCGACCGGCTCCGCAGGCTTCCCCGACCCCCGGCTATGACCACCGGGGGCGGCGGCCGGTCACCGGGTGCTGTGGGGGCCGGGCAGCTGCTGGCGGCGGCCGCCGGAACCCAGGTGGTTCCGTCGGCGGGCCAGGTGCCAGACACCACCGACCACGCCGACCAGCACGGCGATCTCGACGATCGTCCACAACGCACCGACCAGCATCGACACCACCGACATCACGACCATGACGGCGACGACGACGACGCCCACCGCCAGCCCCGCCTTGAGCAACCCATGGCCGGAGAATGGCTTGAGCCCCATGTCCGATCCTTTCGTCGGCGAGGCGCTCTCGGCGCCCTCGGCGCCAGCTTACGGGCCCGGCCGCCGCTGGTGGCCGCGCGGGCGGCTGCTCGCTGTCGAGCTCGCTCAGCCCGGCGTCGGGGGCCAGCTCGTGAGCGGCGACGGCGCGCGCCGCGTCAGAGGCCAGGAGCAGCACGGTGTCGGCGATGTCCTCGGGCTGGGTCGCGGTGAGGGAAGCAGGTTGGTGAACATGCCGGCCAGACCCTCGTCGCCGGCCGTGGCCCGGCCCCGCTCGGCCCGGCCACGTCGGTCGCCTCCTTCGCCAGGCGCAGGGCATGGGCCCGCCCCTGGTGGCCAAGACCGGCCGGCGGGCGGTGTACGGCATCGGCCGTGCAGCGCGAGGTCGTGGTCGTTGCCGACGCCGGTGTGGGTGCGGTGCAGCATCTCGACGTGCTCGCGGTCGCAGTGCACCGCTCGCCGCTGCCCGCGCCACCTGGTGCCGCGCTTCGGCCACCGCCCGCCCGGAGCCAGCGCGCCGGCGGCCTCGGCGGCGCAAGGCCCAGCCGGCGCGCCCCGCCGACGTGACAGAGATCTTAGGGAGCCCTAAACTTAGGAGAGAGGCCGGCCTTTCCACCAGGGAGGCGCGCCGGGCCCGAGCCGGATCCCAAGGAGCGACATGGCCGCCACGCTCGTCATCTTCCTCCGCGAGGGGATCGAGGCAAGCATGATCGTCGCCATCCTGCTCGCCTACCTCGACCGGATCGGCCAGCGGCGGCACTTCCCCGACGTGCTGGTAGGAGTGGGCGCCGCCTTGGCCCTGGCCACCGGTGGCGGGGTGGCCGCCTACTACACCATCCGCACCTACAACGGCTCCGACGTCCAGACCATCTTCGAGACCTGCACCTTCCTGGTGGCGGCGGCGGTGCTCACCTACATGACGTTCTGGATGCGCAACCACGCCCGCAGCATCTCGAGCGAGCTGCGGGCCCGCACCGAGGCCGCCTTGGGCGCCGACGGGCTGTCGAGCGGCGCCCGGCGCAGCCTGGCCCTGCTGGCCTTCCAGGCGGTGGGCCGCGAAGGGCTCGAGACGGTGGTGTTCACCTTGGCCATCGTCTTCTCCACCTCCGCCTCCGGCGCTCTGCTCGGTGCCGCCGTGGGCCTGGCCGTGGCCTTGGCTCTGGCCTTCGCCATCTACCGGTTGGGCAAGAACCTCAACGTGGCGCTCTTCTTCAAGGTGCTGGGGGCGCTGCTGATGGTCTTCGCTGCCGGGCTGCTGGTCGACGCCGTGGAGAACATGCAGCAGCTGGGCTGGCTGCCGTTCCTGCGCCAGCCGCTGTGGAATTCGGGGCATCTGCTGGCCGAAGACAGCGCCCTGGGCGACATCGTCCACAGCTTCTTCGGCTACGTGAGCCGTCCCAACCCGCTGGAGCTGCTCACCTGGGCTGTCTACGTCGCCGCCGCCGTCACGGCCTTCCTGGGGCTGTGGCCGCGGCTGCGGGTCCGTCGCGCCCCGGCTGGCGGCGCCGCGGTCAGGTGACGGCGCCGGCGGCCACCGGGGTGGCGGTGGGCTGAACCACCCCGCCGGCCGGCTCGGCGGTGACAGCGAAGCGCTGCTCGTGGGCGGAGGGGTTGACGGTGAGCGCCACCGTCGCCGGATGCGGGCCGAGCAGGCCCAGCGACACGGGCCGACCCCGCACCATGCCCCACAGCTGGTACGTCTCGCTGGGCGGCAAGGCGGCCAAGGCACCGTTGACGAAGAAGGCCGCTCCGCTGGGGAGCACCACCAGCGTCGCCGCCGTGTGCCGGGCGCTGTCGGCGAGGCGGATGCGCCGGGCGGCGGGGTCGAGGGCGGCGGCCTGCGCCGC
>JAJZNB010000152.1 GCA_021848085.1 Actinomycetes bacterium
ACCAGAAGGCCATGCTGGGCAACCTGGTGGCGTCGCTCATCGCCGCCGAATCGCTGGTCACCACCGAGACCAAGGCCAAGATGCTGCGGCCCGTCGCCGAGAAGTGCATCACCGCGGCCCGCAAGGGCGGGGTGCACCGCCAGCGTCAGGTGGTGGCCCTCATCCGCGACAAGGACATGGCGCACAAGCTGTTCGCCGAGATCGGCCCCCGCTACGCCGACCGGCCCGGTGGCTACACCCGGATCCTGAAGCTGGGCCCGCGCCAGGGGGATGCCGCCCCCATGGCACGCATCGAATTGGTGTGACGCTCTTCGACCCGGGTCCCGCCGTCCCCGAGGGCAGCGAGCCGGGGTCGGGGACCGACGGCGCCGGGCGCCGGACCCGGCGCCCGGCCGCGCCCGGCGTCACCCAGATCGAGCCAGCCACCCAGACCGAGCCAGCCACCCAGGCCGAGCCAGCCGGCACCGCCGGGGCCGCCGCTGCACCTGGTGGGGCAGCCTCCGTCGACGAGCTGCCAGCGGCCCCGGCCCACACGGTGCGGATCCGCCTCGACGTCGCCTACGACGGGTCGGGCTTTCGCGGCTTCGCTGCCCAGCCCGGCCAGCGCACCGTCGCCGGAGTGCTGCTCGACGCCGTCGCCACCGTGGCCCGCCACCGGGTGGAGCTGACCTGCGCCGGGCGCACCGACGCCGGGGTGCACGCCCGGGGGCAGGTCGTCCACCTCGACGTGGCTCCCGGCACCGACCTGCGCCGGCTGGTCAAGAGCGTCAACGCCCTGCTCGGACCGGCTGTGGTGGTCCGCCGGGCGACGGTCGCCCCCGATGGCTTCGACGCCCGCCACTCGGCCCGGGCTCGCCGCTACCGCTACCTGGTCCACGAGGGTGACGTCCCCGACCCGCTGCTGGCGCCGCTGGCGTGGACGGTTCCGGGGCCTCTGGACCTGCGGGCGCTGCGGGCCGGTGCCGACGCCCTGCTCGGCGAGCACGACTTCCGGGCCTTCTGCCGGAGGGCCCCGGGGACCTCTCCCCACGACCCGATCCCCCGGCTGGTGCTGGCCTGCGGGTGGACCGAGATCCCGGCCTCGGTGAGCGACCTCGGCCCCGGCGAGCGGCTGCTGCGCTTCGACATCGCCGCCAACGCCTTCTGCCACCAGATGGTGCGCTCCATCGTCGGCCTGCTGGTGGAGGTCGGCCGCCGCCGGCGCCGGGCGGCGGACGTCCACTGGCTGCTGGTGTCCGGCGACCGCAGCCAGGCTCCCGACCCGGCGCCGTCCCAGGGGCTGTGCCTGGTCGGTGTCGACTACTGAGCGTGGCGCCCCGGCCCTCGTCGGTTCCGGCGGCTTGCCGGCGGGGGGGTGCGCCACGTATCGTTGTTCCCCGGCCCTCCGGTCACGCCCGTTCGCGGGTCGGCCGGCTGCCGGCTTGCTGACCCGAGCTTCCCCAGCCGGTCTCCGGCTCCGCCCGGGGCGACCCACGAAGAGGACCTGCGTGCGCACCTTCTCGCCCAAACCGACCGACATCACCCGTGATTGGCACGTCGTCGACGCCGACGGCATGGTGCTGGGCCGGCTGGCCGCCGAGGTGGCGGCCATCCTGCGCGGCAAGCACAAGCCGATCTTCGCCCCTCACGTGGACACCGGCGACCACGTGGTGGTGGTGAACGCCGCCAACGTGGTGCTGACCGCCGGCAAGGCCGAGCAGAAGTTCGCCTACCGCCACAGCGGCTATCCCGGCGGGCTGAAGCAGGAGCGCTACACCGACCTGCTCGCCAACCGGCCCGAGGAGGTCGTGCGGCGAGCGGTGCGTGGCATGCTTCCCCGCACCCGGCTCGGCCGCCAGCAGCTGGGCAAGCTGAAGGTCTACGCCGGTCCCCACCATCCCCACCAGGCCCAGCAGCCGACCCCGCTCGACCTGCCCGACGCCCGGCGGATGCCGCGCTGAGTCACACCGAGCCGCCGGTGCCGCCAACCTGACGCCGCCGGTCCGAGGCGGCTCCGACGATCCCGCATCCACCAGCCAGAACCCCAGGAGCTCCCGTGTCCAAGAGGCCCAAGCTGCCGGCCCCGCTCAGCCAGACCACCGGACGCCGCAAGGCGGCGGTGGCCCGCGTGCGCTTCCGGCCCGGCCAGGGTGCCATCACCGTCAACCGCCGGCCGATCGAGGACTACTTCACCTCGGCCACCCACCGGATGGTGGTCACCGAGCCGTTGCGGGTCGCCAGCGGCGCCGAAGGCTACGACGTGGACGCCACCATCGACGGCGGCGGGATCTCCGGGCAGGCCGGTGCCCTGCGGCTCGGCATCGCCCGGGCGCTGGCCGAGCTCGACCCCGAGCAGCGGCCCACCTTGAAGAAGGCCGGTCTCCTCACCCGCGACGCCCGTGAGAAGGAGAGCAAGAAGTACGGCCTGAAGAAGGCCCGCAAGGCGCCGCAGTACTCGAAGCGGTAGGCGCCGTGGTCCCCCGGTTCGGGACGGACGGCATCCGCGGGGTGGCCAACGCCGAGCTCACGCCGGAGCTGGTGCTGGCCCTCGGTCGGGCCGCCGCCCGGGTGCTGCCCGCCGCGGTGTTCGTGGTCGGGCGCGACACCCGGCGGTCCGGGCCGCTGCTGCAGGCCGCGCTGTCCTCGGGTCTGGCCGCCGAGGGGGCCGACGTGGTCGACGTCGGCGTGCTGCCCACCCCCGGGGTGGCCTGGCTGTCGCAGAGCCGCCAGCTGCCCGCCGCCGTGGTGTCCGCCTCGCACAACCCCTTCGCCGACAACGGCGTCAAGATCTTCGCTGCCGGGGGCACCAAGCTGCCCGACGCCGTGGAGCAGGCCATCGAGGCCGAGCTGGCCCAGGCCCTGTCGGGCGCGGCCCGCCGCCCCAGGGCCCCCACCGGGCACGGGGTGGGCCGGCTGTGGTCCGAAGCCGGCGCCGCTGGCGCCTACACCGACCACCTGGTGTCGGTGCTCGGCGACGGCACCCTCGACGGGCTGGCGGTGGTGGTCGACTGCGCCAACGGCGCCGCCGCCGAGGTGGCCCCCCACGTGCTGCGCCGGCTCGGGGCCCAGGTGACGGTGGTGGCCGGCGAGCCCGACGGCGCCAACATCAACGACGGCTGCGGGTCGACCCACCCCGGCGCCCTGGCCGCCGCCGTGGTCGAGCACGGCGCCGACCTCGGGCTGGCCCTCGACGGCGACGCTGACCGGCTGCTGGCCGTCGACGCCGCCGGCACGCTGTGGAGCGGCGACCACCTGCTGGCGCTGTTCGCCGGCGACCTGGCCGGCCGGGGAAGGCTGGCCGGCAACACGGTGGTGGTGACGGTGATGTCGAACCTCGGCCTCCGCCTGGCCCTGGCCGAGAAGGGGATCGCCGTGCGAGAGACGCCGGTGGGTGACCGCTACGTCCTCGAGGCGCTCGACGCCGACGGGCTGAGCCTCGGCGGGGAGCAGTCGGGCCACATCGTCTTCCGGGAGCTGTCCACCACCGGCGACGGCATCCTGACCGGGGTGCTGCTGGCCGACCTGGTGCACCGCTCGCAGCGCCCGCTGGCCGAGCTGGCCGGACGCTCCATGCGCTGGGTGCCGCAGGTGCTGGTCAACGTGGCGGCCGCCGACCCGTCGGCGGCGGTGGCCGACCCGGCCGTGCGCGAGGAGCTGGCCGCTGCCGAAGCCCGCCTGGGGGAGCGGGGCCGGGTGGTGCTGCGGGCCAGCGGCACCGAGCCGCTGGTGCGGGTGATGGTGGAGACCGAGGACGAGCAGCTGGCCCGCAGCACCGCCGACCAGCTCGGGGAGGCGGTGGCCGCCGCCGCCGGCGACATCGACACCGTGGCGGCGCCTCCCACGCCGTAGCCTGGCCGACATGTGCGGCATCATCGGCGTCACCGGCGGTGCCCAGGTCACCGAGCTGCTGCTGGCCGGGCTGGCACGACTCGAGTACCGGGGCTACGACTCGGCGGGGGTGGTCCTCGAGGACGGTGAGCGCCTGTGGCGAGCCCGGGCCGCCACCGGCACCCGCTCCCTCGAGGACCTGGCCAAGCTGGTCGAGGACGCCCCCGCTCGCCCTGAGGCCGGTGTCGGCCACACCCGCTGGGCCACCCACGGCCGGCCCACCGACGCCAACGCCCATCCCCACCTCGACTGCACCGGTCGGGTGGCGGTGGTCCACAACGGCATCGTGGAGAACTGCCGGGAGCTGGCCGCCGCGCTGGCGGACGGCGGGCACACGCTCGTGTCCGACACCGACACCGAGGTGATCGCCCATCTGGTGGAGGACGAGCTCGGCGCCGGCGCCGAGCTGGCCGGCGCCGTGCGGGCCGTCGTGCGCCGGCTGCGGGGCTCGTTCGCGGTGGGGATCGTGCGGGCCGAGGAGCCCGGAACCATCGTGGCCGCCCGCCGGGTGTCGCCCCTGGTGGTGGCGCTCGGCGACGGACCCGAGCGCGAGGGGCTGCTGGCCTCCGACATCCCTGCCATCCTGGGTCGGACCCGCACCTTCTGGACCCTGGCCGACGACCAGGTGGTGACGCTGCGGCCCGGCTCGGTGGAGGTGACCGACGTCGACGGGGTGTCGGTGGCGCCACGGTCGCTGCACGTCGACTGGGACCTCGAGGCCGCCGAGAAGGGAGGCTTCGACGACTTCATGAGCAAGGAGATGCACGAGCAGCCCCAGGCGGTGCGCGACACCCTGCTCGGCCGGACCCTGGCCGACGGCACCTTGGCCGTGGACGAGCTGCGCCTCGACCCGGCTGTGCTGGACCAGGTCGACAAGGTGTTCATCGTGGCCTGCGGCTCCAGCTTCCATGCCGGGCTGGTGGCCAAGCACGCCCTGGAGCGCTGGCTGCACATCCCCGTCGAGATCGACATCGCCTCCGAGTTCCGCTACCGCGACCCGGTCCTCGACCAGCGGACCCTGGTGGTCGGGGTGAGCCAGTCGGGGGAGACGGTCGACACGCTGCAGGCCATGCGCCACGCCTCCTCGGAGGGGGCTCCGGTGCTGGTCATCTCCAACGTCGTCGACTCGTCGATGGCCCGCGAGGCCGACGGGGTGCTCTACACCCGGGCCGGCCCCGAGATCGGCGTGGCCGCCACCAAGACCCACCTGGCTCAGATCGCCGCCCTGGAGCTGCTGGGCCTGGCCCTGGCCCAGCAGCGCGGCAGCCTCTCCCCCGACCAGCTGGCCGACCTGCTGGCCCAGCTGGGTCGGACCCCGGAGCTGATCGACGACGTCCTCGGCCGCGACGAGGCGGTGGCGGCCGTCGCCCGACGCTTCACCGACGTCAGGGACTTCTTCTTCTTGGGCCGCCACGTCGGCTATCCGGTGGCCATGGAAGGCGCGCTGAAGCTCAAGGAGATCGCCTACGTGCGGGCCGAGGCCTACCCGGCCGGCGAGCTCAAGCACGGCCCCATCGCCCTGGTGGAGCCGGGGACGGTGGTGGTGGGTGTGGCGACCCGCAACCGGCTGTGGGAGAAGATGCTGTCCAACGTGGCCGAGGTGCGCAGCCGGGGGGCGACGGTGGTGCTCGTCGCCGACGACGGCGACGGCGAGACGGCGGCCGAAGCCGACCACGTGCTGTGGGTGCCGCCCGCCCACGAGCTGCTCTCCCCGCTGGTCGACGTGGTCCCCCTGCAACAGTTCGCCTATCACCTGGCCCGGGCCCACCACCTCGACGTGGACCGGCCCCGCAACCTGGCCAAGACGGTGACGGTGGAGTGACGGTGGCGGCCATCTGTGGTGTCGGGGTCGACGCCGTCGACGTCGAGCGGTTCCGTCAGGTGCTGCGCCGGCGTCCCAGCCTGGCCGACCGGGTCTTCACCGCCGGCGAGCTGGCCTACGCCCGGGGGGCGCTCGACCCCGCGCCCCGGCTGGCCGCCCGCTTCGCCGCCAAGGAGGCGGCGCTCAAGGTGCTGGGTCTGGGTCTGGGCGGGGCCGCCTGGCACGAGCTCGAGGTCCGGCACCTGCCCGGCGGACGCCCCGAGCTGGCCGTGCGGGGCCGGGCCGCCGCGGCGGCCGCCGCCCAGGGGGTGACCCGCTGGCACCTGTCGCTCACCCACACCGAGCTGGTGGCGGTGGCGTCGGTGGTGGCCGAGGTGGCCGAGGTGGCCGCCGGCGCGGCGCAGGAGGGCCGATGAGACCGGTGCTGACGGTGGCCGAGATGGCCGAGGTGGCCGAGGTGGCCGCCGGCGCGGCGCAGGAGGGCCGATGAGACCGGTGCTGACGGTGGCCGAGATGCGGGCGGTGGACGCCGCGGCGCAGGCCCAGGTGGCCGAGGCGGTGCTGGTGGAGCGGGCTGGCACGGCCGTGGCCGGCGAGGCCCTCCGGCTGCTGGGCGGCGCCTACGGTCGGCGGGTGGTGGTGGTGGCCGGCCCCGGCAACAACGGGGCCGACGGGCGTGTCGCCGCCCGGCAGCTGCGGCGCCGGGGGGCGGCGGTGCGGGTGCTGGGCCCCGCCGAGGACCCCGAGCCCATCCTCGGGCCGGTCGACCTGGTCGTCGATGCCGCCTTCGGCACCGGCTTCCGGGGCAGCTTCCGGTTCCCGCCGGTACCGGCCGGGGTCCCGGTGCTGGCGGTCGACATCCCCTCGGGGGTGGACGGCGACACCGGCCGAGCCGCCGGCCGGCCGCAGCAGGCCGACGTGACCGTCACCTTCGCCGCCGTGAAGCCCGGGCTGCTGCAAGGCGACGGCGCCGAGCTGGCCGGGCGGGTGGTGGTGGCCGACATCGGCCTGCCCAGCGGGTTCGGCCCGGGGGCCGCCCACCGGGCGCTGGTCGACGACGGCGACGTGGCGCTGGTGCCCACCCGGCCCCGAACCACCAACAAGTGGCGGGCCGCGGTGCTGGTGGTGGCCGGCTCACCCGGCATGCTCGGCGCCGCCGAGCTGTGCTGCCGGGGGGCGTATCGGGCGGGGGCCGGCATGGTCCGCCTGCTGGCTCCCGGCGCCAGCCCCGACCACCTGCCGGTCAGCGAGGCGGTGGCGGTGGCGGCCCCGGCGGCGGGCTGGGCCAGCAGCGCCCTCGACGTCGCCGAACGCTGCCAGGCGGTGGTGGTCGGGCCCGGGCTGGGGCGCCAGCCCGACACCGCCGCCGAGGTGCGACGGCTGGTGGAGCGGTCCCCGGTGCCGGTGGTGGTCGACGGGGACGGGCTGGTGGCGCTGAGCGCCGGGGCCGGCGCCGCCGGGATCGGACGCCGGGCGGCCAGCCCGCTGGTGCTCACCCCCCACGACGGGGAGTTCGCCCGTCTGGCCGGCGCGGCGCCCGGCGACGACCGGATGCAGGCGGCGTCGCGGCTGGCCGCCGACACCGCGGCGGTGGTGCTGCTCAAGGGGGCGACCACGGTGGTGGCCGCCCCCGGCCCTGGCGGGGGCGGGCTGCCCGACGGGGTGGAGCTGCTGGTGGTGACGGCCGGCTCGCCGCGCCTGGCCACCGCCGGCTCCGGCGACGTCCTGTCAGGGCTCATCGGCGCCTTCGTGGCCCGAGGAGCGTCGCCGGCGCCGGCCGCCGCGGTGGCCGCCCACGTCCACGGCCGGGCCGCCGGGTGGGGCCGGGCTGTCGGCCTGACCGCCGGGGACCTTCCCGACCTGGTGTCGCGCTGGCTGTCGGGCGAGCGTCGGCCCCGGGGGCGTCGTGGCTGACGCCGCCCTGCGGCCGGTGTGGGCCGAGATCGACCTGGCCGCCCTGCGCCACAACGCCGGGCTGCTGCGCCGGGCCGCCGCCGGCGCCGAGCTGTGCGCCGTGGTGAAGGCCGACGCCTACGGCCACGGTGCGGTGCCCGTGGCGCGCGCCGCCCTCGCCGCCGGGGCCAGCTGGCTGGCCGTGGCGCTGGTGGAGGAGGGTGCGGTGCTGCGCGACGCCGGCATCGACGCCCCGGTGCTGGTGCTGTCGGAGCCGCCCGCCGGCGCCATGGCCGAGGCCGTCGCCCGGCGCCTCACCCCCACGGTGTACAGCACCGCCGGCGTGGCTGCCGCCGACGCCGCGGCCCGCCGGGGCGGCCGGCGGCTAGTGGAGGTCCACCTGAAGGTGAACACCGGCATGCACCGGGTGGGTGCCGACCTCCATGAGGTGGCGGCGGTGGCGGCCGCCGTCGCCGCCGCGCCCGGCCTGCGACTGGGGGCGCTGTGGACCCATCTGGCTGTGGCCGACGGGGCCGACGCCGAGGACCGCCGCTTCACCGAGCTGCAGCTGCGGCGCCTCGACGAGGCGCTGGCCGCGGTGCGGGCCGCCGGGGTGCAGGTGCCGGCTGTCCACGCCGCCAACTCGGCGGCAACGCTGCTGTACCCGGCGGCCCGGCGTGACCTGGTGCGCTGCGGCATCGCCCTCTACGGGGTGGAGCCCGCCCCCGGTCTGGGCCCGGTGGTGGCCGAGGTGGCCGGCGCCTGCCTGCGGCCGGTCCTCAGCTGGAAGGCGCAGGTCAGCTACGTGCGGCGCCTCGGAGCCGGGGAGCGCCCCTCCTACGGCAGGCGCCGGCCGCTGGCGACCGACGGTTTGGTGGCGACGGTGCCGGTGGGGTATGCCGATGGGGTGCCCCGGCGGCTCTTCGAGCAGGGAGGGTCGGTGCTCATCGGCGGGTGTCACCGCCCGCTGGCCGGCACCGTCACCATGGACCAGATCGTGGTCGACTGCGGCCCGGCCGGTGACGGCCCGCCGGTGCGGGTCGGCGACGAGGTGGTGCTGATCGGCAGCCAGGGCCAGGCCCGGCTGCGGGCCGAGGACTGGGCCGCCACCTTGGGCACCATCGGCTACGAGGTGCTGTGCGGCATCGGCCCCCGGGTCCCGCGCCGCCACCTGGAGCCGGCCCCGTGAGCGGCGCGACGGCTGCGGGCTCCGCCGGCCGGCCCGTCGGGCGCCACGGGGTGAGGTGGGAGCTCGGCGCCGGGCTCGGAGCGGGGATGGTGGCCGCCGTCGGCTGGTCGGCCCAGCACCGGATGGTGCGCGCCGCCCGCCGGTCGGCCGCCCGGGCCGCGGCCACCGGCACCGACCCGCTGGCCATGCCGGCCGACGTGGAGCATCGCCGGGTGGTGACCGACGACGGCGGGTCGCTGCACGTGGTGGTGCGCGGCTCGGGGCCGCCGGTGGTGCTGCTGCACGGCATCGGCCTCAGCTCCGCCATCTGGGCCGGGCAGCTGCACGACCTCGGCGAGGAGCACCGGGTGGTGGCCGTCGACCTGCGGGGCCACGGCGAGTCCCAACCGGGCTCCGACGGGTTCGCCGGCGGGCTGCGCCGCCTGGCCGCCGACGTCCGCCAGGTGCTGGCCGCCTTGTCGGTGGAGCACGCCATGCTCGTCGGGCACTCGATGGGCGGCATGGTGGTGCTGCAGTACATGGCCGAGGTGCCACCCGCCGAGCGGCACCGGCGGGTGTCGGGTCTAGGCCTGGTGTCCACCACCGGTGGGCCGCTGCTGCCGGTGCCGGGCTGGGCGCAGCTGGGCAAGGTGGTGTCGCCGCTGGCGGCCCAGGGGCTGGTGCTGGTCGACCGCCTCGGGGTGGAGGCCCTGCCGTCGAGCGACCTGCGCTGGTGGACGGGCCGGCTGGCCTTCGGCCGTGGGGCGGAGCCGGCCCAGGTGGCCGCCACCGAGCAGCTCATCAGGGCCACACCGCTTCGGACCCTCACCGCCCTCATCGCCGACGTCACCTTCTTCGACCTGTCGCATCTGCTGCCCGCCGTCGACCTGCCGACGCTGGTCGTCGTCGGCTCCCACGACCACCTCACCCCCGCCCGCCACGCTGTGGCGCTGGCCGCCGCCCTTCCCGCCGCCCGCCTGTTGGAGCTGCCCGGTGCCGGCCACATGCCGATGCTGGAGCGTCGCGGCCAGCTGTCGAGCGAGCTGTACGGCATGGCGGCGGCGGTCCGTGGCCGCCGGTGAGAGCAGCGGGCGGTACCATCGCCGGCTGTGGTGACCTCCGGAGCCGGGCCGGCGTGACCCTGCAGGAGCTGCGGTCCCAGGCGCTGGCCTGCACCCGCTGCCAGCTGGCCGGCGGTCGCACCCAGGTGGTGTTCGGGGTGGGGGACCCCCACGCCGCCTTGATGCTGGTGGGGGAGGGTCCCGGCCAGCAGGAGGACCTGCAGGGCGAGCCGTTCGTCGGCCGCTCCGGGCAGCTGCTCGACAAGCTGCTGCATCAAGAGCTCGGCATCGACCGCAGCCGCTGCTACATCGCCAACGTGGTCAAGTGCCGCCCACCCGGCAACCGTGACCCGCTCCCCGCCGAGATCGAGGCGTGCCGCCCGTTCCTCGACGCCCAGCTGCGGCTGGTGCACCCCGCCGTGGTGGTCACCTTGGGGAACTTCGCCTCCCGGCTGCTGCTGGGGCGCTCCGAGGGGATCACCAAGCTGCGTGGCCGCGCCTACCGGTTCGGGGACGCCCACCTGGTCCCCACCTACCACCCGGCCGCCGCCCTGCGCGGCGGCGGCGAGGTGGTGGCCGGCATGCGCGCCGACCTGGTGCGGGCCAAGCGGCTGCTGGCCGCCTTCGCCCCGTGAGCAGCCCCGCCGGTCCGCCCGGCCGCCAGGATCCCGCCGGCGGCGTGGGCCCCCCCGGCCGCCAGGACCCCCCCGGCCGCCAGGACCCCCCCGGCCGCCAGGATCCCGCCGGCGGCGTGGGCCCCCCC
Organism: Actinomycetes bacterium; assembly: GCA_021848085.1. Lineage (GTDB taxonomy): Bacteria > Actinomycetota > Acidimicrobiia > Acidimicrobiales > UBA8190 > JAJZNB01. The sequence goes on from JAJZNB010000152.1 coordinate 10,575, forward strand.
GGCCTCGGAGGGCCGGCCGGCGTCGTCGTCCCGGTGGAGCTGCACACCTCCTCGCCCGGAGAGACCCAGGCGGTGGCGGCGGCGCTGGCCGGCGCGGTCGCCGCCGGCGACGTGGTGCTGCTCATCGGGGACCTCGGGGCCGGCAAGACCACCTTCGCCCAGGGGTTCGCCGCCGGGCTCGGAGCCGAAGGGCCGGTCACCAGCCCCACCTTCACCCTGGTCCGCCACTACCCGTGCCGGGCTCCGGCCGGGACGCCGACACCGGTGCGGACCCTGCTCCACGCCGACGTCTACCGCCTCGACCACCTGCACGAGGTGGTCGACCTGGGCCTGGGCGAGCTGGTCGAGGACCAGGCGGTGGCCCTGGTCGAGTGGGGCGACGTGGCCGCCGTGGTGCTCGGACGGGGAGCCCTGCACGTGCGGCTGCAGCAGGTGGTCGACGGCGGCGGGGACAATTGTAAGGTTGCTCAG
>JAJZNB010000127.1 GCA_021848085.1 Actinomycetes bacterium
GGTCAGGTCGGGCCGGGCCGGGTCAGGCCGGCGGGTTCACCACCCGCAGCCGGATGGTGGCCTCGAGAGCCTCGAGGCCCTTCACCAGCTCGGCCGGCGGCGCCCCCGAGATGTCGGCGATGGCATAGCCCACCTCGCCGCGGGTGCCGAGCAGCTCACCTTCGACGTTGAGGCCGTGCCCGGCCACCAGCGAGTTGACCTCGGCCAGCACGCCGGGCACGTTGCGGTGGACGTAGAGCAGCCGGCACTGGCCGGTCGCCGTGGGCAGCTCCAGGCCGGGCAGGTTGACGCTGAGGGCGGTGGACCCCTCGCCGACGTAGCGGCGCAGCTTGCCGGCCACGAAGTTGCCGATGTCCTGCTGGGCCTCTTCGGTGGAGCCGCCCACATGAGGGGTGAGGATGACGTTGGGCAGACCCCGCAGCTCCGACACGAACGGCTCCGAGGCGTTGGAGGGCTCCTGGGGGAAGACGTCGACGGCGGCGCCGGCCAGGTGGCCCGACTCCAGATGGGCCCGCAGGGCGCCGTGATCGACGACGAAGCCGCGGCTCAAGTTGAGGAACAGGCTGCCGGGACGCATCCGGGCCAGCTCCTCCTCGCCGAACAGCTCCCGGTTGGTGGGCCGGCCGTCGACGTGCAAGGTGACGATGTCGACCGACTCGAGCAGCTCCTCGAGGGTGCCGCACTGGCGGGCGTTGCCGAGGGCGAGCTTGTCGGCGGTGTCGTAGAACCACACGCTCATGCCCAGCATCTCGGCCACCACCGACAGCTGGCTGCCGATGTTGCCGTAGCCGACGATGCCGAGACGCCGGCCGCGGATCTCGTGGCTGCCGACCGCCGACTTGTCCCACACGCCGCTGTGCATGGCCTGGTTCTTGTCGGTGAGGCGCCGGGTGAGGGCGATCATCTCGGCGATGGCCAGCTCCACCACGCTGCGGGTGTTGGAGAACGGGGCGTTGAACACGGCGATGCCGCGGCGGGCGGCGGCGGGCAGGTCGATCTGGTTGGTGCCGATGCAGAAGGCACCCACGGCCAGCAGGTGGGGGTTGGCCTGGAGCACCTGCTCGGTGATGTGGGTCCGCGACCGGATGCCGACCAGGTCGACGTCGGCCAGGCGCTCCGTCAGCTCGGCCTCGCCCATGGCCCGGGCTTCGGTCTCCACGGCGAAGCCGGCGCTCGACAGCACCGAGGTGGCATCGGGGTGGATGTTCTCGAGCAGCAGCACCCGCAGCTGACGGGGGGCGGTGGGGTCGGGTCGGGGGGTCAGGTCAGTCATCTGCATCACCGTTTCGTCGCAGGTCGTCTCCGGACCCGGCGAACAGCACGCCGGGGTTCAGGATCCCCCCCGGGTCGAGAGCGGCCTTCACCGCCCCCATGACCGCCAGCTCCGCCGGGCTGCGGCTCAGGTGCAGCCACGGCACCTTGGCCCGGCCGATGCCGTGCTCGGCGCTGATGCTGCCGCCGTGGCCGGCCACCAGCGCCAGCACGGCGCCGTCGACGGTGTCGTCGTCGGCCGGCGGTCCCACCACGTTGACGTGGAGGTTGCCGTCACCGACGTGCCCGAAGAGCACCAAGGTGGCGCCGGGGGCGGCGTCGGCCACCACCTGACGCACCGCCGTCTCGAAGGCGGCCAGCGCGCCCAGCGGCAGCGTCACGTCGAGCTTGTGGGGCACTCCGAGGCTCGCCACCGCCTCGGTGTGCCGCTCCCGGTAGGCCCACAGCCGGGTGGCGCCGGCCTCGTCGTCGGCGACGGCGGTGGCCGCGTCTTCGATGTCGACCTCGCCGAGCACGGCGGCCAGCTCACCGACCACGTCCTGGCGGCCGGTGATCTCGACCAGCAGGTACACCGGGCGCGGCGCCGCCAGGGGCGGCTCGGTGCCGAGATGGCCGCAGACCAGCTCCAGCCCGTCGTGGTAGAAGATCTCGGCTGCGCTGAGCCCGTCGGCCCGCCGCCGCAGCTCGGCGGTGAGCGCCACGGCCTCGGCGGTGGAGCCCAGGCCGAGCAGGGCCACGGCCCGCTGCGGCTGGTGGGGCACCAGGCGCAGGCGCACGGCGGTGACCACGGCCAGGGTGCCTTCGCTGCCGACCACCAGCTGCGACAGGTCGTAGCCGGTGTTGTCCTTGACCAGCCCCGACAGGCGGGTCAGCACCCGGCCGTCGGCCAGCACCAGCTCGGTGCCGACCACCTGCTGGCGCATGGCGCCGTAGCGCAGCACGTGGAGCCCGCCGGCATTGGTCGCCACCATGCCCCCCACCGTGGCCGAGTGGCGCGCCGCCAGGTCGACGGGGAAGACCAGCCCGGCCCGGCGGGCGGCGGCCTGCACGGCGGCCAGGGTGGCGCCCGCCCCGGCGGTCAGCTGCGACGCGGCCTGGTCCACCGGGCCGACGGCGTCGAGGCGGGTGGTGCTGAGCACCACCGGGATCGGCCCACCCGAAGAGGCCGGTGGGGGCACCGACCCGCCGACCAGCCCGGTGTTGCCGCCCTGCACCACCACCGGGGTGCGCGCCGCGGCGCAGATCTGCAGCACCTGGGCCACCTCGGCGCTGCTCGACGGGCGCACCACCAGCGACGCCGGACCCGAGAAGCGGCCGGTCCAGTCGGTGGTGTAGCTGCCGGTCACGTCGGGGTCGGTGAGGACGTGGGCGGCACCGACGACGGCGGCCAGGCGGTCGGCCAGACCCACCGACGGTGCGGGGGGCTGGGCCGGCGGGGCCGGGGACCCCCCAGCCGCCGGGGCGGTCGGGGCAGCCGGAGAGAGGGGCGAGAGATCCAGGAGAGAAGGCGCTTTCTCGGGTGCTGGCGGTCGGACGGGGGGGGTTGGACCCGGGGAGCGAGTCGCCCTCAACACTACCGGCCGGTCGCCGCCGGCCGGCCCCGGCGGCTGGCGGGCCGTGGCTGGACCTGACGGCTGGTGGGCTGTGGCTGGACCTGACGGCTGGTGGGCTGTGGCTGGACCTGACGGCCGGCGGGCTGTGGCTGGACCCTGCGGCGCCGGCCGCTGCCGCGCCCGAGCGTGCTCCTGGTCGACCGCGCCACCCCGGGGCTCCTGGTTGACAGCGCCACCCCGGTGCCACAGGCTGCCAGCTGTCCACCGGTGCCAGCTCGTCGACCGGTGCGGGACGGGAGGGGGCGCTGTGGGCCACATCAAGGGCCGGGGGGAGCCGGGCGACGACGCCGGGACGGCGCGGCGATGAGCCCCGACCGACCGGGGAGGGTGCTGCGCCGACGGATCGCCGCGGCCGAACCGCTGCTGCTGCCCGGAGCGTCCGACGCGCTGGCGGCGCTGGTGATCGCCGATCTGGGCTTCGAGGCGCTGTACGTGACCGGCGCTGGAGTCACCAACACGATGCTGGGCATGCCCGACATGGGTCTGCTGACGTTGAGCGAGCTGGCCGGCCAGGTGCAGGCCATCTGCGAGGCGGTGCAGATCCCGGTGGTGGTCGACGCCGACACCGGCTTCGGCGGGCCGATCAACGTGGCGCGCACGGTGAAGGTGCTGCAGCGGGCGGGGGCCGCTGCCGTGCAGCTCGAAGACCAGACCTTCCCCAAGCGCTGCGGCCACTTCGCCGGCAAGGAGGTGATCCCGCCGGCGGAGATGGTGGCCAAGATCGCCGCCGCCCTCGACACTTGTGGCGGCGACGACCTGCTCGTCGTGGCCCGCACCGACGCCCGGGCCACGTCGGGGCTGGCCGAGGCCATCGACCGGGCCGGCCGCTACCGGGAGGCGGGCGCCGACGTCATCTTCGTCGAGGCGCCCGAGAGCGAGGCGGAGCTGGCCGAGGTGGGACGCGCCGTGCCGGGCCCGAAGCTGGTCAACATGGTGGAGGGCGGACGCACGCCGATCCTGCCGGCGGCGGAGCTGGCCCGGCTCGGCTTCTCCGTCATCTTGTACGCCAACAGCGCCCTGCGCGGCGCGGTGGCCGGCATGCGCACCGTCTTGACTGAGCTGCGCGACGAGGGGACGACGCTGGGGGCGGCCGACGCCATGATCGGCTGGGACGAGCGCCAGCGGCTGGTGCGCAAGCCGCTGTTCGACGAGCTCGAGCGCCGCTACCAGGTGAAGGGATGACGGAGGATGCGGCGGTGAGGGGCGTGGAGCGGTTCGATCTTCGGCTGGCGGGCGGCACGGTGCTGGTCGGCGGCGCTGGGCTGTGCGCCGTGGACGTGCTGGTGACCGGCGGGCGGATCGCCGCCCTGTGCGAACCGGGGACGGCCGTCGACGCGGCGGAGGTGGTGGAGGTGCGGGGGCTGACGGTGCTGCCGGGCGCCATCGACGCCCACGTCCATCTGGGCCAAGACATCACCTATCCCCGCGACGACGAGGACACCGCGGCCGAGACGGCGGCGGCCGCCGCCGGCGGGGTGACGACCGTGCTGGCCTACCTCATGACGCCCGAGCCCTACGACGAGGTGCACCCCGGTGTGGTGGCGCGCATGGAGCGCAGCGCCCAGGTCGACTTCGGCTTCCACTTCTGCATCGTCACCGAGGAGCAGCTGGGACGCATCCCCGGCTACGCCGAGGAGCTGGGGGTGTCGTCGTTCAAGTTCTTCATGAACTTCCGCGGGGAAGAGGGCAGGTACCTGGGGCTGCCCGGCAACGACGACGGCTTCCTCTACGACCTGCTGCGCACCGCGGCCGCCTCGGGAACCATGATCGACCCGCACGCCGAGAACATCGAGATCGTCTGGCGCCTGCGCCAGCAGGCGGCCGGCGCCGGCCAGCCGCCGCTGCAGGCGTGGAACGCGGTCCGCCCGCCGCTGGTGGAAGCCGAGGCCGAGCAGCGCGCCGCCTATCTGGCCGGCGCCACCGGCGCCTCGATGTACGCCGTGCACGTGTCGTCGCAGGCGGCGCTCGAGGTGCTGGTCGCCGCCCGCCGCCGCCATCGCCACGTCTTCGTCGAGACCTGCCCGCACTACCTCACCCACGACGCCGACTCGCCGCTCGGCCTGCGCGGCAAGGTCAACCCGCCGCTGCGCCAGGCGGCCGACCGCGAGGCGCTGTGGGCGGCGCTGGCCGAAGGGGTCATCGACGTGGTCGGGTCCGATCACGTGCCGCGCCACCACTCCAAGAAGACCGGTGACATCTGGAGCGCCAGCGCCGGCTTCCCCGGGCTGCAGACCTTGCTGCCGGTGCTGCTGTCGGAAGGCCATCGGCGCCGCGGCATCCCCCTGGACCGGGTGGTCGACACCGTGACGGCCCGCCCCGCCCGGCTGTTCGGCCTCCACCCCCGCAAAGGGACGGTGGCGGTCGGTGCCGACGCCGACCTCGCCGTCGTCGACCTGCAGGCGTCGAGCGTGGTGGACGCCGACTCGCAGGTCTCGGCCGCCGGCTACTCCATCTATGAAGGCTGGGAGCTGGGCTGCAAGGTGGTGCACACCATCGTCCGCGGCGCCTTCGCCTGGCGCGACGGCCAGCTGCTGCCCGGCGCCCGAGGCCGGTTCCTGCCCCGACCCCACAGCGGCGCCGCCGCCCTGGCCGGAGTGGGGCGGTGATGAGCGACGGCCCGGCGCCGAGGAGCGACCCGCCGTGGCGCGGCGTCATCACCGCCGACGACGAAGCTCGCTACCAGGCGGCCGGTTTCGGCAAGCCGCTGGGGCGCGGCAGCTCACCGGCCCTGGTCGTCATCGACGTGCAGTACCGCACCGTCGGCAACAGCCCCAAGCCGTTCTTCGACTCGCTGGCCGACTACCCGACCAGCTGCGGCGAGGTCGGCTGGGCGGCGGTGGAGCGCATCGCCGAGCTGCTCGGCGCCTTCCGGGCGGCGGGCCGCCCCGTGCTGTACCCGCACGTGGCTCCCAAGCACGCCTACGACGCCGGCCGTCTGGCAGCCAAGGTGCCGGCCATCATGACCGTCGACGCCCACGGCTACGACTTCGTCGAACAGGTCGCGCCCGGCCCCGGCGACATCCTCCTCCCCAAGCGTCACCCCAGCGCCTTCTTCGGCACGGCGCTGGCCAGCTACCTCATCGACCTCCGCGTCGACACCCTCTACCTCACCGGCTGCACCACCAGCGGCTGCGTCCGGGCCACCGCCGTCGACGCCTTCGCCTACAACTTCCGGGTGGTGGTCCCCCACGACGCCGTCTACGACCGCAGCCCCACCGTCCACGCCGTCAACCTGTTCGACATGGCCCAGAAGTACGCCGACGTCGTCTCCACCGCCGACGCCCTGCGGCTGCTGTGACCGGCCGGCGGCGCGCCGACCGGTCGCCGGGTCCGCCCCCGGCACCCATCGGGCCGCTGCGCCTCGGCCGCCGCCGGTCGGCCGGGCAGCACCCGTCCCCGCCCCCGCCGCCGGCGCGGCGGTGCCCGGCCCCGCCCCCGCGCCGGCTACTGCGGCTTCTCGGCGTGGCCGCCGAACTCGCTGCGCATGGCGGAGAGGATCTTGCCGGTGAACTGGCCCAGGTCACGGGACTCGAATCGCTGGTAGAGGGCGGTGGTGATGACCGGCGCCGGCACGCCTTCGTCGACGGCGGCCAGCACCGTCCAGCGGCCCTCGCCGGAGTCCGACACCCTGCCGGAGAACTCGTCGAGGTGCGGTGAGCGGGCCAGGGCGCTGGCGATCAGATCGACCAGCCACGACCCCACCACCGAGCCTCGGCGCCACAGCTCGGCTACCTCGGCCACGTCGATGTCGTAGCGGTAGGCCTCCGGCTCGCGCAGCGGGGTGGTCTCGGCGTCGGCCTCCTGGGCCTGCGCCCCGACGTCGGCGTGCTCGATGATGCTCAAGCCTTCGGCGATGGCCGCCATCATCCCGTACTCCACCCCGTTGTGGACCATCTTGACGAAGTGCCCGGCGCCGTTGGGGCCGCAGTGCAGGTAGCCGTCGACGGCGGTGCCGTCGCGGCTGCGGCCGGGGGTGGGCTCGGCGCTGGATCGGCCGGGGGCGATGGTGGCGAAGATGGGGTCGAGGCGCTGCACCGGCTCCTGCTCGCCGCCGATCATCAGGCAGTAGCCGCGCTCGAGACCCCACACCCCCCCGCTGGTGCCGCAGTCGACGTAGTGCAGCTGCCGGGCCGCCAGCTGCTTGGCCCGGGTGATGTCGTCGCGGTAGTAGGAGTTGCCGCCGTCGATCACCGTGTCGCCGGGCGCCAGCAGCTCCGCCAGCTGGTCCACGGTGGGTTGCACCAGCGCGGCGGGCAGCATCAGCCACAGCGCCCGGGGCTGGTCGAGCTTGGCCACCAGGTCCTCCAACGAGCCGGCCGGGGTGGCGCCCTCGCCGGCCAGCTCCTTCACCACCTGGTCGTTGACGTCGAAGACCACGCAGCGGTGCCCGTCGCGCAGCAGCCGCCGGACGAGGTTGGACCCCATGCGGCCCAGCCCCACCATCCCCAGCTGCATCGGTCTGTCGGTTGCCATGGTGCCTCCTAGCTCTTCGGTTGCGGTAGCTCTTCGGGGTGCGCCAGGCGCTGTCGCTTCACGTCGCGGTAGGGCCGAGCGCGTCAGGTCGCGGCCGGCGCGGTCGCTCCAGGTCGCGGCCGGGCCTAGCGCTTCAGGCTGCGGTAGCGGCGAATCAGCGTGTTGGTCGACGAATCGTGGTCGAGGTGCGGCTCGGCCTGGCTCTCGAGCTCGGGGATGATGGCTTGGGCCAGCACCTTGCCCAGCTCCACCCCCCACTGGTCGAACGAGTCGATGCCCCAGATCACCCCCTGGGCGAACACCGCGTGCTCGTAGAGCGCCACCAGCGCACCGAGGGTCGCCGGGGTCAGCCGCTCGGCCAGCACCACGTTGGAGGGCCGGTTGCCGGGCATCACCCGATGCGGCACCACCGCCTCGGGGGTCCCCTCGGCCCGCACCTCGTCCTCGGTCTTGCCGAAGGCCAGCGCCTCGGCCTGGGCGAAGACGTTGGAGCTGAGCAGGTCGTGGTGGTCGCCCAGCGGGTTGAGGCCGTTGGCGAACCCGATGAGGTCCACCGGGATCAGACGGGTTCCCTGGTGCAGCAGCTGGAAGAAGCTGTGCTGGCCGTTGGTGCCGGGCTCGCCCCAGTACACCGGCCCGGTGTCGTAGCCGACCGGGGTGCCGTCGAGGGTGACGTGCTTGCCGTTGGACTCCATGGTCAGCTGCTGCAGGTAGGCGGGGAACCGCTTCAGGTACTGGTCGTAGGGCATCACCCCGATGGTCTGGACCCCGAAGAAGTTCACGTACCACACGGCCAGCAGCCCCAGCAGCACCGGCAGGTTCTCCTGGAGCGGGGCGGTCCGGAAGTGCTCGTCCATCTGGTGGAACCCGCCGAGCAGCTCGGCGAAGCGCGGCGGCCCGACGGCGACCATGGTGGAGAGCCCGATGGCCGAGTCCATCGAGTAGCGGCCCCCCACCCAGTCCCAGAAGCCGAACATGTTGTCGGTGTCGATGCCGAAGCGGGCCACCGCCTCGGCGTTGGTGGAGACGGCCACGAAGTGCTTGGCCACGGCGGCCTCGTCGCCCAGCTGGTCGACGACCCACCGCCGGGCCGAGGTGGCGTTGGTGAGGGTCTCCAAGGTGCTGAAGGTCTTCGACGACACGATGAACAGCGTCTCGTCGGCGGCCAGGTCGGCGGTGGCCTCGACCAGGTCGGTGGCGTCGACGTTGGAGACGAAGCGGAACGTCATGTCCCGCCGGGTGTAGTGGCGCAGCGCCTCGTAGGCCATCACCGGCCCCAGATCCGAGCCGCCGATGCCGATGTTGACCACGTTGCGGATCGCCTTGCCGCTGTGGCCGCGCCAGGCGCCGGAGCGGATCCGCTCGGCGAAGCCGGCCATCTTGTCCAGCACCCGGTGCACCTCGGCCACCACGTCCACCCCGTCGACGACGAGCGAGGTGCCCTTGGGCATGCGCAGCGCCACGTGCAGCACCGAGCGGTTCTCCGACACGTTGATCCGCTCGCCGGCGAACATGGCGTCGCGGCGCTCCTCGAGCTGCGACTCTCGGGCCAGCTGCACCAACAGGGCCATGGTCTGGTCGCTGACGCGGTTCTTGGAGTAGTCGAGGTAGAGGCCGGCCGCCTCGGCGCACAGCCGCTCGCCCCGCCCCGGATCGTCGCGGAACAGCTGGCGCAGATGGACGCCGGCCATCTCCTGATGGTGCCGCCCGAGCGCCTCGAAGGCGGGACGATCCCCAAGCGGGGTCATCGGCATGTCGATCCTCCTCCTTGTGCTTCGGCGACCGGGCCCGTCCGGCCTGCTCCTGCGACCGGCCCCACCCCCGACGCGCCGCGTCGGGGGTGGGGCGGGTTCTTCAGTTCCGCCTCCGAGACTCCCACGAACCGCCGGGCTACCGTGATCACCGGTGGTGGGCGCCTGCTCGCGCCCGGCGGGCCAGCCTGCCGGTAGGTGTCGACCCGCGACGACGGACGGCACGAGGAAGGGCAGGGCATCCCCATGGAACCGGCATCGGCGTGGCCCGGCGCCAGCCGCGGCGGCCAGCCGCGGTGCGCCGCGGCCACCGGCAGCATCCGGTGAGCACGGCGCGGCTCGGCCCGCGTCCGGGCGGCACCAAGTGGGCCATCCTGGCGGTGACCACCCTCGGCGCCTTCATCGCCAACGTCGACGCCACCATCGTCGTGGTGGGCCTGCCGCGGATCCTCGACGGCCTGCACGCCAGCATCACCACCGGCCTGTGGACCATGACCGGCTACCTGCTCATGAGCACCGTGCTGCTCCTGCCGGCGGGCCGCTTCTCCGACCTCTTCGGCCGCAAGCGCATCTACCTGGTCGGCTTCGTCGGCTTCGCCCTCGGCTCGGCCCTGTGCGCCCTCGCCCCGTCGGGTGGCTGGCTGGTCGGCTTCCGCTTCCTGCAAGGCGTCGGCGGGGCGATCCTGGCCAGCGTGGCCACCCCGATCATCACCGAGGCGTTCGCACCCGACGAGCTCGGCCGGGCCCTGGGGATCAACTCGGTGGCGTGGGTGCTGGGCTCGGTCGTGGGGCCGGTCGCCGGCGGGGCGCTGGTCAGCGCCTTCGGGTGGCGCTCGATCTTCTGGGTCACCGTCCCCTTCGCCCTGGCCGGTGCAGTGGTCGGCGCCGTGGTGCTGCCGGCGCACGGACGGGCCAGGGCCCGCCCACCGATGGACTGGCTGGGGGCCACCACCTTCACCGTCGCCCTGGCCTGCCTGCTGGTGGCCCTGTCGGAGGGGCTGGCCTGGGGCTGGACGAGCAGCCGGATCCTCGCCCTCTTCGCCGTCACCGTCGGCGCTTTGGCCGTCTTCTTGGTGGCCGAGACGCACCGGGACCGCCCACTGTTCGCCCTGGCGTTGTTCCGGGACCGCCACTTCTCCGCCGCCCAAGGCGTCGTCGTCCTGGCCAGCGTGGCCTTCTTCGCCACGACGTTCCTGCTCACCTTCTACCTGCAAGGGGCGATCCACGAGACGCCGCTCACCACCGGCCTGCTGCTCATCCCGCTGTCGGGCCCGCAGATGGTGAGCGGCCCGCTGGGCGGCCGGGTGGCCGACAAGATCGGGTACGGCCCGCCCATCGTGGCCGGTCTGGTCGTGCTCGCCATCGGCGCCTTCCTGCTCAGCCTGCTCGGTCCGAGCCTGGCCCTGGTCATCTTGGTGGTGCCGTTGGCGCTGATCTCGGTCGGCAACGGCCTGTACTGGCCGGCGCTGGTGAAGGCCACCATGCAGTCAGCCCCGGCCCAGGTCGCCGGAGCGGCAGCCGGCATGTTCTACACGCTGCGCAACGTCGGGTTCACCCTGTCGCTCACCTTGGCCCTGCTCAGCGCCGAGACCAGCCTGCCGCCAGCGGTCGCCGCCAAGGTGTTCCTCGGTGTCGGCGCCGCGCTGGGCGCCTCGTCGTCGCGGGCGCTGGTCCACGGCATCGGCGGGGCCTTCCGGCTGTTCGTCGGCTGCTACGCCCTGGCCTTCGTCGTGTCGCTGCGGCTGCTGCGCCGCGCCGCCGCCGGCGACCTCGGCGCCGCGGCGCTCGGCAGCCGGCGGGCCTGACCCCGTCACCGCCTCCCCGACGGGCTGGCCCGGAACGGCACCCCGGCGGGCTGGCCCGGAACGGCACCCGGCGGGCTGGCCCGGAACGGCACCCGGCGGGCCTGCCCCCGGCGCCTCCTC
>JAJZNB010000097.1 GCA_021848085.1 Actinomycetes bacterium
GGCGGGGTGCTCCCCGCGATGGCGCCGCCGGCGCCGCCGGCCGTCACCCCCGAGGCCGGCCCGAAGCCCGGCCGCAGGGTCCGGTCGGCCACCAGCGGCAGCGCCACCTGGTGGCCCGCCACCTGGGCCAGCTCCACCCGCACGCCGGCGTCGGCCACCGGCACCAGGGCCTCGGCGTCGACCAGCGGGTAGGTGGCTGGCGGGCCGAACAGCTCGTCGACCCCCACCCCCAGACCCCGGGCCAGGGCCAGCGCCACCCGCAGGGAAGGGTCCCAGCGCCCCGCCTCCACGCCGGCCACGGCCTGGCGGGTGACGCCGGCCAGCTCGGCCAGCTCGGCCTGCGACACCCCCCGGGCCAGCCGGGCCAGGCGCAGCCGGGTGCCGTTGAGGCGCCGCGAGCGGCTGTCGGGGTCCACTACGGCTCCCCCAGCGGCAGCAGCGGCGGGTCCAGCGCCGTCACCTCCACAGGCTCGCCGACCGCCGCCGGGGACTGCTGCAACCGGCACACGACCGGCACGGCACCGACGGCCACCGTCACGTCGAAGCCGGCGCCGGCCGGGGAGACGGCGCGCACCGTCCCCGCCAGCACCACCCCGGCGTCGGGATGACCGCCGGCCACCATCTGTTCGGGGTGGACGGCGACCAACCGGTCGCCGTGGGGCACGAAGCCGCGGTAGCCGACCAGCTCGGCCACCCGCCGGCCAGCCGGCCGGCGCACCACCTGGTGCGGCGGGCCGATCTGCAGCAGCTGCCCCTGGTCGAGCACGCCGAGCCGTTCGGCGAAGGCCTGGGCGTCGAGCAGCTCGTGGGCCACCAGCACCGCCGGGGCCCGGCGCCTGGCCAGCTCGTCGAGCACCAGCTCGCCGAGCAGGGCCCGCAACCGGGCGTCGAGCCCGGTGTAGGGCTCGTCGAGCAGCAACGCCTCGAAGCGGCCGAGCAGGGCCCGGCCCACCGCCACCCGCTGGGCCTGGCCCCCCGACAAGGTGGCCGGCCGGGCGTCGAGCAGCCCGTCGAGCTCCAGGCGCTCGGCCAGCGTCGCCAGCCGGACCGGGTCGGCCCCGGCGTAGGCCAGGTTGTGGCGCACGTCGAGATGCGGGAACAGCCCGGGCTGCTGGCGCAGCAGCACCACCTGGCGTCGCCACGGCGGCACCTGCCGCACCTGCCGGCCGCGGCGCAGGCTCAGGAGGCGACCGCCGAGACTGACGTGGCCCCGGTCGACGGGCCGCAGCCCGGCCACCGCTTCGAGCACGGTGGTCTTGCCCGCCCCCGACGGGCCGAACAGCGCCACCCGCTCGCCGGGCTGCACCTGCAGGGCCACGGCGACGGTGAACGACCGCCGCCGGACCTCAAGATCGACGTCGAGCACGGGCGCTCCAGGCGTAGGCGGCCAGCGGCAGCGGCAGAGCCACCACCAGCAGCACCAGGGCGAAGGGCAGGGCGGCCGCCAGCCCCTCTTCTTGCAGGGTGGTCCAGATCATCAGCGGCAGCCCGTAGGGGTGGTAGGCGATGATGATCACGGCGCCGAAGGCACCGATGGCCCGGGCCCAGGCGGTGGCCAGGGCCATGGCCAGACCCGGGGCGGCCAGCGGCAGCGTCACCCGCCGCCACGCCCGCCGCGGCGGGTCGCCCAGCATGGCGGCCTGCTGCTCCAGGGCGGGGTCCACCGCCTCGAAGGCACTTTGGGCGCCGAGCACGTAGTAGGGGGCGGACTCGTACACCTCGGCGATCACCAGGGCCAGGAAGGTGTTGGTGGCCGACAGGTGCAGGCGGCCCAGCCAGCCGCCGACGGCGGTGTGCGGTCCCACCACGAACACCAGCAGCAGACCCACCACCAGCGGCGGCATCATCAGGGTCACCAGCAGGCCGGCCTCCCACAGCCGCCCCAGCGGCAGCCGGCCTCGGGCCAGCAGGTAGGCCAGCGGGCTGCCGGCCACCACCAGCACGGCCAGGCTGACCGCCGCCGACTCCACCGACACCACCAGCGGGCTGAGCGCCCCCGGAGCGCCCAGCGAGCGGCGGACGGCGGACGGCGACAGGTGGGCGCCCAAGGCGACGACCGGAGCCAGCAGGGCCAGCCAGACCACCCCGGCCGCCGCCAGCGACACCGCGGCGGACAGGCGCCGCAGCTGGTGGGCGCCGAGGCCGGGCCGGCGCCCGGCGGGGAGCTCAGCGGCCCAGGACGTGGCGGACCGCGCCCGGAACAGCCGACCGGGTGCCGACCACGGTCGGGGTCAGCAGCTGGTAGCCGCCGGCGCCCATGGCGGCCCGGCCGGCCGGCGACAGCAGGTAGGCGACGAAGGCGGCGGCGGCCGCCGGGTCGTGGTGGCCGATGGTGGTGACGTCCACCGTCAGCGGGGTGCCGTGGACGACGCGCCCGTCGTGCAGGGTGACGCTGGCCTGGGCGTAGGTCGACGCCAGTGCCGGATCGCCGAAGTCGATGGTGGAAGGCAGGGCGATGTAGGGCAGGTGCAGCTGCACCGCCTGGGACAGGAAGGCGCTGGCGGCGTCGAGCTGGCCGGCTTCGAGGCGCGCCTCGAGCGACGTCTCGGAGAACACCTGGGCCGGGTTGTCGAGCGGGCCGAGCACCTTGGAGGCGGTGCCGGCCGGCAGGTGCAGGGCGTGCTGGGCCAGCTCCACCATCTCGACGAAGGCCTGGCCCTGGGGGTCGGTGCCGGGGTTGGTGCGACCCAGCAGGAACCCGGGCTGCTCGAGCAGCCTGAACAGGTCGGCCAGGGGCCTGGTGCGGTGGGCGATGGCGGCCAGCTGGGCACCGAAGCGACCACCGGGGTCGTAGGCGACGACGATGGGGCTGGCCGCCAGCTGCAGGTACCAGCTGGTGTACCTCGGTTCGAGGGCGGTGATGGGCGCCGACCCCACGCTCTCGAACACGTTGGGGTGGATCTCTCCCGAGGCGATCTCGTGGGACAGGCCCACCGCCCCGCCGCCGCGGCCTTGGTAGGCGGCGCCGGTGGCCCGGGTGAAGGCCGGGCCGATGGTCTTGTCGTCGAGCAGCTGCAGCGATCCGGCGTAGGCGACGTCGGCCGTGCCGCTGATCCTGGGCGGCGCGGCGCCGGCAGCACCGCCCGTGGTGGCGCGGCCCGGCGTGGCGGTGCACCCGGCGGCCACCGCCACGGTGCCCAGCACCACGGCGCCCAGCATCCTGGCGCCCAGCATCCTGGCGCCCAGCATCCTGGCGCCCAACACCCCGGCGCCCAACACCCCGGCGCCCGTGCGCCGGCCGGGCCCGACCTTCCGAGCGCCACCCATCGCCGGAAGCGTAGCAAGCCGAACGCAAGCACCACTTGCGCCCCGTCGGCCGGCCTGCAGCGCTCGTCGGCTGTCTGCTCCCCGGAGCGCACGGCGGCCACCTCCATCAGGTCGCCCCGAGGGGGCTGGCTGGCCGACCCACCGCTTCGACCCCGGGCACCGCGTGGAGGGTGGGCCGGCCGGGTCAGGCGACGCCGTGGCGCACCCAGGCCTGCACCCCGAGGGCCACCAGCTGCACGGCGATGGCGGCCAGCAGCAGGCCGACGATGCGGGTGAGCAGGTCGATGACGTTCCGGCGCAGGTGGCGAGAGAGCAGGGTCGCCGCCCGCAGCACCACGTAGACGATGCCGATGGCGACCAGCAGGCCGGCCACCACCGTCAGCGTGGCGCCGGTGCCGCCCGCCTGGCGGATGAAGACCATGGTGGCGGCGATGGCGCCGGGACCGGCCAGCAGCGGGGTGCCCAGCGGCACCAGGGCCGGGTTGCCACCGGCCACGGCCGAGGGCTCGGGCGAGGTGAAGGCCAGCAGCTGCAGCGCCACCAGGGCCAGCACCAGGCCGCCCGACACCTGGATGGCCGGCACCGAGATGTGGAGCACCCCCAAGATGGCCTGGCCGAACAGGGCGAAGGCCAAGATGACGGCGGCGGCCACCACCGTGGCCTGGCCGGCCGCCCGGGTCCGATGCCCGGGATCGGCGGCGGTGAGGGCCAGGAAGGTCGGCACGTTGCCGATGGGGTCGAGGATGACCAGCACCGTCACCAGCACCCGGACGAAGAGCGAGGCGCTCACCGGGCCGGCGCCACGCTCAGGCCGAGCCGGGCTCCGAGCTGGCTGAAGAGGCCGCCGGCGGGAGCCACGCTCCGCTCTGCACGTGTCGGCGACCTTGGTGATTGCACAGCAGCCACAGGCCGGCACAGTAGAAGACGACGGCGCCCGACAGGGCGATGTCGTCGACGGGGAAGGACCAGAAGCCGTGGGCGGCGGGGTCGACGGCGGTGACGGCCCGCATCACCCAAGCTCGGGGTGGGGACGATGAACAGGCTGCCGATGGCCAGCACCATCACCTGCGACCCCCAGCACCATCACCTGCGACCCCCAGGGGATGCCCCACCGGTTGGGGCGCTGCAGCGCCCTGGGGCCGTCGCCGTCGACGCTCAGGCCGTAGCTGACCCGGCTGCCGGTGCCCAGGGAGATCCAGCCGGTGCCCGACGGTGCGGTGCCGGCGTCGTAGAGCAGTCGTAGAGCAGCCGCGAGGCGAAGGTGGCCAGGGGCGCGCCGGGGGGCTGGGGTGGGCCCGTCGCCGGGGACAGCTCCCGTAGGATGCGCCGAGGAGCGAGGAGACGCCGATGTCCGAGGTGACCGCCGGGTCCTTGGCCGAGAGGCGGGCGTGAGAGGCCGGCTGTGGCTGGTCGTGGGGGTGCTGGTCGGCATCGCCCTGGCGGCCGGTGCCGTGCCCTATCTGGCCGGGGCGGCCCGGTCGCTGTCCGATGATGCCCAGCGGGTGGTGGGCAGCGCCGGTGCCCATCTGGTGCGTGCCCTGGGCGGGGTGGGCGCCCCCGGCCGGGTCGTCCTCGGGTTGACGGCGGTGGTGGCGGTGCTGGTGCCGGGCGTCACCGCCTGGCTGCTGGTGCTGGCCGCCCGCGGGGTGCGCCGGCTGCGGGTGGTGGTGGCCGTGGTGCTGGCCCTCATCGGCATCGCCGCCTTCTTCTACCAGCCGGCCGGCAACGCCTTGGGGGCGCTGGTGCTGGCCCTGGCCGTGGCCGGCGCGGCGGTGGCGCTGAGCGGCCCGCTGGTGGTGGCGCCGCTGGCCGCTCTGGCCGGGCTGATCGGCGCCGAGTTCCTCCCGCGGCTGCTGGTCGGCCCGGCCGCCATCCCCGACGCCCCGGTGTCACAGCTGCACCAGGCGGTGTTCGCCAGCCCTGGGTCGCCCTGGTGGCTGCGGGTGGTGCTGGTGGTGGTGGCGGCGGTGCCGTTCGCCTTGGGGGTCCGAGCCGTGGCCCGGGCCTGATCGGCGGCCACCACCGCCCGGCACGACCGCCCGACGCCATCCGGTTGGGGCGCCGGCGGCGACGCTCAGCGGGTGGCGGTGTCGCCGGTGAAGATGCCGGCGCCATAGTGGTGGCGCAGCATGGCCAGCAGCCACGGCAGGGGCAGGTCGACGAAGGCGCCGCGCGAGCGGACGTACTCCATGTGGCGCTGTCCCTCGGCGTCGAAGGCGTGCAGGAGGGCGTCGCTGGTGCCGTCGAACTCGAGCGGCGACACCCCGAAGCGCTGGCACAGCTCTACGTTGAAGGTGGGGGTGGCCTTCAGCCAGCGCCCGCCGAGGTGCATCTCGGTGAAGCCGTGGCAGATGAACAGGTCGGTGCCCATGGTCTGGCGCAGCCGTTCGCTCTGCAGGTGGTTGCGCACGTCGGCGAAGGCGACGCGGGCCGGGATGCCCAGCGCCCTCGCCGCCGCCGCCAGCAGCACGGCCTTGGGGACGCAGTAGGCGGCGTCCATGGCGACGACGGCCGACGCCCGGTAGCGCTCGGGGTCGGTCGAGACCGAGTACGGGTCGTAGCGCAGACCGTCGCGCACCGCTCGGAACAGCCGTGACGCCCGTGCTGCGTCGTCGCCGGCCCCGGCGGTGGCCCGCTCGGCGAGCGCCCGCACCGCCGGGTGCTGCGAGTCGAGGAAGGCGGTCGGCTGGCGGTAGGCGTCGAGGTCGAGGTCGTCGGGCTGCAGGTCGGCCGGCGGCTCCGGCTCGGCGCCGTCGGCGAGCGGCTGGCTGGTGGCGAGCATGGCCCTCAGGGTAGCGAGCCCGCCGGCGCCGCCGTCGCGGGTCCGGCCAGGTCCGGTCACCGCCCACCGGTGGTTGTGGGGCTCAGCAGGCCGGTATATGTTGAGACTTCGACCAAGCGTTTGATCGAATGGACGATGGCTGGAACGGGTTCCCTCGAGGAGGCGGCCAGGTGCAGTTCAGCGAAGACCACGAGCGGTTTCGACAGGCGGTGCGTGGCACGGTGGAGCGCGAGATCGTCCCGTACGTGGACGAGTGGGAGGAGGCCGGGGCGTTTCCCGGCCACCGGCTGTTCAAGGCTCTGGGCCAGGCGGGCCTGCTCGGCCTGGAGTACGACCCGGCCTACGGCGGCCAGGGGGCGGATCACTCCTACACGGTGGTGCTGGGCGAGGAGCTGGGGCGCATCGACTGCGGTGGGGTGCCGATGGCCATCTCGGTGCAGACCGACATGGCCACCCCGGCCCTGGCCCGCTTCGGCAGCCACCAGCTCAAAGAGCGCTACCTGGCCCCGGCGGTGGCCGGCGACATGATCGCCTCCATCGCCGTCACCGAACCCGACGCCGGATCGGATGTGGCCGGCATCCGGACCCGGGCGGTGCGCGACGGGGATGAGTGGGTGGTCAACGGCACCAAGCTCTACATCACCAACGGCACCCAGGCCGACTGGCTGTGTCTGCTGGCCCGCACCGGCGACGAGGGCGGCGCCCGGGGCATGTCGCAGATCGTGTTCCCCACTGACACGCCGGGCTTCTCGGTCAGCCGCAAGCTGCGCAAGATGGGCAACTGGTCCTCGGACACCGCCGAGCTGTCGTTCGTCGACGCCCGGGTGCCGGTGTCGAACACCATCGGGGAGGTGGGCCGGGGCTTTCAGCAGCAGATGGCCCAGTTCCAGAACGAGCGGATGATCGCCGCCTACATGGCCATCGGTTCGATGTCGTCTGCCTTGGAGCGCACCGAGGACTACCTGCGCCAGCGCCGGGCTTTTGGCCGGCCGCTGTTGGCCAACCAGCACGTCCAGTTCCGCCTGGCCGAGCTGCGGGCCGAGGTGGAGCTGCTGCGCCACTTCAACTACGCCTGCGCCGAGGCGTATCTGCGCGGCGAGGACACCACCCGTTATGCCACCATCGCCAAGTTGAAGGCGGGCCGGCTGGCCCGCCAGGTGGCCGACAGCTGCATCCAGTTCCACGGCGGGGTGGGCTACATGGAGGAGACCTGGGTGTCGCGCTACTACCGCGACGCCCGGCTGCTGTCGATCGGCGGTGGCGCCGACGAGGTGATGCTGCGCATCTTGGCCCGCCTCGACGACCTCGAGGTGGAGGCCTAGACGGTGCCGGTCCTCCACAGCACCCTCGACCCGGCCGACCCTCGCCACCTGGCCAACCGGGCCGCCATGGTGGAGCTGCTCGACGAGGTCGGCCGGCTGCAGGCCGAGGCGGCCGCCGGCGGCGGACCGCGGGCCCAGGCGCGGCTTGCGGCCCAGGGCAAGCTGCCGGTGCGCGAGCGGATCGGTCTGCTGCTCGATCCGGCTTCGCCGTTCCTGGAGCTGAGCCCGCTGGCCGGCAACCAGACCGACTACGCGGTGGGTGGCGGAGCGGTGCTCGGCATCGGGGTGGTGTCGGGCACCGAGTGCGTGGTGGTGGCCAACGACCCCAGCGTGCTGGGCGGCGCCATGACCGCCATCAGCATCCGCAAGATCGAGCGGGCCTTGGAGGTGGCCCGCGACAACCGCCTGCCTTACATCCAGCTGGTGGAGTCGGCCGGCGGCGACCTGCGCGGTGTCGGTGCCGACGACGACCCGGACCGGGCCCTGCGCCAGAACCTGACGCACTTCTCGAGCACCGGCCGGATGTTCCACGACATCACCGAGCTGTCGGGGCGCGGCATCCCCACCGTGTCGGTGGTGTTCGGCAGCTCCACGGCCGGCGGCGCCTACCAGCCGGGGCTGTCGGAGTACACGATCTTCGTGGCCGGCGGCGCCAAGGTCTTCTTGGGCGGCCCGCCGCTGGTGAAGGTGGCCACCGGCGAGGACGCCGGGGACGAGGAGCTCGGCGGGGCCGAGATGCACGCCGCCGTCAGCGGACTGGCGGACTTCCTGGCCGACGACGAGCCCGAGGCCATCCGCATGTGCCGCGACGTCATCGCCCACCTGCACTGGCGCAAGGCCGGCCGGGGTCCGCTGGCGGGAGCTGTGTCCGAGCCGGTGCACGACCCTGGGGAGCTGCTCGGCCTCATCGCCCCCGACCTGCGCAGCCCGGTGGACGCCCGCGAGATCGTGGCCCGCATCGTCGACGGCAGCTGCTTCGAGGAGTTCAAGCCCCGCTACGGCCCGACCATCGTGTGCGGCTGGGCGCAGATCCACGGCTTTCCTGTCGGGGTGCTGGCCAACAACGGCCCGCTGTTCTCCGACTCGTCGCAGAAGGCGGCCCAGTTCATCCAGCTGTGCAACCAGGTCGACACGCCGCTGGTGTTCCTGCAGAACATCACCGGCTACATGGTGGGACGCGACTACGAGCGCGGCGGCATCGTGAAGCACGGCAGCCAGATGATCAACGCCCTGTCAAACTCGACGGTGCCCCACATCACCGTCATCGTCGGGGCCAGCTACGGCGCCGGCAACTACGGCATGGGCGGGCGGGCCTTCGACACCCGCTTCGTGTTCTTGTGGCCCACGGCCAAGATCGCCGTCATGGGCCCCAAGCAGATGGCCGGGGTCATGTCGATCGTCCGCCGGAGCCAGGCCGCCCGTCGGGGCGAGCCGCTCGACGAGACCGAGGAGCAGGCCCGAAGCGACAAGGTGGAGGCCTTCGCCGAAGCCATGTCGCTGGCCACCTACGCCACAGGCCGGGTCGTCGACGACGGCATCATCGACCCCCGCGACACCCGGACGGTGCTGGCCATGGCCCTCTCCGCCTGCCACAGCGGGCCGGTGGCCGGCGCCCGCCACTACGGGGTGTTCCGGCTGTGACCGGCGAGCGACGTCTCATCGGCCGGCTGCTGGTCGCCAACCGGGGCGAGATCGCCCGGCGCATCGCCCGCAGCGCGGCGGCCATGGGCATCGAGACGGTGGCCGTCTACGCCCCCAGCGACGCCGACGCGCCGCACGTGGCCGAAGCCGACCACGCCGTGGCCCTGGCCGGGCGCGGCGCGGCCCAGACCTACCTCGACATCGACCAGCTGCTGGCCGCGGCCAAGGCCGCCGGCGCCGACGCCGTGCATCCGGGCTACGGCTTCCTCTCCGAGCGGGCCGCCTTCGCCCAGGCGGTCATCGACGCCGGGCTGGTGTGGGTGGGCCCGCCGCCCGAGGCGATCGACGCCATGGGCGACAAGCTGCGGGCCAAGGAGCTGATGGCTGGCGCCGGGGTGCCGGTGCTGGCCTCGGTGGTGGGCGACGGCCCGGTCGACATCGGCTGGCCGGTGCTGGTGAAGGCCGCCGCCGGCGGCGGCGGCAAGGGGATGCGCATCGTCGCCGGCCCCGAGGAGTATCCCGAGGCGCTGGCCGGCGCCCGCCGCGAGGCCCAGGCCGCCTTCGGCGACGGCACCGTCTTCGTGGAGCGCTACCTGGCCGAGGCCCGCCACGTCGAGATCCAGATCCTGGCCGACGCCCACGGGCAGGTGGTGCACTGCTTCGAGCGTGACTGCTCCATCCAGCGCCGGCACCAGAAGGTCATCGAGGAGGCTCCCTCGCCCGCCCTCGACGACCGGCTGCGGGCCGCCATGGGTGCGGCCGCGGTCGCCGCGGCCCGGGCTGTCGGCTACCAGGGGGCAGGCACCGTGGAGTTCGTCGTCGACCCCGGCGGCGAGTTCTTCTTCTTGGAGGTCAACACCCGCCTGCAGGTGGAGCACCCGGTCACCGAGGCGGTCACCGGCCTCGACCTGGTCCGCGAGCAGCTGCGCATCGCCCAGGGTGAGCCGCTGGGCTACGACCAGCACGACCTGGGTCTCGACGGGCACGCCATCGAGGCCCGCCTCTACGCCGAGGATCCCGACGCCGGGTTCCTGCCGGCCACCGGCACGGTGGTGGGCTGGCGCCCGGCCGCCGACCCGCCGGTGCGGGTCGACTCGGGCATCGAGGTCGGCAGCGTCGTCGGCGTGGAGTGGGATCCGCTGCTGGCCAAGGTGATCGCCCACGGCCCCACCCGCACCGAGGCAGCCCGCCGCCTGGCTCTGGCCCTCGAACGCACCGTCATCCGCGGGGTGACCACCAACCGCGACTTCCTGGTGGCCACCTTGCGCCACCCGCAGTTCCTGGCCGGGGCGGCCACCACCTCCTTCGTCGAGCGCTTCGCCCCGTCGCTGCGCCGGGCCCCCTCCCCCGACGAGCGGCGCAGCGCCGCCATCGCCGCCACCTTGGTCCACCAGGCCGAGGACCGCGCCGGCGCGCCGGTGCTGGCCAGCGTCCCCACCGCCTTCCGCACCAGCGTCTTCCCTCCCCAGTGCAACACCTGGCGCGTCGGTGACGAGGAGGTGACGGTGCAGTGGCAGCCCCAGCGCGACGGCAGCTTCGCCGTCACCGCCGATGGCCGCACCAGCCAGGCCCGGCTGCGCCGCTGCACCCGCCAGCTGCCGGCGGGCCCCGAGGTGCTGGCCGGCCCGGCCCAGCTGGCCTCGGTGGAGGGGGCCGTCGACCTGGAGCTCGACGGCCGGCGGCTGGCCGGCGCCTGGCAGCACTGCGGGCCCCGGTGGTGGGTGCAGGGCCCCGCCGGCGACGTGGCGCTGGTGGAGGTCGACCGCTTCCCCCATCCCGAGGCACAGCCACCGGCCGGAGCGCTGGCCGCCCCCATGCCCGGGGCTGTCCTGGCCGTGGCGGTGGCGGCCGGCGACACCGTCGGCGAAGGCCAGCTGCTGGTCATCGTGGAGGCCATGAAGATGGAGCACCGGGTGCACGCCCCCCGGCCCGGGGTGGTGGCCGAGGTGCGGGTGGCCGTC
>JAJZNB010000266.1 GCA_021848085.1 Actinomycetes bacterium
CTCAACCGACCGGTGGTGGGGATGGCCGCCACCCCTGACGGGGGTGGCTACTGGCTGGTGGCCTCCGACGGCGGCATCTTCACCTTCGGCGACGCACCTTTCCGGGGCTCAGCCGGCGGCGCCCATCTGGCGGCCCCGGTGGTGAGCCTGGCCCCCCTGGCCAGCACCGGCTACTGGCTGGCCGCCGCCGACGGCGGTGTCTTCAGCTACGGCGTTCCCTTCCACGGCTCCATGGCCTGACCGAACGGGGCCCGCCGCAGCCGGCCTGACCCACCGCGGCGGCGATGGCTGACCAGGCGGCAGCGGTACCATCGCTGGGGTGGGCGTCGAGCCGATGGAGGAGACCACAGGACGGGATCCGGTCGACCCCGCCGACCCCGCCCTGAGCGCCGGGTTCGATCCGGCGGCCGGGGGCATCACCGCCGAGCTCGACGCCGTGGAGGAGGAGCTGTCGGGGGTGGAGTTGGCCCTGGTCCGGCTCGACCAGGGGAGCTACGGCCGCTGCGAGCTGTGCGGAGCCGAGATCGACGCGTCGCTGCTGGCTGACGTGCCCACCGTCCGCCACTGTCGCAGCCACCTGCCCCTGCCGCTCTCGTGAGGAGGGCTGTGGCGACGTCCGCATCCCGGCTGCGCAGCACCCGGCTTCGGCTGGCGGCGGCCGCTGCGGCGGTGATGGTGGCTTCGGCCGCCGCCGCCGTGCTCATCCGGCCGCGACGGGTTCTGGTCGAAGGGCTGAGCATGACTCCCACGCTGCAACCGGGCGATCGCCTGCTGGTGGTGCGCCGGCCGGGGCCGCGGCACGGGGCGGTGGTGGCGGTCACCGACCCGCGCACGCCGAGCCGGGTGCTGGTCAAGCGGGTGACCTCCCTGGTCGGCGACGAAGTGGTCGTCCACGGCGACAACCCCGCCGCCAGCACCGACAGCCGGGACTTCGGCCCGGTGGCCCGCCGGGCGTTGCTGGGCACCGTCGCCGTGCGCTACCGGCCCCGGGGCCGCATCGGACGTCTGGCCCCAGCCCCCTTCGATCGCGGCCCGGGCGAGGTACGCTCTGGTGGATGACGCGGCTCGACCGTGAACTGGAGCGGGTGCTCGACCCGGCCTACCTGTCCGGTCTGGCTGACCGCTCCCTCGACGACATCCGAGCCATGCGCGCCGAGTGCCAGGCCGCGGAGACCGCCGTGTCGTTCCTGCGGCGCCTGGCTCAGGGGCGTCTCGACATCATCCACGCCTGCCTCGATCGACGGGAGGCGGGGGCTTCGGCCCAGGATCTGACGGCACTGGTCGACGAGCTGCCCGCCATCATCGGCGCCGGCCCGCCCCGTCCGGCCGGGCCGGGCCGCCTGCCGGTCCGCATGGCGCCGGACATGGAGGACGAGGAGCTGACCAGCGAGCTCGACCAGGTCCTCGACGCCGGGCGCATCGGCGAGCTGCTGACCATGCCCGAGGCCGAGCTTCGCGACGTCGCCGAACAGCTGGCCGCCATGGAGACCCGCATCTCCAACCACCGCCGCGCCCTGCACGAGCAGATCGATCGGCTGCAGGCCGAGATCGTGAACCGCTACAAGACCGGCAAGGCTTCGGTCGACGGGCTGCTCGCCTGACGCCGGGCCGCGAGCCGTCCTGCATGCCCAAGCAGCTCCCCGACCGGTGGCTCGATCTCGGCGCCTTCATCCGTGATCAGCGCAGCAGCTCCCGGCTGTCGCTTCGGCGCCTGTCGGAGCTGGCCGGCATCTCCAACCCCTATCTGAGCCAGATCGAGCGGGGGCTGCGCCGCCCTTCGGCCGAGATCCTGCAGCAGATCGCCAAGGCCCTGCGGATCTCCGCCGAGACGCTCTATGTCCAAGCCGGCATCCTCGAACCCGACGACAGCGAGCCGGACCTGGCCCGGTGCATCCTCGCCGACCGTCGCCTCACCGAGGATCAGAAGCAGGCGCTGGTGCGGGTGTACCTGTCGTTCCTGCGGGACAACGAGCGTCTGCCGCCCGATGGACCGGAGGCGGCGCCGCCCGGCACGACAGGCCCCGGCGGGTCCCGGGCCGAGCGTGGTGGCGCCGCGGGTGACGCCGAGGGCCCAGCCACCTCCGACGGCGGGGCCTTGGCATGAGTGGCGGGTTGGGCGGACGCTGCCGATAGGCTCCAGCGAGGTGCGACGCCTGGCCGTCCTGTCCCTGCACACCTCGCCGCTGGCCCAGCCCGGAACCGGCGACGGTGGCGGCATGAACGTCTACGTCCGCGAGCTGTCGAGCGCGTTGGCCCGTGCCGGGGTCGAGTGTGACGTCTACACCAGGGCCTGGTCCGATCAGCTGCCGGCCACCGTTGCCGTGGAGCCCGGCTTTCGGGTCCACCACGTGCCGGCCGGCCCGTTGCAGCCGGTGGCGAAAGAAGCGCTGGTCGAGCTGGTCGACGAGTTCACCGCCAACGTCTTGGCCCTGATGGAGTCGGGGGCGGGGGTGGACCCGGCGTTGCACGCCACCACCTCCTTCGACGCCCTCCACGCCAACTACTGGCTGTCGGGGCTCAGCGGCCACCGGGTGAAGCACGAGCTCGACCTGCCGTTGGTCTGCACCTTCCACACGCTGGCCCGGGTCAAAGCCGAAGCCAGCCCCGAGGAGCGCTCCTGCGACGAGCCGCATCGCCGAGCCGAGGCGGAGGCGGAGATCATGCAGTGCTCAGACGTGGTCCTCGCCTCGTGCCGGGTCGAGGCCGAACAGCTCGCCGCCCTCTACGGCACCGACCCGCAGCGGATCCGGATCGTCGCTCCCGGCGTGGAGCACGCCTACTTCGCCCCCGGGCATCGCCCCCAGGCCCGCCGGGCCCTGGGGCTGCCCGAAGCCGGGCCGCTGCTGCTGTTCGTCGGGCGGATGCAGCCGCTCAAAGGTGCCCATGTCGCCGTGCAGGCCCTCGCCGAGCTGAGCGCCGCGGTGACCTCCCCGCCGCCCACCCTGGTGCTGGTGGGCGGCCCAAGCGGCCCACGCGGGGTGGCCTACCTCGAAGACCTGCGGACCCTCGTCGAGCAGCTCGGCCTGACCTCCCGGGTGTGCTTCGTCGACCCTCAGCCCCACGAGCTGCTGTCGAGCTACTACCGGGCTGCCGACGTGTGCCTGGTGCCGAGCCGCTCTGAGTCGTTCGGCCTGGTTGCCTTGGAGGCGGCCGCCTGCGGTACTCCGGTGGTGGCCTCCGCCGTGGGCGGTCTCACCACCTTGGTGGAGGATCAGGTGACCGGGCTGCTGGTGGACGAGAGCGATCCGGAAGCCTTCGCCCGGGCCGTGGCCCGGCTGCTGCAGAACCCGGCGCTGGCTGACCGGCTGGCCGTCGGGGCGGTGGCGGCCGCCCGGCGCTATACGTGGCGCCGGGCAGCCGCGACGCTGGTCGAGACCTACAGCGAGCTGGCCGACGCTCCTCTGGCCGCCTGCCGGTGAGCCGCGACGAAGGGACCTGAGGTGCCCCTCGCCGACATCGCCAGCTCCGACGAGCGTGACGCCTGCGAGGACCGCATCGAGTCGTGGGCCGCTCGGCGCATGGCCGAGGACGGCCCGCTGGTGGCCGTCGACCGCCAGAGCGCCGGGCGGCGCTGGTACCTGCGGCTGGCCGGTGAGGAGAAGCAGTTCATCACCGTGTGGCTGTCGGTGCGCCAGCGGACCCTCCGCCACGAGGCGCAGGTGATGCCGGCCCCCGAGGTCGACCCCTGCCGCACCTACCAGTACCTGCTGCGGCGCAATGCTGAGCTGCACCAGATGCACCTGGCTCTCGGCGCCGAGGACGCCGTGGTGCTGGTGGGGGAGGTGCCGGTTGGCGCCATCGACGACGACGAGCTCGACCGGATCGTCGGCGCCTCGCTGGCCTACGTCGACGAGGTGTTCCCCACCGCCATGTCGATCGGGTTCGCCGGTCTCTACCGCCGCCGCCCGCGCCGTTGAGCTGCCCGCGCCGCTGAGCTGTCCCCCCGCCGGGTGGCCCCGCCGGGCGGCCCAGTCGGGTGGCCCAGTCGGGTGGCCCAGCCGGGTGGCGGCTGCCGGCCGGGCCGGGCGACGGTCGCTAGCCTGCCTCTCCATGGTGACGTTGCAGGTGGTGGGTGGTGGCCGGATGGGGTCGGCCCTGGTGGGAGGGCTGTTGGTTGCCGGTCGCGACGCCGCGACGCTGGCCGTGGCCGAGATCGACCCCGACCGACAGGAGCAGGTGCGCCGCAGCTGGCCGGCGCTGCAGGTGGTCTCCGCCCCCGTGGCCGCCGAGGGGACGCTGCTGGCCGTGAAGCCCACCGCGGCCGAAGCGGCCTGCCGGGCCGTGGCCGCCGCCGGCACCCGCCGGCTGCTGTCGGTGGTGGCCGGTGTGACGCTGCGCAGCTTGCAGTCGTGGGTCGGCTCCGAGGTGGCGGTGGTGCGGGCCATGCCCAACACCCCGGCCCTGGTCGGCGCCGGGGTCTCGGCCATCGCCGGTGGCGAGCTGGCCGGCGCCGCCGACCTGGCCTGGGCCGAGGAGCTGCTGCGAGCCGTCGGCGAGGTGGTGCGGGTCCCCGAGCCGTCCCTCGACGCCGTCACCGGCCTGTCGGGCTCGGGTCCCGCCTACGTCTTCCTGCTGGCCGAGGCGCTGGTCGAAGCCGGCGTGCTGGCCGGGCTGCCCCGCGACGTCAGCCGCACCCTGGCCCTGCACACCATCGCCGGCTCGGGCCGGTTGCTGCTGGAGTCGGGCTCGGAACCCGAGGCGCTGCGGGCCCAGGTGACCTCCCCCGGCGGTACCACCGCCGCCGGCCTGCGGGTCCTGGAGCAACGCGCCGTGCGGGCCGCCGTCCTCGACGCCGTGACGGCTGCTGCTGAGCGGTCCCGGCAGCTGGGCGACCCCGAGATCTGACGTGGATCCCCCCTCTTTCCCCGCCCGTCACGGTGGCGTACAGTCGCCTCAGGGCGGAGAGGGGTGAGAGCACTGACACGTGACGAGCCAACCAGCGCCAGGTACCTGACGGTCCGCGAGGTCGCCGGTACCCTCCGGGTGTCCAACATGACGGTCTACCGGCTGATCAACGCCGGTGAGCTGCCCGCCGTGCGCATCGGCAAGTCGTTCCGGCTGCGCGAGGACGATGTCGATCGCTATCTGGCGGCTCGGTACACCCAGGCCGGCTGACCCGCCGGCGCCGACGGCCCTCGGCGCCGGCGGCGGCATCGCCGCGCCCACCCACGCCAGCTTCGGGCCTGCCGGCAGGCAGGTGCGTCATGCCGTCGACCCGGTGCCGCGATGCCCCCGCTCGGCGTCCCTGCGCCCAGGGCCCCTGTGTCCAGGACCGCTGTGTTCAGGGCCGCTGTGTTCAGGGCCGCTGTGTTCGGGTCCAGCGAGCGTGGTGCCGGTGGGGAGCGCCCGGTGAACCTGGCTGCGCTGGCCAGCGGCCACCACCCTGAAGGCCGAGCGGTGTGGGACGGGCAGCGCTTCACCACCTGGGGCGAGCTTCGACGCCGAGCCGCGGCCGCCGCCTTCGGCCTGCGGGAGCTGGGCGTCGCTCCCGGCGACCGGGTAGCGCTGGTGTGGCCCTCCGGCGTCGACTTCGTCGTCGCCTACCTGGCCGTGTTGGGCGTCGGAGCCGTGGCCGTCCCGCTGAACCCCGCCAGCCCGTCAGCTGAGCTCGAGCGCGAGCTGGCCGCCGTCGATCCCGTCGGTGTGCTGGCCGACCCGGCCGGCGCCGATGCCGTCGGGCTGCTCAAGGCGGCGTCGGTCGGGGTACGCTTCGTGGTGCTCGGCCGCGGCAGCACGGTGCCGTCGTGGGAGGACCTGTCGGCCCCCGCCAAGCTGCACTTCGAGCCTGTCGAGCGTGGTCGCCACGACCCGGCGGTGCTGCTGTTCACCTCCGGCACCGCCGGCGAGGCCAAACCGGCTGTCCTCACCCACGGAAACCTGCTGGCCAACCTCCGCCAGATGGGCTCGGTGCCCGGCGAGCGGATCGAGCCCCGCGACATCGGCTTCACCAGCATCCCGCTCTTCCACGTCTTCGGGCTCAACGTCGTGCTGGGGGTGGCCCTGGCCACCGGGCTGCCGCTGGTGCTCGAGGAGCGCTTCTGCCCCCAGGCGTCGCTGCAGCTGGTGCGCGATCTCGCCGTCACGTTGGTCGTCGGCGCCCCGCCGACGTTCCAAGGCTGGCTGGCGCTGCCCGAGGCGGATGCCCCGGCCCGGTCCTTCGCCGGGGTGCGCCGCGCCGTGTCGGGAGCAGCGGCGTTGGCGCCGGAGGTGGCGATGGACTTCGAGGCGCGCTTCGGGGTGCCGCTGGCCCAGGGCTACGGCCTGACCGAGGCTGGCCCGGTGGTCAGCACCACCGTCGGCACTGGCCGCAACCGGCCGGGGTCCGTCGGCCGTCCGCTGCCGGGCGTGCAGGTCCGGCTGGTCGACACCAGCGGTGGCGACGCTCTGCAGGGCGACCCGGGCGAGATCTGGGTCCATGGGGACAACGTCTTCCCCGGCTACTGGCAGGACCCGCAGGCCACCGCCGAGGTCCTGGCCGGCGGCTGGCTGCGCACCGGCGACGTGGCCGTGGTCTCCGACGACGGGGATCTGTTCCTGGTGGACCGCACCAAGGACCTCATCATCGTGTCGGGCTTCAACGTGTACCCCGCCGAGGTGGAGCGCTGCCTGGCCGAGCACCCCGACGTGGCCGAGGCGGCGGTGCGCGGCGTGCCCGATCCCACCACCGGCGAGGCGGTGGAGGCGGTGGTGGTGGCCCGGTCCGGGCGCCGGCCCGACGGCACGGCGCTGGTGGAGCACTGCCGGGCCCGCCTGGCCCACTACAAGTGCCCCAGCCGGATCCGCTTCACCGACAGGTTGCCGCGCAACGTGGCCGGCAAGGCGCTGCGGCGCGCCCTCGATGATCGTGCCTGGTGACCACGCCGGCTTGGTGCCCGGCATCCCGGCGTCGCTAGCATCCGGCGCCATGGCGCCGACCCCCGCCCGCCGCATCCCGGAGGCCACGGTGGCCCGGCTGCCGGTCTACCAGCGGATCCTGCTGGACCTGGTGCGGGCCGGGGTGACGACCGTCGCCTCCGACCAGCTGGCCGAGCTGGCCCGGGTGAACGCCTCCAAGGTGCGCAAGGACCTGTCGTTCCTCGGCTCGTTCGGCACCCGAGGCTCGGGGTACGACGCCGAGTACCTCCTGCAGCAGATCGACCGCGAGCTCGGTCTGGGCGGGGACTGGCCCGTGGTCATCGTCGGGCTGGGCAACCTGGGCCGGGCCCTGGCCAACTCGCCGGGTTTCCACTCCCGGGGGTTTCGCCTGGCCGGGCTCTTCGACGTCGAGCGCGAGCTGATCGGCACCCGGATCCGGGGCGTGGCCATCCGCCACCTCGACGAGTTCGGCGCCGTCGCCACCGCCGATCCCCCCGCCATCGGCGTCATCGCCACCCCTGCCTCCGACGCCCAGCCGGTGGCCGACCTGCTGGTGGAAGCCGGCGTGGGCGCCATCCTCAACTTCGCCCCGCGGGTGCTGACGGTGCCGGCTCAGGTGCTGCTCCGCTACGTGGACCTGTCCATCGAGCTGCAGGTGATGAGCTTCTACCTGTCGCGGCGCGACGGGCCACGTCCGGGCGCGGCCGCGGAACCCGCCCTCCCCGGCCCCCGCGCCCTGGGCCTCAACTCGTCGGAGTCGGCCTGAACCGGGGCCGCTCTGGCGGCGGGCGCGCCGCCCCGGCATCCTGGTAGGGGGCTGGAGCCTCCGGTGCCACGGCGTGCCGGCGGGATCCGGCACCTGCCGGCCGAGCAAGGAGCCGTGGCAAGCCTTGTCCCTCGTCGTCGTCGGGCTCGAACAACACCAGAGCTCGCTCCAGCTGCTGGAGCGCGTGGCCATCGCCGAGGAGGACCTCGGCAAGGCGCTCGCGACCCTGCGCGACCGCACCAACCTGTCCGAGGTGGTGGTGGTCTCCACCTGCCTGCGCACCGAGCTGTACGCCGTGGTCGAACGGTTCCATGAAGGCGTCGCCGACCTGCAGGAGTTCCTGGCCGCCAAGGCCGGGACCAGCGTCGAGGCGCTGGCCGACGCCTTCACCGTCCTCTTCGACGACCTGGTGCCCGCCCACCTGTTCGAGGTGGCCGCCGGGCTGCGCTCAGCGGTCCTGGGCGAGACGGAGGTGCTGGGCCAGGTGCGCCGAGCGGCCGAGCGGGCCGAGGCCGAACGGGCGGCGGGTCCGGTGCTCGGCGCCTTGTTCCGGCGGGCGGTGCAGACCGGCCGCAAGGTCCGCTCCGCCACCGCCATCGCCCGGGGCTCCACCTCGCTGTCGCACATCGCCGTGGAGCTGGCCCACGAGCAGCTCGGCACGCTGCACCAGCGCTCGGTCGTCGTGGTCGGCGCCGGGCAGATGGGCGAGGGGGTGGTGCAGGCCCTCGTCGAGCGCGGCGCCGAGGTCACCGTGGTCAACCGCACCGCTTCACGTGCCGCCTCCCTCGCCAGCCGGGTCGGCGGCCGGGGCGTGGCATCCACCGGGCTGCCCGGGGTGCTGCGCGGCGCCGACCTGCTGGTGGTGACCACCGGCGCGGCTGCCCCGGTGGTGGAACCGGGCCATCTGGCGCGCGCCGAGGTGGGCCGGCACGGGCCGCTGCTGGTCGTCGACCTCGGTGTGCCCCGCAACGTCGATCCCGAGGTGGCCGACCTGCCCGGTGTGCAGCTGCTCGACATGGACGACCTGCGGGTCCGGGCCCAGCAGTCTCTGGAGGGACGTCACGGCGAGGTGGACAAGGCCCGCGCCATCGTCTCCGAAGAGGTGGAGCGCTACCGGGCCGACAGCCGGGCCCGCGGCGCCGCTCCGCTCGTGTCGGCCCTGCGGGGCCAGCTCGACTCCGTGCGCCGCGCCGAGCTCGAACGGCACCGCCACCGGCTGGCCGAGCTCGACGACGACCAGTGGGCTCAGGTGGAGGCCGTCACCCGCGACGTGCTGGCCAAGGTGCTGCACCGGCCGACGGTGGTGCTGAAGGAGTCGGCCGGCACCGCCCGCGGCGAGCGCCTGGCCGAGGCGCTGCGCACCTTGTTCGACCTCTGAGCGGTGGCCGCCGTCCGCCTCGCCACCCGAGGCTCCCCGTTGGCGCTGTGGCAGGCCCGCCGGGTCGCCGAGCTGCTCGGAGCCGGCCAGGCCGGGCCGGTGGAGCTGGTGGTGGTGCAGACCACCGGCGACCGCCGCCGCGACGTGTCGCTGGCCGACATCGGCGCCCAGGGGGTGTTCGCGAAGGAGGTGCAGGCCGCCGTGCTGCTCGGCGACGCCGACGCCGCGGTGCACTCGGCCAAGGACCTCCCCTCCCAGACCCCCGCCGGGCTGGTGCTGGCGGCCGTCCCCGAACGGGCCGACGTGCGCGACGCCCTGGTCGGTGCCAGCCTCGATCAGCTGTCCACCGGCGCCCTGGTCGCCACCGGCTCGGTCCGCCGCCGCGCCCAGCTGGCCTGGCTGCGTCCCGACCTGGGATTCGTCGACCTGCGAGGCAACATCGACAGCCGGCTGCGGCGGGCCCGGGCCATCGGCGGCGGGGTGGTCGCCGCCTGCGCCCTCGACCGCCTCGGCCTGTCGCCGCCGGTCACCCAGCGGCTCGACCCGTCGCTGGTGGTGCCCCAGGTCGGCCAGGGGGCCATCGCCGTGGAGTGCCGGCTCGACGACCAGCGCCTGCGGCAGGCGCTGGGCGAGATCGACGATCCCGTCGCCCATGGCGCCCTGCTGGCTGAGCGGGCCTTTCTGGCCGAGCTGGGCGGAGGCTGCAGCCTGCCGGTCGGAGCGCTGGCCTCGACCCCCGACGGCGCCGCCGGTCCCCTCGACCTGCAGGGCATGCTGGCCAGCCGCGACGGCGGGATCCTGCTGCGCCGGCGACGTCGCGGCGACGACCCGGTCACCTTGGGTCGGGCCCTGGCCCTGGAGCTGCTCGACGACTGCGGCGGCCGCGACCTCGGCGACTGGTCCGAGCCACGGTCGCTCCGCCCGTGACCGTCTACCTGATCGGTGCCGGTCGCGGCGATCCGGGGCTGCTGACCGTGCACGGCGCAGAGCTGCTGGCGACAGCCGACGTGGTGCTCCACGACCAGATGGTCTCCGCCGAGGTGCTCGCCTTGGCCGGCCCCGGAGCGCGGCTGGTCGACATCGGAGCACCCGGCGCCGGGGCGGGCCCCGAGGTGGGCGCCGCGCTGGTCGACCATGGCCGCCGTTACCCCACGGTGGTCCGCCTCTACGGCGGCGATCCCTGCCTGCCGGAGATCGGCCCCGAAGAGGCGCAGGCGCTGGGCCGAGCCGGCGTGGCGGTGGAGGTGGTGCCCGGGGTGATCCCGGCCTTGGCCGACCTGGCCGCCGCCGGGGTGCCGGCCACCCAGCGGCAGCTGGCCCGTGCGGTGACGGTGGTGCCCGGGTTCGGCCCGGCTGCCGACGTCGCCGGCCGGCCCGGCCCGGGCGGTCCGGCGGGTGGCCCGCCGGCCGTGACCGGGGGCCCGCCTTCAGCGTACGCGACAGCTCGGGGGTGGAGATCGCCGAGAGCAGGCGGGCGGCGGGGCCCGACGACGAGCCCGGCTTCACGCCCGCGGCGGAGCCGGTACTCCA
>JAJZNB010000292.1 GCA_021848085.1 Actinomycetes bacterium
GGCGGCTTCACCTGGTGGGCGGAAGGTGGCTGAAGCGCCGGAGGAGATCGACCCCGGCACGTTCGACAGGAGGACCCGATGAGCGACGTCGCACGGATCACCGAGATCTCAGCCCGTTCCACCGAGAGCTTCGAGGACGCCATCAGCAACGGCATCGCCCGGGCCACCCAGACGCTGCGGGGCGTCACCTCCGCCTGGGTGAAGGAGCAGCAGGTCGAGGTCCACGCCGACCGGGTCGTCGAGTACCAGGTCAACCTGTTGGTGACCTTCGTCCTCGACTAGCTGCGGATCGGGTCCTGGCGCCGTGGCGCTGCGGGGGGCGGCCGCGCCGAACGGCCGGTGACGGGCCCGGCCGACCGCGGCGCGGCGCCCTCCGGACAGCCGCGGGCTACGGTCGAGATGTCCGGCTTGGCAGGCAGGAGCGGCCCGTGACGAGCGCGAGCGTGACCGGTGAGTGACACGTCAAAGCTGACCCAGCTCGGCGCGCCCAGCGCCTACCGCTACGACCATCCCGACGCCGCCACCCTCGAGGTCTTCGACAACCAGCATCGGACCAGCCTGTGGGTGGTGGGTCTGGACTGCGCCGAGTTCACCAGCTTGTGCCCGATGACCGGACAGCCCGACTTCGGCACCATCGTCATCCACTACGTTCCCCACACCTTGTGCGTGGAGAGCAAGAGCCTGAAGCTCTACCTGGGCAGCTACCGCAACCACGGCGCTTTCCACGAGGACTGCGTCAACCGCATCGCCGACGACCTGTTCGCCCGGCTGGCGCCGCGCTATCTCCGGGTCTTCGGCGACTTCCGGCCCCGCGGTGGGATCGCCATCAGGCCGCTGGCGCTGCGGGTCGCCGGCGGGCTCGCCGACGACGAGCGGGCTCGGGTCGAGGCGCTGGTGGCGGACCATCTCGCGGCCGCCCGGCGCTGAGCGGCCCGCCGCGGCGACGGCAGCCAGGACCCCGGGGCAACGGATCCGGGGTCAACCACCGCGGTACTCGACCCCCGAACGGGACGTCTCGCGCACGACCACCTTGGCCAAGGGGAGCGAGCCGGCCAGCCGGTCCCAGAACCACATGGCCAGCTGCTCGCTGGTCGGGTTGTCCAGACCCTCCACCTCGTTCAAGGTCTGGTGGTCGAGCTTCTCGACGAGCGGTCTGACGACCGCGGCGAGGTCGGCGAAGTCCATCACCATGCCGCGGTGGGGGTCGACCGGCCCCTCCACGTGGATCTCGACCCGGTAGGAGTGGCCGTGGAGGCGGGCGCAGCGGTGCCCGACGGGGACGTTGGGCAGCCGGTGGGCCGCCTCGAAGGTGAACTGCCGGAAGATGATCATCAGCGGATCCCGACCTGCTTGTGGGTCTGCAGGCTGAGCCGCCAGCGCGGGTGGGCTAGGCAGTAGTCGACGGCCAGGGCGGTGCTGCGCTCCCGGTCCGCTCCGTCCATCGGCTGCAGCAGCCAGTAGGTGAAGGCCAGGTGCTCGAAGTCCTCAGGCGGCGCGCCAGGCTGGGGGTAGACCAGCTTCAGCTCGTCGCCGGCGGTCACCGCCAGCGGTGCACCCGCCTTCGGGCTGACGCACACCCAGTCGACCCCGACCGGCACCGGCCGGGTCCCGTTGGTCTCGACAGCCACCGTGAACCCGGCCCGATGCAGCGCCGCCACCGCCTCGGCGTCGAGCTGCAGCAGCGGTTCCCCGCCGGTGCAGACCACGAACGCTTCGGCCCCGGCCGAGGCATCCACCGGCCAGCACGCCGCCACCGCCGCGGCCAGCTCGTCGGGGCCGGCGAACCGGCCGCCGCCGGTGCCGTCGGTGCCGACGAAGTCGGTGTCGCAGAACCGGCAGACGGCCAGGGCCCGCTGCGCCTCGCGCCCGGACCACAGGTTGCAGCCGGTGAAGCGGCAGAACACCGCCGGGCGCCCGCTGTTGATCCCCTCGCCTTGCAGCGTGTAGAAGATCTCCTTCACCCGATAGCCCATCAGCGGCCATCCGAGGTGGTCAGCAGCGGGTCGGGCAGGCCGGCTTCGGCGAACCCCTTGGCCCGAAGCAGGCACGAGTCGCAGCTGCGGCATGGTCCGCCGTCGGGCGCCGGGTCGTAGCAGCTGTGGGTGAGCCCGAAGTCGACGCCGAGCTGGTGGCCCCGACGGATGATCTGCCCCTTGGTCATGGTCAGCAGCGGCGCGTGGATCCGCAGGTGCTGGCGTCCTTCGACGCCGGCCCTGGTGGCCAGGTTGGCCATGGTCTCGAACGCCGCCAGGAACTCCGGACGGCAGTCGGGATAGCCGCTGTAGTCGACGGCGTTGACGCCGATGAAGACGGCGTCGGCCCCCAGCGTCTCAGCCCAGGCCAAAGCGAACGACAAGAAGACCGTGTTGCGGGCGGGGACGTAGGTCACCGGGATCCCCTGCCCCTCGAGCTCCTCGACCCGTTCGTGGTGGGGGACGGCGAGGTCGTCGGTGAGAGCCGAGCCCCCGAAGGAGCGCAGGTCGATGTCGGCCACCACGTGACGCTCGGCGCCCAGCGCCCCGGCCACCCGGCGAGCGGCCTCGAGCTCCACGGCGTGACGCTGGCCGTAGCGGAAGCTCAAGGCGTGGACCCGGTAGTCCTCGGCCCGGGCGACCGCCATCGTGGTGGCGGAGTCGAGCCCTCCGCTGAGCAGCACGATGGCGGGTCGGTCGGTCACTGCACTCCTCGTTCCCCGGGCGCCGACGAGCGCCGGTGTTCTGGGGGCGCCGGCGGGCGCCGGTGTTCTGGGGGCGCCGGCGGGCGCCGGTGTCGATCATGCCTGCTGCAGCGGCGGCGGGCGACTCCGCTCCGAGTGGCAGGCCCTTCTGACCGCCCGTCGTGAGGAGGATCGGCCCTAACACAGCCCTAACACAGCCCTGACACGGCGGTGACCTCTCGCCCATCCGCGTCGGGTTGAATCATTGGCGGCGGGTGGACCCGCAGGCGGCGGCCGCCGCCAGCGGAGCTCCGGCGGGCACCGAGATCGAGGCGAGGAGGAGACGGACCGATGGAGATAGAGGAGATGCAGGCGGATCGTGGCGAGCCGGGTCGGCGCCTTCCCCCATCCGCGCCGCGTCACGGCAAGAAGCTGCTGGTGGCGGTGGGTGCCGCCACGGCGGTGGCCCTGGCGGCCGGCGGGGTGGTGGCGGCAACCTCCGCCGGCGGCCCTACCACGGCAGCGGCGACGCTGGCGGCCTCCCCTGCCCCGACGCCAGCCGAGCACCCGCTGGCCGCCCACCCGCGGCTCCGGCGACTGCTGCGTCGCACCGTCCACGCCGAGATCGTGTTGCGAGCCAAGCCCGGCGCCCTGAAGACGTTCGACTACGACCGGGGGGTGCTGCGCTCGGTGTCGTCGGCCGCCAACACCATCAGCATCGCTCCTGCTGACGCGCCGAACAGCACGGTGTCGGCCGCCATCACGGCCAAGACCCGCTTCCGTGGCATCGCCGAGAGCCAGCTCGGGCCCGGGGACCGGGTGGGGCTCCTGCAGAGTGGGGGCGACGCCGTGCTGGTGGTGGCCCGACCCCCGAAGAGCCCGACCACCACCAGCTGAGAACGTCGGCTCGGTCCCGTCGGCCGGGTCTCCGGGGCGGGTCGGAGCTGCCGCGGCCTGCCCTAGCCTCCAAACCCCAGCCGCCAGAGCGAAGCTTGCCGTCGTGGCATCTGGCCCGGTCCTCGTCGTCGAGGACGACGAGGACATCGCCGAGCTGGTGGCGGCCATGGGCGGGACCGCCTGGGCCGAGTCGCCCGTGTCCGCCGATCTGGTCCGACCCCGGTCGCGCTTTGTGGTGATGCTTCCCGTCCCGCCGGACCGCTGGCCGGGTCCGATGCCCAGTTGGCATCCCGGCGCGCCTCCACGCAGTCGGTGGCCGAGGCCCGCCAGCGGGTGCTGGCCCTGTTCCCGGTGCTCGGGACCCGACTGGCCCAGCCGGCCGGCAACCTGTCCGGCGGCGAGCAGCAGATGCGGTCGCTGGCCATGGCGCTGATGGTCCGCCCCGAGGTGATGCTGCTCGACGAGCTGTCGCTCGGGCTGGGCGCCGACGGTCGTCGCCCAGCTGTCGAGGTGGTGCGCATGCTGCACCGCCAGGGCACCACCAACGTGGTGGTGGAGCAGTCGGTCAACGTCGCGCTGCAGATCGCCGAGCGGGCCGTGTTCCTCGAGAAGGGTGAGGTGCGCTTCAGTGGACCCACCGCCGACCTGCTGGCCCGGCCGGCCGGTCGGTTCGCCCGACGACCGGCGTCCGGCGCTGCTCGAGATCCGTGGAGCGCGCAAGCGCTTTGGCGGCCTCGCCGCCGTCAGCGACGTCCACCTGTCGCTCCACGACGGCGAGATCGTCGGGCTCATCGGGCACAACGGGGCCGGCAAGACGACCCTGATGGACCTGGTGTCGGGCTTCTTGGCGCTCGACGGGGGCCGCGTCCTCCTCGGCGGCATGGACATCGGTCCGGGGCCCGCCCATCTGCGAGCCGTGGCCGGCCTGGGCCGGACCTTCCAGGAGGCCCGGCTGTTCCCGTCGCTGACCATCGCCGGGACCATCGCCGTGGCGCTGGAGCGGCACCTCGAGTCCAAGGCGCTGGTGGCGGCCGGCATGCGCCTGCCGGCGTCGCTCGACGCCGAGGTCGACGCCGCCCGCAAGGGGCAGCGCCTGGTGGAGGCCATGGGCCTCGACGCCTACCAGGAGAAGCTGATCGGGGAGCTGTCCACCGGCACCCGCCGCATCGTCGAGCTGGCCTGTGTGCTGGCCCAGGATCCCGCCGTGCTGCTGCTCGACGAGCCGTCGGGTGGCGTGGCCCAGCGCGAGACGGAGGCGCTCGGCCCGCTGCTGCGCCGGGCGCAGCAGATGTCGGGCTGCGCCATGCTGGTCATCGAGCACGACATGCCGCTGCTGCGCGGCCTGTGCGACCCGACGGTGGCCCTCGAGCTCGGGGCCGTCATCGCCGACGGCGCCCCCGACGACGTGCTGGCCCAACCGCGGGTGATCGACTCCTGTCTCGGCACCGAGCAGGTCGCCGTCAACCGTTCCAAGCGCCCGGGCCGGGGTGTGAGCCTCGGTCGCGGCCATCCCGGACCGGCCACCGTTGGACGGCAGCCCCGGTGCGGTGAGCGATACTGGCCGGATGGAGGGAGAGGCCCTGCGGGTGCTGGTCGTCGACGACCATCCCGTGGTGCGCCAGGGTACCCGCATGATCCTCGAGAGCGCCGGCCTCGAGGTGGTCGGCGAGGCTGACAGCGCCGAGAGGGCACTGCAGCTGACGGCCGAGACGCACCCCGACGTGGTGCTCGCCGACGTCCGGCTGCCGGGGATGAGCGGCATCGACCTCACGGCCGAGCTGCGCCGATCCCATCCAGCCGTGCGGGTGCTCATCTTGTCCTCCTATGCCAACCTCAACTACGTGAAGGCGGCGCTGGCTGCCGGCGCAGCCGGCTACCTGCTCAAGACCGCGCCCGATGGTGAGGTGGTCTCGGCTGTGCACTCGGCCTCGCTGGGCACCACCGTCCTCGATGCCAGCGTGTCGGCCGAGCTGCTCACCCAGAGTGACAACCACACCCAGCCGCTCACCGACCGCGAGCGCGAAGTGGTGGCGTTGGTCGCCGAGGGGCTGGCCAACAAGGCCATCGCCTCGCGGCTCAAGGTCAGCAAACGGACCGTCGACGCTCATCTCGGCCACCTCTTCACCAAGCTCGGGCTGTCGTCGCGCGCCGAGCTGGTGGCGTGGGCCGCCCGCCACGGCATGATCCCCGAGTGAGACGCAGCGCAGCCTCAGCCGGCTCGGCGCGCCAGGCGCTGGGTCAGTACCTGCCGCCCCTGCGGGACCGCCGCTTCTGGATCA
The DNA here is from genome assembly GCA_021848085.1 of Actinomycetes bacterium. Lineage (GTDB taxonomy): Bacteria > Actinomycetota > Acidimicrobiia > Acidimicrobiales > UBA8190 > JAJZNB01. The sequence continues at coordinate 5,833 of JAJZNB010000292.1, forward strand.
CCCAGGGCCTCATCCTTGCCGTCTTCGTCGTCCACGGGGTGCTGCGCCTGGAGATCGCCGGCTACCCCAGCGTCTTCGTCGTCATCGCCTACACCTTCCCGGTGCTGTACGCCGCCTTGGAGTTCGGCTTCCGGGGCTCGATCGCCACTACCGGCCTGGTGGTGGTGCTGTCGCTGCCGTACGTGATCAGCGACGCGCTGGCCGGGTCGACCACGGACCTGGTCGGGCAGGTGCTGGACCTCGCTGTCCTGATCGTCGTGGCCCCGGTGGTCGGCAGCGTGGTGGAGTCCGAGCGCATCGCCCGCCGCGCCCATGAACGGGCCGAGCAGCGCTACCGGGCGCTGTTCGAGACCAGCGCCGTGCCCGCCATCGTCGTCGACGGCGTCGGGGCCATCCAAGAGGCCAACCCTTCCGCCGCCCATCTGCTGCGAGGACCGCTGCTGCAGCGCACCCTGGCCGACGTCCTCGGCACCGACACCGCCACCGCCCTGCTGGGCGACGCGCCACCCGACCGCCTGCAGGTCACCCCACAGATGGAGATACGGCCGGCGGTGTCACACCACGAGAGCGATGCTGGGGAGCCGTTCACGCAGATCATCTTCCAGGACGTCACCGAGGAGGCCAGCGGCCAACGCCGGGCTCGGGCCTGGGGTCTGGCCGTGCTGGTGGCCCAAGAGGAGGAACGCCGCCGGATCGCCCAAGACCTCCACGACCAGGCCCTGCAGCTGGTGGTGGAGCTACGCCGACACGTCGACCGGGTGGTCCGGTCGGCCCCAAAGGCCGGCCGTGACCTCCTGGCGGCCCGGGATCTGGCCGACCAGACCCTCGACGAGCTGCGCACCGTCACCGTCCGCCTGCGCCCCCCCGACCTCGACGACCTGGGCCTGGTCGCCTCCCTCGAGCGCTTGGCTGCCGACGCCGAACGCCGCGGCCTGCCCGCCAGCCTGGACGTGGAGGGGACACCGGCGCCGATCCCGCCCGACCTCGCCCTCGCCTTCTACCGGGTGGGCCAAGAGGCCCTGACCAACGCCGAGCAGCACGCCCATGCCAGCCGGGTGACGCTGCGCGTCACCTTCGCCCCCGGCCAGCTGCGCCTGGAGGTGGCCGACGACGGGCTGGGCTTCGACGTGGCTCACGTGGAGGAGGTCGTGGGGGACGTCCACCTGGGCCTGGTCGGGATGCGCGAGCGGATGCAGCTCGTCGGAGGGCAGCTCGAGCTGCGCTCGGAGCCCGGCCGTGGCACCACCGTCGTCGCCTCCGCGGCCCGCTGAGGGCCTGGCCGCGGCAGGGACCGAGCGGCTCGGGCCGCCCGAGACGTGAGCCGCGCGCCGCGGCACGCACCGCGGCGGGGCAGAGTGGAGGACGTGGCCATGTGGCGTGTCCGTGACTTCCACGACGACGACCTCGACGCCGCCATCCGACTGTGGGACGACCCGACGGCGGGCGACAGCCGCCCGCTGTTCTCGGTGTCGGAGCTGGTGGCGGCGGTGCGCGCCCACCAGCCGGCCGTGGTGGCGGTGGTGGGTGACGACATCGTCGGCTGCGCCGTGGCCGAGCTCGGCCGAGATCGGGCCTGGGTCCTGCGCCTGAGCCTGTCGCCCAACTGGCGTCATCGTGGCATCGGCAGCGCCTTGCTCGGCGGTCTCGAGGAGCGGCTGGTGACGGCTGGCGCCGTCCGCATCGCCGGGCTGCTCTCCTCGGCCGCCGAGGTGGGGGCCGAGGCGTTCGAGCACCAGGGCTACCGGCGGACCGAGGGCGTGGGGCTGTTCACCAAGCTCCAGACCATGACTGGCCCCGAGCGGGGGATCCTTGGCCAGCTCGGCGGCCGGCTGCTGCGCCCCGACCTGTGGGAGCGGCTCGGTGGCATGGTCCACGAGAAGGACCTGATCGAGCGGCGTGTGGTGCTGCCGCTGGCCAACCCCGCCCAGGCCGAGCGGGCCGGGCTGGTCCCGCCGCGGGCCATCGTGCTGTTCGGCCCTCCGGGAACGGGCAAGACGACCTTCGCCAAGGCCGTCGCCTCCCGCCTGGGCTGGCCATTCGTGGAGCTGTTCCCGTCGCGGCTGTCGGGGGAGGCACCCCAAGGTCTGGCCGCCGCCCTGCGCGAGGCGTTCGTGCAGATCCACGAGCTGGACTCGGTGGTGGTGTTCATCGACGAGGTCGAGGAGATCGCCTCGCTGCGCAGCCAGTCGGCGCTGTCGGCCACCCAGGGGGTGACCAACGAGATGCTGAAGCTCATCCCGACCTTCCGCGAGCGCGACGACCGCCTGCTCGTGTGCGCCACCAACTCCATCCGGGTGCTCGACTCGGCCTTCTTGCGCCACGGCCGCTTCGACTACGTGATCCCCGTCGGTCCTCCCGACGCCGAAGCCCGCCGGGCCATCTGGGAGCGGTACCTGACCGACGTCCCCCACGACGATCTCGATCGCGACCGGGTGGTGGCGCGCTCGGAGCTGCTCACACCGGCCGACATCGAATTCGCGGCACGGCGGGTGGCGCAGGTCGTCTTCGAGCGCTCGGTGGCCGGCGACCCGGCGGCGGCGGCGACGACCGATGATGTCCTGGAGGCGGTGGCAGCCACCCGACCCACCCTGACACCGGGAATGGTCGAGGAATTCCAGGCCGACATCAGCGAGTTCGCCCGCATCTGACCGAAGGCACCACCCACGGCCGGCGCCGCCGCCCGGCACCGCTGCCCGCGGAGCTGGCCCATGGCGGGGTCGAGCACGGTCAAGGCGGCCCGGCTGCCGGCGGCACCCCGATCAGGGGCTGAGCAGGGTGATGTTCTGGTCGGCGGCGGTCCGGATCAGGGCCATGACGCAGGCCGACCGGTGGTCGCCGGCCGGGGCCGGTTGCAACAGCTTCAGGTCGACGGCTTGGCAGAGCGCGAAGCTGCGGTCGGTCAGCAGCACCAGGCTGGCCGGCGCCGACCGCGAGGCATCCAAGGACCCGCCCGCTGGCGCTTCGGCGCGAAGCGTGCCGACGAACCATCCGTGGTGGGTTGGGCGTCTGCCGCAGGCGCGCTCGGCGATCTGCGCCCACAGCACCTCGGCTGCTTGTTTGTTGCCGGTCAGGCGGGCCCCGCTGATGCGCCGGGCATTGTCCTTGGCCACCGCCTTCTGCAGCCGTCGACGCTGCCTGCCGGTGGGCTCGATCCCGGTCGGGTCGTAGAAGCCGCTCGTCCCGGGGAATCCCGCCGCCTCCATGGCCGCGAAGAACAGGTCGAAGATCCGTTGCGCCGTGCCCGGAACCGGCCCTGGCCGCGGCCCGGGCTCCTTGGAACCGTCGGTCGGGCTGCCTCGGCACGACCAACAACGCGACGCCGTCACTCCGCCGCAGTGGGCGCACGCCGGCCGGTGGCAGTCGCCGCAAACCTTCGTGGCGTGCGATCCGCAGCTGCACAGCAGGTTCGGACCGGTCAAGGCTGGGGTGTCGAGGCGGCTGCCGACCTCGGCGACCGGGCGGAGCCCACCAACCGGTCCGAGCGGCCGGTCCGACACCGGCGCGAGCAGGCGGACGCTGGAGCCGCCCAGCGACGCGGAGGCGACGGGCTGGCGGCAGGTGTCGTGATCCGCCGAGCGACGCATGGCCGTGTGTGCTCCTCGAGAGATCCCACTCCCGCCTGCCCCGTGCAGCCCGGGCGCACCGAGCGTAGCTCAACGGCGCAACAAATCCGCGGATCGTCGGTCGTCACACCGGCGGGACTGATGCGCCGGTCCGGCCATGCCCCACCCCGAGCGGCGCTGATCTACCAGCCCGCCACCGAGATGGACCCGCCTCTGGCCCGGTAACAGCGGCGGCCCGGTGACAGGGGCTCGCGCATGCTCCGGCGGGGCCATCGACCTTCCCAGGCTCGAGCAGAACGAGGGTGAGCAGCATGGCCTCCGCTCGCCCGCACTCGTTGCGGAAAGCCCGCATCCGCACGATCGTGGAGGCTGCGCCCCACGTGAAGCCATCGACCGGGTCGAGTACCAGCACGAACGAACGAATCGCCGTCACTTGCAACGGGCACGAAGCGGCCGTCTTCATCAGCGTCGACGACCTGGCTGAGCTGGAAGAGACGATCGATGTGTTGAGCGATCCGGGGGCGTTGGCGGACATCCGCGAGGCCGGCCAGGCTTGTGCCCGTGGAGACGTCGTACGCGGGGTCGAGCAGGTGCGTCGCCTCCGCGGGCGAGCCCGCGTGGTGAGGGTGAGCACGGGCTCGTCCTCACGTCACCGGCTCATCGAGCGATCAGGGACCGACTCCCCGAGTCCGTCGCTGTGGCGGTCACCGACCTCGTGACCGCCACGACCGGGTCCGGTTCGCCAGCACGGCCAAGCCGCAGGACCTGCGCGGCTCGACCCTCGACCGGTGAGATCCACGGGTCTTCCGAGGACTCGTCGCTGGTGCGCCTCGACGTGCCCGTCGGGAAGTTCACGTCCGGACACGTTCGGGTCTCACCCGAGCTGCTCGAACGCCTTGTAGAGGCCTGAATGGATCTCGACTTTCTCACCTACGCAGCGACGTCCTCCCAGGCCAGGCGGAGGATGGTGATTTCCTGCGGGGAGGGCGGCTGGGGGTCTTCGTGCCGATATT
>JAJZNB010000114.1 GCA_021848085.1 Actinomycetes bacterium
GGTCGTCCTCGAAGCGTTCGGCGCCGGCGCGCAGCTCGGCGGCCACGTCGGCCGCCTCGGCCTGCAGGGCCAGCAGGCGCTCGGCCAGCGGGGCCAGCGCCGGGTCGCCGGCCAGCCGGGCCGACGCCTCCCCCAGGCGGTCGACGACGCCAGCGCCGAACCCGCCGGCGTCGAGCTCGCCGGCGCCGAACCCGCCGGCATCGGCCCCGTCGAGCAGGGCGCCCACCGCGGCGGCGGCCTGGCGGCGGGCGGCGGCGCCGGCCAGCAACTCGGCCTCGGCGGCCAGGCGGCTCTCCTCGTCGGGGTCGGTGATGGCGGCCTGGTCGATCTCAGCCAGCTGGTAGCGCAGCAGGTCGGCCTCGCGGGCGCGGGCCCGCTCGTCGCCGCCGAGGGCTTGGAGCTCGGCGTCGAGGGCGCGCCGGCGCTGCTCGGCCAGGCGCAGCGGCTCGAGGTCGATGCCGGCGAAGGCGTCGAGAGCGCGGCGCTGGGCGGCGGGCTGCAACAGCGACTGGTGGGCGTGCTGGCCGTGCAGGTCGACCAGCCGGCCGCCGGCCTCGGCCAGGGCGGAGAGCGGCGCCATGCGGCCGTCGACCCAAGCTCGGCCGCGCCCCGAGGCCGGCACGGCGCGGGCCAGGATCAGCTCCTCGTCACCGACGACGAAGCGGCCCTCGACCAGCGTCTCCTCGGCGCCGGGGCGCACCAGGCCGCTGTCGGCCCGCCCGCCGAGCAGCAACTCCACGGCGTCGACGATGAGGGTCTTGCCGGCGCCGGTCTCCCCCGTCAGCGCCGTCATCCCCGGGCCGAGCTCCACCACGGTGTCTTCGATCACCCCGAGGTTGCGCACCCGCAGCTCCACCAGCATCAGCGGCTCCCCAGTGACGATGGCACGGTCAGCGACGGCGAGACGGTCAGCGACGGTGGGACGGCCGGCACCGTTCAGCGGTCGGCCAGGTGGAACCGGGCCTTCAAGATGGCGTGGAAGTCGCGCTGGCCGAAGCTGACCAGCCGGGCACAGCGCTTGGCCGCCCGGCACTCCACGGCGTCACCGGGCTGCAGCACCCCGGCCGACAGGCCGTCGACCACCAGCACCCCCGGCCGCGGTGGCGCCACCGTCAGCTCCACCGACTCGTCGGGGTCGAGGACCAGCGGGCGGTCGAACAGCATGTGCGGCGAGATCGGCGTCACCACCAGGGCCCGCAGCTGGGGGCTGACGATGGGCCCGCGTGCCGACAGGTTGTAGGCGGTGGAGCCGGTGGGGGTGGCCACCAGCACCCCGTCGGCGGCGTAGGTGATGAAGGGCCGTTGGGTGATGGCGGCCGACAGCCGCACCGTGTGGCCCGGCACCGTCTTCTCGAGCACCACCTCGTTGAGCGCCACGTAGGTCGGCTGGTCGGGCTCGGCGCCGCGGCGGCGGACCGTCACCTCGAGCATCATCCGCTCCTGCAGCCGGTGGCGGCCGTCGAGGAACTGCTGCAGGGCGGTCTCGAGGCCAGCTGGCTCCACCTCGGTGAGGAAGCCGAGCCGTCCCAGGTTGACGCCCAGCACCGGCACGTCGGCGGCGGCGGCGACAGCCACCGTCCGCAGCATGGTGCCGTCCCCGCCGAGGCTGACGGCCAGGTCGACGCCGGCCAGCTCGGCGCCGACGTCGGAGGCGGGGACGGCGGGGGCCAGCTGTCCGCTCCCTGCCGCCGTGTCGCCCACCAGCTGCACCCAGCGATGCGAACGCTGCTCCAGCCAGGCGGCGGCCCGCTCGGCCAGGGCGGCGGCGGCGGGCCGCTCAGGGTGGACCACGAAGGCGACGGTGGCCACGTCAGCGGGCCTGGTCGCCGGCGGGGAACAGCCGGTCGAGGTCGGCGGCCAGCGCCTCGGGGGAAGCGCCGGCGCTGGGTTCGTCCGGCGGCAGGTGGGCCCGGGCGTGCAGCAGGTATTCGACGTTGCCGGCCCGGCCGGCGACGGGAGAAGCCATGACGCCCATGATGCTCGCTCCGGCGGCCTCGACGGCGGAGGCCACCCGTTGCACCGCCCGGCGGCGCACCTGGGGGTCGCGGATCACCCCCCGTCCCCGGCTGACCTCTCGCCGACCCGCCTCGAACTGCGGCTTCACCAGCAACACCAGGTCGGCGCCGGCGCCGGCCAGCGGCCCGGCCAGCAGCGGCACCACCGCCGTCAGCGAGATGAACGACAGGTCGGCCACCACCACGTCGAAGGCTGTCGTGGGCTCCTGGCTGGCGGCGTCGCCGAAGGCTGGGCCGGGCTCCTCGCCGGCGGCCGGGCCCGGTGCTGGGCCGAGCTGGTCGCCGGCCAACTCGCCGGCGGCCTCGGCGGGCTGCCCGCCGGATGGGGGGCCGGGCTCCTCGCTGGGCCAGCCGCCGCCGGCTGGCGCGGCTCGTGGATGGGGGGCCAGCTGCGCCGGCAGGTGGCGCAGGTCGGTGCGCTCGAGCACCGTCACCCTGGGGTCGGCCCGAAGCCGGGGATGGAGCTGCCCGTAGCCGACGTCCACGGCCACCACCTCGGCGGCGCCGGCCTGCAGCAGACAGTCGGTGAAGCCGCCGGTGGAGGCGCCGGCATCGAGGGCGCGGCGCCTGGCGACGTCGATGCCGAAGGTCTCCAAGGCGGCGGCCAGCTTGTCGCCGCCGCGCGACACGAACCGTGGCCCGACGCCGAGCACCACCACCGGATCGTGGGCGGCGACCAGCCGGGCGGCCTTGTCAGCGGCAGCACCTCCGACCAGGACGGCCCCGGCCTCCACCAGCGCCTGGGCCTGCTGACGCGAGGTGGCCAGGCCGCGGCGGACCAGCTCCTGGTCGAGGCGTCGGCGGACCGCCCGTGGGCTCAGTCGGAGGCCCTGGTGCTGCCGGCGGGGCCGGTGGACTCTGCAGCCGTGGTGTCGCGGGCCGTGGTCTTCTTGGCCGCCGTCTTGCCGGCCGTGGTCTTCTTGGCCGCCGTCTTGCCGGCCGTGGTCTTCTTGGCCGCCGCTCTGGCTGGGGCCGTCTTCTTGGCTGTCGTCTTCTTCGCCGTCGAGGGGGCACCGGCCCGGCGGGCGGTGCCGCGGGCCGCGGCACGGGCCAGGTCGGGAAGGTCGCTCATCAGGTCGGCCACCCGCCGGGCCAGATCGTCGAGGTCCTCGACGCCCAGGTCGCTCAGCTGGCGCTGCACCTCTCCGCGCACCAAGGTGACGAGGGCTTCGGACGTGTCGCGGCTGCGGCGCACCAGGTCTTCGACGAAGTCCTGGGCCCGGTTGCGCTCGATCGCCCCGCCGGCCACCAGATCGCGCACCAGCTCCTCGGCGCGCTGCCGGGTCATCTGGGAGAACGCCATGCCTGCCTCGATGTACCGCCGCACACCTTCACTGAGGGCCATCTTCTCAACCTAGGCCAGGCGGCTTCGACCTGGCAAAGACCGGTGCCGCACCCGGCGGCTCCGCCGGCGAAGACGGCTGCCGCCTTTCGTGGCTCAGGCCAGCCGAGCCAGCCAGCGGTCGACCAGGGTGGCCAGATCCGGCGCTTCGGCGGCGGCGGTCGGCGACGCGTCATCCGTTCCTACCTGTCTGGTCGGCCCGCCACGGCCGGGTCGGGACGGGCCGGCGGCGTCACCGGCGCTGGTCACCCCCGACAGCACCAAGGCGAAGGGCATGCCCAGGCGCCGGGCCAGCATGCCGTCGGTGGCGGGCCGGTCCCCCACCACCCACTGGCGCCGCGGGGCGCGCTCGGCGATGAGCCGGGCCATCGGCTCGTGTGGCTTGCCGGCGTAGATGGCCGGCTGCTGGGCGGCGGTCTCCACCGCGGCGACCAGCGCGCCCGAGCCGGGGAAGAGCCCCTCGGGGGTGGGATGGGTCGGATCCTCGTTGGTGCCGATCAGCCGGGCGCCGGCCCGCACGGCCAGCGCCGCGCGGGTCAGGAGCTCGTAGTCGAAGGCGCGGGTCATGCCCACCACGACGGCGTCGGCCGGGCTCTGGTCCACCACCGTCGCCGCCGTGGCCTGCAGCGCTTCGACCAGGCCGGGTCCGCCGCAGGCCAGCACCCGTTGGCCCGGCTCCACCAAGGTGGCGGCCGCCTGGCCCGAGGTGACCAGCTCGGAGGGATCGGCCTCCACGCCGATGGCGGCGAGCCGCCGGATGAGCTCGGCCATGGTCGGTTCGGCGTTGTTGGTGGCGAACAGCACCGGGATGCCGGCCTGGCGCAGCCGCACCACTGCCTCGGCCGAGCCGGGGATGGCCTGGCCCGACAGCCACAGCACCCCGTCGAGATCGATGATCCACGTGCCGGGCGCGTCGTTGGTGGTGCTCACCGGGTCATGTTGGCAGACGCCGCCTTCGATCGGGGCCCGAGGCGCCCGAGCCGGCAGGGTCGAGAGCGGGCGCCGGCCGGTCCCACTCCAGGGCCAGCTGCTGGCCAGACGGCGGGTGCTCGACCCGCTGGCGGCCGGCGCTGGCGTGGCGACTGTCTCGCGTGGCTTCGGCGTGACGGCTGGGCCCGGCGGCGGTGGCGGCGGTGGCCGCGGTGGCGGTGGTGGCGGTGGTGGCGGTGGTGGCCGACCGAGGCGGCGTCGGCGGCGCCGGCGCCCGGCCCGAGGAGCGGCTTGCCCGGCGGGGGTGGCGGGTTCTGCCGCCGTGGTCGTCCACCGCGGCGTGCACCGTGTCGGTGATGGCCCGGGCGGCGGCCGCCGGCAGGTAGGCGCGGCGGTACTGGCGCTCCCACCGCTCGGCCAGGTCGGGACGGGTGCGCCGCGCCCACTGCAGCACGTGGTCGCGCACCCCGCGCCGCAGGTGCAGCACCACCGGCACCACCGCGACGGCGCCGGCGTCGAGACAGGCGTCCACCACGGCGCGCAGCTGCTCCTCACCGTCGGACAGCCCGGGGATGATGGGCGCCACCAGCACCCCGGTGGGGACGCCGGCGGCGTTGAGCTTGCGGACCGCTTCGAGCCGCCGGGCCGGGTGCGGCGTGCCGGGCTCGGTCAGCTTCCACACCTCGGGGTCGAGGGTCCCGATCGAGAGGTTGCAACGCACCGTGGTGCGCCGGGCGGCCTCGGCGAGCAGGTCGAGGTCGCGCAGGATCAGCGTCGACTTGGTCAGGATCGAGAACGGGTTGGCCCGCTCCCCCAGCGCGGCCACGATCCCTTGGGTCAGGTGGTACTTGCCTTCGCAGCGCTGGTAGGGGTCGGTGTTGGTGCCCATGGCGATGGTGTCGGCGGCCCAGCGGGGGTGGCGCAGCTCGGCCCGGACCCGCTCCACGGCGTTGACCTTGACCACCAGCCGGCGCTCGAAGTCCTCCCCGATCCCCAGCCCCAGGTACTGGTGGGTGGGGCGGGCGAAGCAGTAGACACAGGCGTGGCTGCAGCCCCGGTAGGCGTTGATGGTGTAGCGGAACGCCATCCTCGAGGTCGCCGGCACCGGGTTGATGACCCGCTGGGCGTTGACGTGGAGGAACTCGAGGCCGCGGAACTCGCCGGTGCCGACGTGGCGCTCCCCCACCGCCTCGTCGGGGAACAGCGTCGGCTGCCCGCCGTCATCGTCGTCGTCGGCGAGCCTCCACCGGAACCTGGTCTCGACCACCACCCCACTGTAGGCGAACAGGTGTTCGACAGTGGCCACCGTCGCGGCGGTTGCACCCCCGACACCGTGGTGACCGGCGGGCTCACCGAACGCTTCGACGCCCCGGCCTGCGCCTTGGCCGGTGCCGGTGCCCGTAGCCTGGCCGCCGATGGGCGCAGCCGACAAGCCGCTGCTGGTGGTAGTGCACTCGCGCTCGGGGAGCACGGCGGCGCTGGCGGAGGCGGCGGTGGCGGCGGCTGCGGCGGCCGCCCCCGACCTGCCCCTGCGGCGGCTCGACGCCTTCGACGCCGGACCCGGCGACGTGCAGGGCTGTGCCGCCGCGCTGGTGGCCACCCCGGCCCGCTTCGGCTGGATGTCCGGGGCCATGAAGGACTTCTTCGAGCGCATCTACCACCCCTGCTTGGAGGTGACCGTGGGCCTCCCCTACGCCCTCATCGTCAAGGGCGACACCGACGTGGAGGGAGCCGTGGCGAGCGTGGAGCGCATCGTTGCGGGGTTGCGTTGGCGCCAGGTGCTGGCCCCGGTGCGGGTCGTCGGCCCCGTCGACGACACCGCCCTCGAGGCGGCATCGGAGCTGGGCGCCGCCTTGGCCGCCGGGGTGGACGCCGGCATCTTCTGACCGGAGCGGCGCCGGGCGGCAGCGCGGTCAGCGCCGGGCGGCAGCGCGGTCAGCGCCGGGCGGCAGCGCGGTCAGCGCCGGGCGGCAGCGCGGTCAGCGCCGGGCGGCGCTGGGCTGGCGGCGCAGGTGGACGTCGACCAGCCAGTCCCCGGTGAGCGGGATCCGGGTCAGCTGGTGGGCCGCCGCCACCAGCCAGCGCAGCACCACCTCGGGATCGGTGCCGTCGGGCAGGTCGAACACCAGCCCGCGTCGGGGATGGTCCTGGCGGAGCACCCAGCCGGCGGGGACGGTGGCCGGGGTGTCGGCCAGACGCCGGGCCGCCTTGGTGCCCGAGGCGTGCTGCACCCCGGCCTCGTCGGCGGCACGCTCGGCCGGCACCCAGGTGCACACCGGCACCCAGTGGGTCGCCCCGCCAAGCAGGCCGAGCAGCCCGCTGGCCGCCGGTGGCTCGTCCTCGGGGCGGATCCCGGGGCGCAGCACCACCCAGCCGGCGGCAGGTCGAAGGGCCCGCATGGTCCCGACCGCGGCGCTCAGGTCACGCTCGGACACCTGCAGCTGGCGGACCAGGCGGCGGGTCACGGCGTCGACGGCGGTGCGGCGGATCCTCCCGCCGGGGCGCCTCCGGCCACGGTGTCGCCTCCGGCCACGGTGTCGCCTCCCTTCGGGGCGCCTCCGGCCACGGTGTCGCCTCCGGCCACGGTGTCGCCCCCGGCATCGCGGACCGACACCACCTGCTGCGGCTGGCGGGTGCCGGCGCTGGGGGCGACGCGGGCGGCGTCGAGGAGGCGGTCCACCTTGTCGCCCGAGACCGGATCGGCCGCCCACTGGGGCGCGGCCCCGGTGCTGCGAACGATGTCGATGAGCTCCACGCCAGCGACGGTAGTCCCCGGGGGTCGGTGGAGCCGGCCGGTATCATCGCCGGCCATGAAGGTCCCTCCCCAGGTGCAGCGGTCCGTCGCGGCCTGGCGGCGCCGGCTGGCCCAGGTCACCTGGCGTGCAGGCGGGCCGGTTCCAGCCTTCGAGGATCTCGCCGACGACGACGCCGTGCGGCTGGCCTTCTCCATGCTGCTGCGCCGGCTGCCCGACGAGGCCGGGGCGGCTCACTACCGCCAGGCGCTGGCCTCGGGCGCCCTGACCCGCGCCACGTTGGTGGACCAGCTGCTGGCCTCCACCGAGTACCGCCAGCACGTCGGCTTCACCGACCTGATCGCCGCCATGCACCTGAGCCGCTGCGTCTTCGTGCAGGGCCTGCCCCCGGCCCGGCGGATCCTCGACGTCGGCGGCCTCGACCAGTCCGACGAGCGCGGGGCGCTGCTGACCCTGGGCTACCCGTACCGGTTCGACCAGCTGACCGTGGTCGACCTGCCCCCGGCCGGCCGTCACGAGCTGTACCGCCACGGGGTGTGGAAGCAGGCCACCACGGCCCTGGGCCCGGTCGAGTACGCCTACCACTCCATGGTCGACCTGTCGGCCTACGGCGACGGCTCGTTCGACCTGGTCTACAGCGGGCAGTCCATCGAGCACGTGAGCGAAGCCGAGGGGCCCCAGGTGGTGGCCGAGGTCTACCGGGTGCTGCGCCCCGGAGGCTGGTTCTGCCTCGACACCCCCAACGGAGCGGTGTGGCGCCTGCAGGGCTCCAAGCTCATCAACCCCGACCACAAGATCGAGTACACCCACGCCCAGCTGTCGTCGCTGCTGCACGGAGCCGGCTTCGAGGTGGTGGAGGCCAAGGGCCTCAACTACGCCGGACCGGCGGTGGCCGAAGGCGTGTTCGACGAAGCCTCCGCCACCAGCCACATCGGCGTCTACGCCGACATCGAGGCCTGCCTGCACCTGGCCTACGTCTGTCGCCGGCCGTCCTGACGCGCCGCGACCCGGCCCCACCGGGGTGCAGCACCACCGGCGGGGCCGGGTCCGCGCCCCCCGCCCGGTGACCCCCGTCAGCCAGAGCGCCCGCTGGCCCGTGGCGACCGATCCCGGCCGCCGTCCTCGACGAACGGCTCGGCATCGCCACGGCAGCGTCTGCCCCACACCATGCCCGGCGCGTGACGCCGGGGACCAGGGTCCAAGGGCCCTACCGTTGCCCGCACCACGCTTCCTAGCCTGTCGGCCACCGCCCACGGCGCCGCCCGCCACACCGGCGACGCCGCCAGGACAGCGACAGGAGACGACGATGACCCAGCGCAGCGCCTCCGCGTCATCCGCCACCGCCAAGGAGCGGCGCTTCACGGTGGCCGAGCTGTGGGAGCGCTACCGCCGTGACGGCTCCCTGGCGCTGCGCAACCGCCTCATCGTCCACTACGCCCCGCTGGCCAAGTTCGTCGCCGGGCGGGTGGCCGCCACCTCCCCAGCGTCGGTCGACGGCGGAGATCTGGTCGGCCACGCCATGCTCGGCCTGATCGACGCGGTGGAGCGCTACGACCCCGGCCGGGGGGTGGGATTTCAGCCCTACGCCTTGCGGCGCATCCGCGGCGCCATCCTCGACGGCATGCGCAGCAGCGACTGGGCCCCACGGTCGGTGCGGCGCAAGGCGCGGGCCATCGAGACCGCCACCGCCGAGCTCGGCCAGGACCTGGGCCGGGTCCCCACGCCGACCGAGGTGGCCGACCGGGCCGCCATGTCGATGCGCGACTACCACGCGGCACGCCGCGACCTGGCCGCGGTGGTCTCCGGCGGGCTGCACGAGCTGCCCAGCGGCGACGACCCGGGGATGATGGCCCTGCCGCTGGTGAGCACCGACCCGGCCGTCACCGTGGAGGAGAAGCTGCTGCGCCAGCGGATGGTGGAGCAGCTGCGCCAGGCGGACCGGCGCGACCGGACGGTGCTGACCCTCTACTACTTCGAAGGGCTCACCCTGGCCGAGATCGGCCAGGTGCTCGGCGTGGGCGAGAGCCGGGTGTCCCAGCTGCACGCCAGCGCCCTGGCCCGCCTGCGCGCTGCGCTGCAGGTCAGGGTCGGCGCCAAGGCGGCCCTGGTCGGCTAGCGCCGCCCAGCCGCCCAGCCGCCCAGCCGCCCAGCCGCCCAGCCGCCCAGCCGCCGCTCAGCGCGGCATGGCGGCCAGCCGCCGCTCAGCGCGGCATGGCGGCCAGCCGCCGCTCAGCGCGGCATGGCGGCCAGCGCCTGCTGCCAGGTGTAGTCCACCGGCGGCTGGCCACTGGTCTCCACCAGCAGCTCCGCCCATGCCGGATAGCCCTGGTAGCCGGTGGCGTCGAAGCCGGTGCCCATGACGCAGTCCTGGCACGACAGGGGCAGCAGCACGTTGTGGCGGTGGGCCCAGCAGCCGGCGTCGCCGGCCTGGTGGCAGTCGACGTTGTCGGAGCCGACCCCGTCGTCGTACATCCACAGGTACACCGTCTCGAGCGGGTTGCCCAAGGCGCCGCCCCAATTCGACCCCCACTGGCTGGCCGGGAAGCCAGCCGGCGGCAGCGGGTCCTGGCTCTGCTCGGTGCCGCCCACGGCGGCGGCGTCGAGGCTGGTGGCCATGGCGGCCATCGGCGCCAGCCCCCGCACCGTGCGCTCGAGGTTGGTGACCACGAACAGCTGCTCGGCCGGGGTCAACGACGACCAGTCGCTGGGCAGCACCAGCGGCCCGAGCCCCTCGGTGGCCCGGGCGTGGTCGAAGGCGGCCACCGCCGCCTGCACGCAGGCCGGCGAGTTGTCGTAGTGGGTTCCTGAGCAGACCGACAGGAAGTTCGGCGACGGCGGGATGTTGGCCGGCGGGTCGGCCAGGGCGGCGGCCGGGACCGCCGGCGCCGGCACCGCGGCCGGAGCGGGCTCGGAGACCGGCGCCGGTGCGGGGCTGGGTGCCGGTGCGGGGTTGGGCGCGGGAGCGGGAGCGGGGCTGTGAGACGGAGCGGGGCTGTGAGACGGAGCGGAGCTGGGGGTGGATGGGGACGTCGGGGTCGGCGCCGGTGCGGGCTTGGCGGCGGCCGCGGCCGGGGTGCGGCCGGCCGCGGCCGGTGCCGCCGGCGGGCCGATGCGACGTGGCGGCCGCGTCGGGATCTCCGCGGCGGGTCGCACGGCGCTCGCCGTCGCCGCCTGGTGGGCGGCGTCGAGGGCCCCCGCCTCGGGGGGACCGGCGCTCAGCAGGGCCAGCACGGCCACCATGCCACCGGCCACCACGCTGTGGTGCAGGCCCCAGCGAACCCGGCGAGTCGGTCCGGCGGCCACCG